>NZ_CP159330.1:2725105-3050211 GCF_045055805.1 Christiangramia sp. LLG6405-1 | reverse complement strand
GGGAAAAGCAAGAAGCTAGCATTGATAGCAGTATGTAATAAACTACTAAAGCAAGCATTTGCAATTGCTAAATCAGGAACCTGTTATCAGGAAAACTATATGTCGAAATTAGCTTAAAAGTGCTTGGATTTTACCTTAGTTCTTTGTTGTGTGTAGTACCTTATCGCTTTCCTTTTAATATTCTTACTTCATTTTGATATATGTAACGAAGTGCACCTTTTCTAATTTTCATACCTTGATTACCGGTTATTTCATCCGTAATTGGCCCAACATTTTCTAACATAAAATCAAGATGGCTATATTTCTCATTTTTTATTAATTGTGAAAAATTGATTTCATCAGAGAAAAATGTTTGATTCGAACTTGTTTTTATTCTTATTACTCCAAATATATCTAGCATTGTGTTTGTAAACTTATAATGATGCTCCCAAAAATAAGTTCCTCCTTTTTCCATATATAGATTTCCTCCAGCTTTTCCATCAGTCCTTTTAGGAAAGCAAATAAATTTACTTCCAACTTTGTAAACCTCGTTGGGTTTTATGCATAGTGGGAATTCCACAAAGCCATATAGATTGGATATTGGAAAGAAGAATACTAATTGCTTAGATGTTAGAACCTCAATATTTTCGATATATATTTCGTTCTCCATCATTAATAATATCAATCTCAATTACAGGTTCAGTGAATTTTTGATTTTTTCCATCAAATATTAAATCAATTTTCTTAGGCCTCTTAAGCCAATAGTATTTATTTTTGTATTCGAAAATTTGATAGCGAACAATTAATTTTTCTTTGTCCTTACTAGATTTTTTTTTAAGATTTTCTTCTACATTAGTGATAACTTCTTGCGCAACAGTTAATGCGTTATAATCCTTGAATTCATTTAAATAATTAGAAAAATGTGGTAATTCAGGGCTTAAAGTATTTAACATTGCAGATAATAACAGAGCAATCTCGAAATTATTTTGTCGTGAAATAGACTCATAATAAAATGAAGATGTTGCTAATTGTCCTGATTCTACGAATTCATAATTCCTTTTCGTATGACTCCAATAACCTTTACCAATAACTAATAAAACATCAATTGCTGGATTAGTATGAAATTCAGAGTCATATTTTTTTAGTCGTTCTATTTCATTCTCTTTCTTCAAATCAGAAGAATATGCGAAAAGAACTCGAATCGGTCGTTTTTGACCTTTAGAATCAAATTTCTTTAGCAAATTAAATTTTCTAATAGTGCTTTTTATCTCTTTTGAATTTATAGTAGATTTTATTTCAAAAGCATATCTGCAACTTTCAATTGGAAAAACCCCAACATTGGAACTTAGCATAGCTTTCGGAAGAGAATCTTCATTATAAATAATTAAATCTGTTTCAGCAGATAAACTTCCATTGCCATCAGCAATTTTTCCATTTCCTATGTTCCATTTACGAGGTAGATATTTTAAAAAAAACTCACTTAGGTGCTCTTCCTTGACTTTACCTTTTAAACCTTCATGATTTATTGAAGAACCTAAATCTGCAGATTCAATAAGTATTTTGATGTTTTTTAGTAAGACTTCTAAAACAGGTGTCATTTTAATTTAATTATTTTCTTTGGTATTACACACAACGGTCTCGGTTATCGCCAGTTGGCGGAGTGAGGGACGCGGATTTGTCGGCTTAGTATTTTTTGGTTGATCAAGTTAATTATTTTCTTACTAACGCTACCGTTTATTGGCGATCAACCGATGTTAGGCGTAGTTATTCGTGTTCTGATATAAATTTTATTGCTTCACTTATATTACCGTCTAATAGTAAATTATCGAAATTATCTTCTTTCGTAATATTAATATCGGGTATTATTCTTTCATAATATCTACCATTCCTGTCAGAATCTAAACCTACACTCAAAGTCATAAAAGCTCCAAATGGTAAGTTGGCCTTGACATTTGAGGTAGTTTTACCATTTGTCGGCTCTCCAATTAAAATAGTGTTTGACCTTGGTTTAAATGCCAGAGCTACAATCTCTCCAGAACTACCAGTAGCATTGTTTGTTATAACTGCAACTTTACTGTTAATTAATAGTTCACCAGTTGGTTTTATTCTTCCTTGATTCTTGCCGTCATAGTTATACTTACCATTGTTTAATGAAATCATTGATTGTAACCGACGATCTTTCCCAAGCACACCCCAGATATCATTATCTCCTAGAAAATCGTAAAATGCTAATAGCATAGGTTCACAATTACCACCAGTATTAAAACGAAGATCAATTATCCAACCTTTTACATCTTTCTGAGACTTTAAATTATTAATCTCATCATACATTTGTTGCGCTAATCTTCTGATACTTTTTGGAGAATTTACATCTGTTATTCCAGGCATCAAAATATAACCGTAGTTATTACCGATAAGTTTTACTTCAAAACCTGGATTAGTTTTATATTTTTTCGCCCATTGTTCACTAAAGTCATTGATTGAAGGAGTTTTAAAATTACCAGAAATTTGTAATTCTTTATAATATAAAGTAGAATGATCAGCTTTCGTGAGATCAAATAGAAGTGGTATTTCTTTTAAAGAGGAACTAAAATCTGAATATTCATTCAGGTTCCCATTCAATTCAGTTTCAACATCTTTCCAATTAACTTCATCCTTATAAACATACCCATCTTTCATTGTTTGAATTAATTCTCCGAAAAATGTTCTAATACTGTCTTGTGAAGTATGTAGTTCTTGTCCTTTCGAAATAGTTGAGCAGAACAGAAGTAATATTAATACTTGATAATTTTTCATGTACATTGTTGTAATTGCCATGTTGAATTATTACGCCTAACGGTTACGGTTATCGCAAGTTGGCGGAGTGCGGGACACGGATTTGTCGGCTTAGTATTGTTATGTTGGTCAAGTTAATTATTTTCTTTCTAGTGGTGCCGGTTATTGGCGATTAACCGTTGTTAGTTGCAGGTTTTATGGTTCGAAAATAAGTTATGAAAAAAATATCCCACCTTATCGAAAACGTTACGCTTTTGAACTATTGTAATTCCACCTAATGGTGTATTGTCTTCGATCAATTGTATGTTGAAAAACTTATTATTTCTAAAGAACCTTATCTCTTTCATTTCAAAACCGACAAAAGAGAAAATGAGGAAATTTTTTTTCTCCTAGTTTTTCAGCGGGAATTTTCAAATTGAATTCTCCCTCTAAGTTAGTTTGTGTTCCAATCCTTGAATCTTTGATAATGACATTGGTTCCAGGTATTGCTTGGCCGTCTGCATCAGTAACTTTCCCTCTAACTGTAATTGAATCTTTAACCTTCTTAATAGGTAATACACTTTTCCATTCCGTTCTATCCGTTTGCTCAAATGTCGGTTTAGTTGAATTAGCAGTTACTGGCTCGTTCAAACCAATTATAGAACTAAGACCTATGAAAAAAGCAAATTTGGAGAAGTATTGAGTGCCTAATTGATTTGACTCAATTTTGTTTTCTAAATGGGACGGATGTAATTTTCCACATACCTCTCCATTTTTTTCAATTTTTTCAAAAATTTCATTCTTACTGTATCCAGTGAAATCAATAACTTCTTTTTGACATTTATCACAAAATTTATTTCCACCAAGGCGTCTCATTGATTGCCAGGCTTGATCACAAGGGTTAATTACTTCAATTCTTCTTTGCATAAATACTGAATTCAGTTTTGTTTAAAACTTGCAACTAACGGTTTCGGTTATCGCCAGTTGGCGGAGTAGGGGACGCGGATTTTTCGGCTTAGTATTGGTTTGTTGATCAAGTTAATTAATTTCTTACTAAAGGTGCCGCTTATTGGCGATTAACCGTCTTAAGTTTAATTTCTCTAAATTTTGATATAAATCAGAAAGAACCAAAGAGAGGAATAAGATTATATGAACCGTGGGAACTTGAGATTCCGTCAACAATGATAATCCCCTCTCTTTACTACTTTAATTTCGTTTAGTTCTGTGAGACCTGGATCTCGTTTTAAAGTCGATGAAAACCAAAGTAGCTGTTCTTTCCAAAAAAAACTGTTATGGATAAAATTAAACATTTTTACGGAGTAGACATTAGCAAATCTTTCTTTGATGTAGTTGATCAGAATGGCAGCCATGATCAGTTCTCAAATGATTCAAAAGGATTTAAGAGCTTTTTGAAAGCTATTCAAAGGGATAGCTTGATTGTTATGGAAGCGACCGGTTACTATCATTACCGGCTGGCTCAGCACCTCTATGAGAAAGGAATAAAGGTATCGGTTGTGAATCCACTTTCAGTAAAGCGTTTTATTCAAATGAAGCTTTCCAAGGTTAAGACTGATAAGAGCGATGCTAAAGCGATCTGTGATTATGCTCAGGCGAACGAAGTCCCATTGTACACTGCTAGAAACGCAATTCAGGCGGAATGTTTGCAACTCTTGAGTCTTCAGGATCTTTACATGAAGCAGCGAACTGCGGTTAAGAATAAAATACACGGAGAGAAAGCATTAGGCACCCCATCAAAAGCAGTGAGTCGTTCTTTAAATCGAATGCTAAAGCAAATAGAGAAAGAACTGACCCAGATTGAAACCAAGCTGGAATTTTTAATTAGAGAAACACAGAAGGATCAATTGGAAAACTTGACCAGTATACCTGGAATGGGAAAGAAGACCGCGATGCTGTTGATTGTACTCACAGATGGATTTACCAGTTTTGAGAATGCCAGGCAGCTTTGTTGTTATAGTGGGCTAACGCCAACGATCAGACAGTCCGGAACCAGTGTAAGAGGAAGAAGTAGAATCAGTAAAGTAGGGAATCGAAAACTTCGGAATTTATTATTCATGTGTAGTTTCACTGCCAGTAGGACCAATAAGGCTTGCAGGGAACTCTATGAGCGTATAGTAGAGAAGGGGAAAAGCAAGAAGCTAGCATTGATAGCAGTATGTAATAAACTACTAAAGCAAGCATTTGCAATTGCTAAATCAGGAACCTGTTATCAGGAAAACTATATGTCGAAATTAGCTAAAAGTGCTTGGATTTTACCTTAGTTCTTTGTTAGCTGTAGTATTCTAGTTTATAACTGGTTTTTTTGATTCTTTTTTATAATATTTTTCAAGTTCTGAGATCAATTCAAAAATTTCTGGATGGGATTCTTTAGTGGGAGATCTTGCGTAAATATCTCCAGAATTATGTTGATTTTTCATCAAAGATAATGTTAAAGAATAGCCATCTATTATCAATCTTTTATCTGGATTAACTTTTGAATTATTTTCTATTTTGTTCCAATTATCGATCAGATCGTTAACGTAGTTTATTACAGGATTTCCATTAGGAATTATTAATGTATCTCTATTATACTCTGTATTATTTTCAATAATTTTGGACGTTTTTTTAATTGATTTTTCCGATCTAATTTCTAGCAATCTACGGATTTCCACAACGTCACTTTCTTTTGAAAAATTAGTAGCATGAGGTTTACTAACAATCATCATTACATTTTCATCATAATTATTTATCACTATGTTATAATTTTTGAACCCGGTATAGGATAAATTTAATTTGAAACTTTCTTTTTCCTGAGAAAATCCGCTTACAACATAAGTCAGGATAATACATATTAAAGTTAATTTCATATTTCTGTGATCTTGTTTGAATATTACAGCTAACGGTCTCGAATAATCGTCAGTTGCGGTTGTACGTATTCGGATTTGTCGGCTTAGGTTTTTGTTTGTTGGATTCTAAAAATACTATTTTATTTCAAATGGCCACAATTGCGAATATTCGTTGTTATATGCTGTTGCGATACGTCCGAGTAAGAACGGGAGATTTGCCGCTGTCGGGAACATCCAAATTTTAAATCTCTAATCATCATCTTAACTAAAATCATTGCGCAAGAGTGAGCGTCCGTCGTTGTTTTAGCGATCCGTTGAAAACTCCAGTTTGCCGCACTTTAATTTTTTTCCAGTTTCAATTGAAACTTCTTTAGCGTAAATATTCAATTAAATGTCAGCGTTCTTTCCCATGAAATTTCTATTGAACGATAAATGTAAAACCTCATTTCGGATCTGAATTTTGTAAGGTATCGATTTACTAAAAGTTCTTACTTCGGATTTGTCAGATGAAGGCTTACATGCACATACTTGTCGGATTAGAAGAATCATTGTTCTTAGTAGCTAAAATTGTGCGGAGCAATAGCATATAACGGTCTTGGTTAAGGCAAGTAGCGTGGAGTAGGGACGCAAACTTGTCGGCTTAGTTGTTTTTTACTTGGTGTCTAAAATAGCACTTATCACCTAATTGCCCGCTATTTGCGCTTAACCGATGTTAGCTGCAGATTAATTTATCCAATCACCAAACTTATCATATCCTTT
Organism: Christiangramia sp. LLG6405-1; assembly: GCF_045055805.1. Taxonomy (GTDB): domain Bacteria; phylum Bacteroidota; class Bacteroidia; order Flavobacteriales; family Flavobacteriaceae; genus Christiangramia. The sequence goes on along the minus strand of NZ_CP159330.1, from coordinate 3,043,876 downwards.
ATCCTTATTCCATTTGTAAATTTTATATTTTTCAGAGAATTTAACAAACTTTCCTCCTTTAGCTACAATGCTTCTTTTTAATTTAAAAGTTGATTTGTTTTCAACTGAGGAATACTCTATCCATTTGTTATCTGTTTTTTCGTATAAAGTGATATGTGTGCCTAAGTCATTAAATTTATAACCTAAATAGTCAAATGGATTTTTTCCTAAATTTTTTGTTTGCTTTAATTTATCTTTTATACCATTAACATGAACGCCAATTATATGATTTCCTTTAATAAATGATTTAAAAATCTCATACCTTACCCAAGGTCTTATATGAGTTTCTGTTCCAATCAACACACAAGTGTTTGTTGTGTTTTTAAGAGCATTATTTATCATTCTTTTTAGAGCAATAAAACCCTCTTTCTTGACTTTCTCCCAAATAGAAGCATCGAAAAATCCAGCAATCTCTCGATTGGGTTTAGTTAGCCAATGTTGTCTTACAACATTGGCTCTGAAAGATTTAACATCATCGTAATGAAAACTAAAAAACACTCTTTTTGCCATTTTAATTTATTACTAACATAATTATAAGTGTAATTGCTGTTAAGCCACCGTAAAAAAATAAGAGAGTTATCGAGAATATGGAAGACAACCAAGAGTCCTTACCTTTGTCGAATGGCTTTGCATTCATATCGAAATCGATATTGTCTTCATGTTTATTTTTTACAGAATTATACAGGCCACGGTATTGTCTTTCTAAGCTCAAATAGTATGCGTCAAGTAACCAAAATATTGGTGTAGATATATATGTAATTATAACATAATTTATATCAGAATCTTTAGCAGCAAATGCGAATAAAGCTGCAACTAAAGTTACTGACCAACCTTTTAAAAAGAATGAATTAACATTCATTCTAGTAATTACAAGTTGAATAAATTCTAAATGTTTTCTTTTATTTTCCATTTAATTATTCTTTAATCCATTCGTGTAACCATTTTTCTGTACCATTTGGATATTTTAATCTAAAAATGTTATCATAAATTTCATTTCCATTTTGTGTTACAGATTCAATTCTTGGATATATCTGTAAATATTCATTACCATACCAAGTACCGCTATTCTCTGCAAGAGGTAAAATCGCAAGATTATCCTTTGAAAAATTGAAAGTGTCGCCAATTCCAAGCTCCCAATTACACCATTTAGACATTACAGCATCGTTGGTTGCTAAGAGAATAAATTTATCATTTAATATTATTTTGGATTTAATTTTTGAAGCCGTCTCACCACTTGTCTTCTCTGGCATCCCTTCATCCATCCAATCTACGTAAACAGAAATATTTATTCCTTTAAAAAAAGCAATCGCTTCCTTTATCAAGTTTTGATCTTTATGCGAGTGGGATAAAAACACTCCGATTTTGGTTGATGATTTTTGCTCTAATTTTGCTTCATTTAAAATTGAATATAAATTTTTTCCTCTAGAAACAGCTCTTTTTTCGGCTATTGTTGCAAATTTATCTTTTGTAAATATTGGCATTTTTTTGTTTTTAATTTGCAGCTAACGGTCTCGGTTAACACAAGTTGCGGGAGTAGGGACGCGGACTTGTCGGTTTAAGAATTATCTTACTTAGTATACTAAATTACACTTTTTCGATAAAACCCGTTATTTGTGATAACCGTTGTTGTGCTTTCGTTATTTATCCTCAATCTCTCTTTCTAAAAGTTTTAATATTTCATAATTTTTTTTCTGCACTTCAATAAGTGCTGGAATCAGTTTATTTCTTATAATGGTAATTCTATTTACTGTATTGTTTTGATGTTGTGGATCTCTAGCCCATCCAAGAAAATCTGATGTATGTGGTTCCGCTATATCTAATAATGATTTATCTAGCCTTAGAATAGATGTATATTGTTCTCCTAATGCACGGTGCTTATTTATGACAATATCTCGATTTACATCTTCAAATTCCTTATAATAAGCATATGAACTTGGATAAGTTGAAAGTTTCTTTTTTAGAAGTTCATTTTGAATTATTCCAAGTAGATTGGAATTGATAACCGCTTTTAATGTACCGTCGATTAAATTTAAAGTTCCATAGTCAGAGACATCAAATTTATAGATCGAATCTGTTAAAGCAGGCACATTAGGGCCAAGATGCTTTAGATAAAGATGTAGTTCATTTAAATGATATTGGTGTAAAGCTAAGGTTCTATCAATTATTTGTTGATTAGCTGAAAAATCTTCTTTTAAATTTTTAAGTACAATTTGTTCTTTAATTCTATCCTTTCGTCTTTCGTTGTAGTTGTTTATTTGTAAAGCAATTAAAATCCCAATAACTAAAAGTATAATTTCACCAATAGCATAAATAAGATATCTACTGAATTTTTTTTCAATTAGTAGTCTTTGTCGGAACTTTCTGAAAAATTTAATCATTAGAGATTAGTTTTCCTAAATATATGACTTTTATGTAATTACGCTTATTAAATAATGAAGCACAACGGTCTCGGTTAACACAAGTTGCGGGAGTAGGGACTCGGACTTGTCGGCTTAGGTTATAATTGTTGGTTAATTTAATTATTTTCTTTGAAATGCTACCCGTTATTTTTGATAACCGTTGTTGCCTTACGTTTTGTTTTTTTGAATGTTTGTTGATTTTCTATTCATTTTTCGGCGGTGGTGGCGGAGGTGGAGTTTGTCTGAAATAACTAAATAAAATATGCAATTTTATTGTATCTGGAATTTCAGTTTTGATTTCATCAAAAGTCCGAGTAACTTTCTTTAATATATGTTCTAAATCTTTTCCAGTTTTACTTGTGTCAATTGTAATTTCTACTGAAGCTTGATATGGATTATCAGAGTAGTAAGGGATTTCACCCTTATTTGTATAATGCCTTTTTAGTATTTTCTTCAATTCCGAAATTGGATATCCATCGTCAATTAGAATAGAGTCGGATTTTATTTTAAGTATATTTTTCATCCTAAAATATCCATTACCATACACATGTGGAAAAATTCTTTTAGTGATTTTCCCATCATCAAATTGAACAATCATATGAGTATTATTGTTATAATGATGTTCTAATTTATTAGTAATTTCTCTAAAATTTAATTTTGTTGAATCTAAACCAATAACTTCAACACTTTTATCAATTGAAAATTCTTCATATGGATAATAGCGGATTTCACTTGTTTTTTTATTACAAGATGAAATCATTAAAATTGTTAATATGAGTAAAATTTTCTTCAAAATGTATGGCAACGGTTACGGTTATCGCAAGTTGCGGGAGTAGGGACGCGGACTTGTCGGCTTAACTATTTTATTTCCTGGTTTCTAAAATTACACTTTTTCGACAATACCCGTTATTTGCGATGAACCGATGTTGGGCACAGTATGTTCTAGTATTTAATTTTTAATGTATTTCCCTCCAAAAACTTTCCTTTTGAAACGGAAATTTTTAGTTTTTGTTCAGCCGAAATACCAATTGTTTCGCCATCTTTTAGCATAACATCATGAGCTACCACATAATGAGCTAAATTAAACATCATTTCATCCAATTCTTCTATTGAGTTTTCGGACTCAACAATTTCCATTTCCATTTTACCAAAGTCAGCAAGTCCGTATGTATATATAGATTGTTTTCCGTTTTCTTTTCTTAAACCAAAGTAAATCCAATTATATAAAGGAAGGTCTTCTTCGCTCATCATTTCCACATTTGCTTGATAGAAATCCTTTTTTAGAACTAAACTTCTACCTCCAATATAAATTCCGATTGCTTTGCTATTATTTATAACTGCAGAAGCAATTTTACTATATAATAAGTTTTCTTGAACTGGATTTTTTCCAGCGTTCATAAGAGATAAAACGATGTGTGCTTTATGTTCAGAAGATTCCGTAACTCCATTTTCCCATAAATAATTGTATTCTGCATTTTTTTCAACTTCTTTATTAGGAATAGCAGCTGGAATCGTTGCTATAGCAACGTTGTAATCTTCTACTACTAAAACAGCTGCTTCGGCATCAGCATCATTTTCATTTACTTTGAGTTTCCATTTTGTTTTTAATTCATTAATTGTTCGTTTCAAGTCAAACGAATTCGGATCTTCTAAAAGAACCATTCCCAATATTGCTAAATTTTTATTTGATTCAGTCTTTTTTTCTTTTTTTAAAAAGCTAAATAATCCCATTGTTAGAATTCCAATTATTATTATAGTTAGTATTTTTTTCATATTGTGCCCAACGGTTACGGTTATCGCAAGTTGCGGGAGTAGGGATGCGGACTTGTCGGATTAACTAATTTCTTTCCTGGTTTTCTAAAATTACACTTTTTTGGACTCAACCCGTTATTTGCGATGAACCGATGTTAGGCTGCGTTATTTTCTAACGGTTTTATGTTATTGAATTCTTTCTCTTTTAAAGATTTTTCCTCTTCTAAATCATAATCATCTTGTAACCCCAACCAAAATTTAGCTGTTGTTCCAAAATATTTTGAAAGTCGGAGAGCGGTGTCCGCAGTTATTCTTCTTTTCTTTTTAATGATTTCACTTATCCTTGTCTGTGGAATAAATGTTTCTTTAGAAAGTCGGTATGCTGTAATTTCCATTGGATCTAAAAACTCTTCTTTTAAGATTTCTCCAGGATGTATATTTTCAAGTTTTTTCATTTTTCTATATTTTAAATTTAATGGTAATCAACAATTTGAACCTCAAAAGCATTGTCATTTTCCCATTTAAACATTATTCTCCACTGTTTATTAATTCTAATGCTATGAAAACCTTCTAAGTTTCCACTCAGCTTTTCCAAATGATTAGCTGGAGGAATTCTTAAGTCATTTATATTTTGAGCATTATTTATCATTCTTAGTTTTCTTCTAGCTACGTTCTGAATATTAGCAGGAAGCTTTCTTGATTGGGTTCCATTCCAAATTTTGTCAGCTTCTTTGTCTGCAAAAGATTTTATCACAAATAATTTTGTTTTACGTTACTAACGTCAAAGATAAGTAAAAAATTAAAAATTAGAAGTTCTGAGCACGATAAAATTATGCTGCCTAACGGTCTCGGTTAACACAAGTTGCGGGAGTAGGGATGCGGACTTGTCGGTTTAAGTATTTTCTTACTTAGGATACTAAATTACACTTTTTCGATAAAACCCGTTATTTGTGATAACCGTTGTTATGTGGCGTTTTTTACTACTATTTCTCTGTATTTATCTCCAAATAATTCTTGAAATTCATTTTTAACTCTATATCTATTATTTTGAATTATCTTAATTAGAACTTCTTCAAATCGTTCATTTTTAAACAAAATTGGTATCTCTTTCTGAGGTTTTATTTTTTGAAGGAGAAAATCTAAAAACCAAAATATCATAAAAAATCCAATGAATCCAATTGTCAAAGTCTCAGGATGTAAAAGGGTGAAAATACTCAAATCTGGATTACTTAAAATTTTATAGATAAAAAATGAAGAGGTAATTATTATAAGAGTGATAAATGATAATATTTTAGTTCCTGATGGATTTAAATCTTCTATTATGAGATTACTACAATTTTGAAATTCTTTCCATTTCTGTATTCTTGTCGATCGCGGAAATACTTTTTCAATTTTCATATTTAAATCCTCTTCATTAATACCAATAGCTTTAATATCATCTAGAAATGAAATAAAAACAAAATCATTTCGAAAAATTAAATTTTGTTCTGCAATTTGATCAAATTGATCTTTTTCAATCTCAGATTGTAGATTGTGTTTTTCTTTAAATTCTGTAATATTTGAAGGAAAATCTCTCATTAAAAAATGCCATATAACGGTTTGCGGTTATCGCAAGTTGCGGGAGTAGGGATGCGGACTTGTCGGATTAACTGTTTTCTTTCCTGGTTTCTAAAATTACAATTTTTCCTAATTACCCGGAATTTGAGATGAACCGCTGTTGTGCGCTGGCTTTTTTCATCAATTCTTATTTAAACAACACTTTTTATATTTCAATTGGCTACCACAAGGACATGGTTCGTTTCTACCAACTTTTTTCTTTATTGCATTAACAGGAGTTATAGTTTTTTGGTCAATTAGTTTTTCATTTTGTTTAAGTAATTGTTCTATAATCTTATCTTTAATTTGATCATCATTCCCTTTAAAGTAAGTTTGTTGCACTAAAATAGCAGCAGTTAAAATTGCAAGTATGGTATTTATCCATTTGCTATAATCAAATGTTTCCGGAGTCTTTTGAATAGTTTCTGCATATTCTGGAGAAATTTTCTCGACTTCTTTTACAACTTCTTCTTTTGTGGTTGGATTGTTTACGTAATTTTCTAGAAGACCTTTTAGAGCCAATAATTTTTCTAATGAAGCTCTTGGGCCTTTTACAAATGAGATAGCATGATCGAAGTATTTGTAAATACCATCAGGAACTAAACCTTGAGATCCGCAATTGGGGCATGGTCCTACACGAGTATTTTGAAATTCAATTTGGGCTTGTCCTGCTCCGCCAATTAAATTGGGTACTAAAAATGCTGCTCCACAATTTTCATTTTCGCAATAAGCAATTATTCCATTCATTCTAAATCTAATTTAAAGCTTGCGCACAACGGTCTTGGTTAAGGCAAGTAGCGTGGAGTAGGGACTCGTACTTGTCGGCTTAGTTGTTTTTTACTTGGTGTCTAAAATATTACTTTTTAATGGAATGCCCGCTATTTGCGCTTAACCGATGTTGTACATTGTGGCGATCCTCGGAATATGTTGTTTTGTTCTTATTCTTTTAAATCATTTTTGTTCTTTTCTGACTTCTTTTTTTTGTTTTTTACATTCGAGTAAGAGTCAGTTTTTATATTTTTTAAACTTATTCTATTTTGTCATTTTTTACGTCTGAATGGAAGTCTAATTTATCAATCTGAATACATTCAAGTTATCCATTTTTCATACTTGAGTAAAAGTCAGAATAACAAACTGAATATATCTGTTTTTACTTTTTTTAAGTTCGAGTAAGAATCCGCGAACAGGTTTTAAGATCATCTAATTTTTCACACTTTTCATCCTATTAAACTTTACTCATAAAATTCACGCTTGACTAGCTTTTGATCTTAACTAAAATCTTGAAAAAGTCAGCGCAACAGTGGCGAGAGGTTGGTTTTTAAATTCAGATTGGCCGTTATTTTGTGCGTTTTTCATTCTGAGCCATAATTTACAACGGTCCCGGCTATCGCAAGTTGCGGGAGTAGAGACGCGGATTTGTCGGCTTAGGTTTTTTCTTTCCTGGCCTCTAAAATTACAATTTTTCGGCAATACCCGTTATTTGCGATGAGCCGTTGTTAGCTCTAGTTATTATTCGTACTGACTACTTTCATAAATCAAATGATTTTTTATTTCATCCATTGTAGTAACAATAGCATTTAAGTCTAAATTCGGAAAGCCGGCAATTTCGTATTTTTCTGAAGTAGCCTTATCTATCCAAGTAAGAAATTGCTCTAGAGAAAATGATTTGACTTTATAATTTTTCCATTCATTGGTTAGAAATATTTCAGCAAATTCTTTTTCTGGCCATACTGGAATACATTTCGAAAGACTATCACCTATAGTAACCAAACTTCCATAAGAGTCACATATCAGGAAAATTTTTTCAAAATCGGCAACTTTTCTTATTAGATAACCATATCTATCTTTTGAACTCAAATTTATTACGTTATCAACTTTCTTTTTATTCATTAGGTCAGAAATTTGGCACTGTGTAGTTGTAATTAAGCTTTTCTAATTTTCTAAAATTAAATGAAATTTCTTCAAAATTCGTTGCATTAAGTTATTGAACTCAGGGCTTTCTATAATAATTAGAGCTAACGGTCTCGGTTATCGCCAGTTGGCGGAGTAAGGGACTCGGATTTGTCGGCTTAGTATATTGTTGTTGGTCAAGATGATTATTTACTTAATAACGGTGCCGCTTATTGGCGATTAACCGTTGTTACCTGCTTTTGCGAAACAATGAATATTAATTTTATAATCTTTGTAAATCAGAGTATTAGACTTAATTAGAATCTCTTTTCTTTTTAAATATATTAAACCTTCCTGCTACTAATAATATTATTCCAATCGCCGTAATTACTCCTAAGAGAAAGCTATATTCATTTTCCTGTGAAGAATATTGAACATATGCTGAAGATATTATTATTAATATTCCAAGTAACCTTATTTTATTCATTTTTCTTGTTTTTTGTTCCATATTGCAATGAAGCTGAAATTATAAATGCAGGAATTACAAAAACGTGAATTACCGATTTTGGAGATATCCATTCATATTGTCCAACTATTATTGCGATAAATAATAATAAGTTTAGTATTATAAATCCAGTTTTATTAATATTCATTGTATTAGAAATTAAAAATCAATTTTAAGATTAGTAAAGTAAATAGAATTACTACTAATAATAATCAACTTAATTTCATTTTTTTCTTTGATGCCATATTTTCAATTGAGCTATTGCAGGTAACGGTCTCGTATATTCGTCAGTTGTGGTAGTGAAGATACGGATTTGTCCGATTTAGATTTTTAGTTCCTGGTTTCTATTAAACTTTCTTTTAGCTGAGTGGCCGCAATTGCGAATATGCGTTGTTGGCAGCTTTTTTTGTGTTGTAATTAATTTGAATTACTTATGCCATTCAGGTTTTCTTCCAAACTCTGTGATGTAATTCTCAGTTAAAATTTTTTCTACATCTGTTGGAAAATCTGAATATTCATCATCGTATGTGACAAACCAGTATATATTGATCTGTGAAATTCCTGATGATTGCATATATAAAGGAAAAGCTTTATTTCTCTTTATTCTTTTTTCTTTGCCAAATCGATTTGGATGATAACCATTAATGATTCTATCATATAAACCTCCTTTACGAACCTTTAAATTCCCATTTTTATCTCTTTGACCACTTGAACCAATATATATTAATTTTTCATCTTTCTCTAATTGCTCGTATATCAGATATATTCCTGCATAGTTTGGTGGTGCAGTACAAACTTCTCTCAAATTTTGATTAGCTCTATATTGAAATTTACCTTTTCTTGAATATTTATTTAATTGACTGATATTCATAGAGTTATTTTGCTTATTAAAAATTAAAGTAAACTTTTAAAATTATGGTAACGATTACTGAGACTATTATTCCTGAAACAAATAAAAGATAGTCTCTTAATGCGCTTCTTTTGTCTCCTTTATTCACTATTTGTTCAAAATGTGAAATGGCTTCTAAAGGTATTTTCTGCAGCGTATCAACTCTTTCTTTGATTTCTGCTTCTTCTTTTGATAATTCTTTTAGTTTTTGTTCTAGAATATCGATTGTCTGCTCTTTCTCTTTCATTAAAATGGTAAACTCTTCTGTAGCCTTATCTACTTCTTTAAAAGCTTTATTTAAAGTGGAAAGAGTTTCTTCTAATCTTATTTTATAGGATTTAGGTTTTTCTTTTTCTATTTCAAAAATATCTGCTAAAGTTTTTTGAAATTTATTTAGTTCTCCTTTTTTCAGAGGTTTTTGAAGTGTTTTTTCAATAATTTTTTTTAATAGCGGATAAATTCCACCTAGAATAACTGCCAGTAATCCGGCTATAATTTCAATACCCATTTAGTTGTATTTTGATCAAAAATTGCTGCCAACGGTCTCGGTTATCGCCAGTTGGCGGAGTGAGGGACGCGGATTTGTCGGCTTAGTATTTTTTGGTTGATCAAGTTAATTAATTTCTTACTAAAGGTGCCGCTTATTGGCGATTAACCGTTGTTAGCTAGCGTTAATTGTGTAGTTAATTATCTTTTGAAGTTCCTCTTTTGTGAAAATTTTTTCTGGCTTTCTTATTTGACGCGAAGCTGGATGAGGAATAGTAAAAATTAATCTCTCTTTTGATCCAATTTTCTTCTTTATTATTTCACCTTTATTGAGTTTAATTTTTAGCTTCTTTTCAAGCTCATTTCTTGATTTTGCTCCGATAGCTATTATGATATTTGCATTTGAAATGGCCAAAGTTTGATTTAAATATTTATCAGAACAAGTTTTAGTTGCCTCGTCAACACCAATTTCATTTCTTGATTTACATCTCACAATTTCCATAATCGAATAATCTTTTCCTGGAATAGCATTATTTGTTCCCAATAATGTACTTGCCATTTTTCTAATATGAATCCAAAACTTCACTCCATTTATTGCATATCCATCATTGTGTTTTGGATAAATAAAATCCTTTACGTATTCACTTTCTTTGGAAAATCTATTTTCAAAAAAATCAATTATATCCGCTTCGTTCCATTCAGAAGTTGGATAAATTTCCTTTTCACTTATAGATGGATTAGAACTGATAAATAAAAGTTTACAATTGTTTATATTTCCATTATATGGTTCAGGAATTTGCCTTGTTTCTAAATTTTGTGATTTTACAATTTTCTCACAAGGAGTACCTTCACAATTTTTAAAATTTGGACAATTAGCTATTTCTAAAATATGTTTTTCTGATTTTACCATGTAAATTAATGCTTGCTAACGGTCTCGATTATCGCAAGTTGGCGGAGTAGGGGACGCGGCATTGTCGGCTTAGACCTAGTTTGTTGGTGAATTTAATTATTTTCTTTCTAACGGTGCCGGCTATTTGCGATGAATCGTTGTTGTTGCAAGTTTTTGTTTTCTAATTTGGTTGTGGAGGCGGAATCTGTGGTATTAGTTTTAATGGTCTATCTCGAAATAATATTTTCAAGTATAAAGTATCTAGAGTCATTTTACTTAGCTCATTAAATTCTTTAGAAATTTCGACCAATAAATTCTTTACTTGTTTTGCATTAGTATATTTATCGAAATAAACTTCTAACCCTGCTTGTCTCGGTGAATCAGAATAACTAAAGTCCTTGCCCTTATTTAATAAATGCCTTCTTAAAATTATATTTAAACTATCAATGGAATGTTTAATATCAAAATTTGTTAAGATTGAATCATTTTGAATAAATATCCGAGATCTGAAGGTAGGACAACTAATAATTTCATATTCTGAACATTCATACCATGGCAATAGTTCAAATCTTTCTTTTTTTGTGGAATAGTTAATAATTGGAAGTGAATCATTGCAAGCAACTTTATCGATTCTTTCTAGTAAATCTCCATAGTTATTAATACTATCGAGAAAAATGTTTGAACGATTTGTTTTCATTTCAAATTTTTCCTTGTCTGGATAGTAATAGACTTCCTGTTCTAAAACGCTTTTTTTATTCTTATGATTGCAAGAGAATAAGGTTAGAGTTATTAAAAATGATAAGTAATGTACTTTCATCAAAAATTTGCTACAACGGTTTCGATTATCGCAAGTTGGCGGAGTAAGGACCGCGGCATTGTCGGCTTAGACCTGGTTTGTTGGTGAATTTAATTATTTTCTTACTAACGGTGCCGGCTATTTGCGATGAATCGTTGTTGCCCACAGTTATTTTTATCAATAAATATGATTAGTAGATTCTATTTGCTTTTTCTCATATAACCAAGTCGCTTTTTTTTGAATTCTAATCTGCACTTTATCTCTACACTGTATGTTATATTTATGGTTCTAACTCACACGCACAGCGAAATCCTGTGAGATCATTTGGAAACTCTATTGGATTTATATTTTTCCAATTCTCCCCAAATAATTTATCTGTACTTGTAAATTCAGAAATCCGATATAATATAAAACCATTTATATTTTTATCGGTGTGAAATTTAGTTGGGTTTTTACCAGTATAAAAAGTGAATTTATTTAATTGAGAAAAAAACTCTTTTGACGTTGTCAATTCTTCTTTTGTAGGTAATCGATATTTAATATTTTGGATTGCAGTCTTATTTTTATTAACTCGATGATATTGCACCATTTCTGTTCTCCATTTGCAATAATCTTGTGCTTGTCGCTTTGAAATTCTAAGAACTGGAGAATATTTATATTTACTATTTTCAAAGTAATTTTTCTCTGTTAAAAAGCTTTCATCTTTATTTAAATTTTTTAAAAATGAAGGATATAATACAGTTAATCTATCCGGTTTTATATCTACAGTTTTATAGTATTCAGAGAAGGAGTCAAAACCTTTCTTTCTCAGAAAATGTTTTGCAGTCAAATATTCTAAAAACATGATGTTAGTTATCGGAGCTTTATCCATAAAAATGCTATCATTTAATTGAATTGTTCCTGGTGGAATGTTTGATTTTTTCTGACCTAATAGAATCATAGGAGTCAGATTTAAAACTAAAATTAAGAGTAAAATTTTCTTCATAATAATTGTGGGCAACGGTCTCGGTTATCGCCAGTTGGCGGAATAGGGGACGCGAATCTGTCGGCTTAGTATGGTTTGTTGGTCAAGATAAATAATTCCTTATTAACGGTGCCGCTTATTGGCGATTAACCGTTGTTGTAACCAGTTTTGGACCACTTAATTTTAATAGCACTTAATCGGTTAGTTTCTAGTTTAGTTTCTTCTAATATTTGAAATCCCTGTTTTTTATAAAAGTCAGTTGGGGATTTATAAGGTTGTCCATTCGTTTTTATATAATTGTCTGAATTTATTACCCATCCCTTTAATTCTTCATTGGCTTCTTTAGCCATATTTAATATTTGCGTTCCGAACTTTTTTCCTTGGATTTTAGAGTTTAGAATTGCCAGGAACCATCTTTCTTGATCTCTTATAAAGTCAGAATACCAACCCTCAATTTTACCATTATCATCAATTAGAAGTATGTGATTCTGATCTTCAAGCTTACTTAAGTATTCATTAAATTCCGCAATATCATTGTATTTTAGATTCCGTGGATACTCATTATTCCACAGTTCGAATATTTCCTGCTTTTGACCTGAAGTCAGTTTCTTTCTTTTAATAAATCTCACTGTGAAAATTGGTTACAACGGTCTCGGTTATCGCCAGTTGGAGGAGTAAGGGACGCGGAGTTGTCAGTTTAGTATTGGTTCGTTGGTCAAGTTAATTATTTTCTTTCTAACGCTGCCGGCTATTGGCGATTAACCGTTGTTGTTGCAAGTTTTATTTCACGGACTTTTGATCTTTTCTATAAACTAGGATTTTACCTTGATTTTTTGTCATCAATGAGAAAATTCCATTTTCATCATAATTTATACCTTCTATGTAGGCACAGGAGGAAATTCCATTTTGATCTATTATTTTTAAAAAGAAATCTTTGTTGGAGAGCTTCTCTCCATCACAGTCTTTAGTAATTTCATATTTGTCGGATGATATTGATCCATTTTCATCAGATCTTTCTAAAGTTCCGTCTTTAAAAAAAGTTAATTTGTCTTCAACGCTGTTTTCTAGATGCCAAGAGCCGATAATCTGTTTTCCTAATTCATCTTTTGTCTGATAATCTTGGGCGCAAGCAATGTTTGTAAGAAGTAATAATAGAACAGTAATTTTAAGAAATTTCATAAGTAAGTTAGAATTGAATTAATTGGTTAAATATTTTAGATAAGATTGAGTGGAGTCCGTTTTATTATTATACGTTATATTTTATTGATTGGAAAACGAATCGCACTAATAAAATTTGCTACAACGGTCTCGGTTATCGCCAGTTGGCGGAGTAGGGGACGCGGTTTTGTCGGCTTAGTTTTGGTTTGTTGGTCAAGTTAATTATTTTCTTTCTTTCACTACCGCTTATTGGCGATTAACCGTTGTTGGCAATAGTTTTTTTACTCTTTCTGCCATAGAAAATACTAGATACTAGGATTAAGCTACTTAGAACTACATTTAATACATAATTATAAATTGGTTCACCATATATCAAAGGAATAAAAGAGAATACCTTTGAAAGGAATAGTGCGAATAAATAGCTAATTCCACCTAGAACTATAAATCCACCGATCATTGCTCCTAATTGTTTTCGATCAGTCAATAAGACAAATGGAAACATTAGGATAAAGATACCTGCTGTAATTAAAATCCACCAGGCGGAGGTTAAAAAATGTATTGTAGGATTACGTTTATGTTCCAAAGCTAAATTGGTTATTTCGCCATCATTTTCTATTTCGTTTGTTTCATTTTGTGAAGTTTCGAAATTTAAATTTGTCAAATAATTATATGTATAATCTTTTAAAGTCTTATGTTCAAGGATCTCACTTCTTATGGTTAAAACCTTATTTCTTTCTTTGTCACTTAATGATTTATCCTGTATTACTGAGGAAATTTGATTCAGTTGATTTATTTTCTGTGAACTATTATAATAATATGAAAAGCTGAAAAGATTATCTAATAAAAATATTAATGCTACTACTAATATTACTAGAATCGCTTTTGATGATAATTTTCTTGTTTTATCCGTTAGGAAATGAACTATAGGAGAAAAAATATCCATTATTAAAAATCAGTATTTAACATTAGTTCGTGTAATTAACTTAACAATTCAATTCTATAGTTTAAAATTTCTTGAGCTTATACTTAAGTTTATTATTGTCGAAAACTATATTTAATAATCCAATTTATAGAATTTCCTTTAAGTTCTTCTACAATATTTCTCAGTTCTTCGTTCAATTCTTTTGCACATTCAATCTTTAGTTCAAAATCATATAAAGTTGGTTCTTTTAGTTGATCGTAATAAGCACAAGTCAATAGATGTTCTTTGATTTCATTATTAGTTACACTTTTTTTATCAAGGTGTATTTTATCCGATTAATAAAATTTGCAATTTTATCAGATGTCATTTGGCTTTTGAGAAATTCAATCGTATACGTTATTTCTATTAACAAACTATGGGTCTTTGTTTTATAGGAAGCTTGTAATAACGTTTCAGGGTTAAGACTTTTTAAAATGTCAGAATTAAACATTGGCATATAATCTAATTTTCTACGATCATTTTCTCTATTTCTATTAGGAGCGTATTTTGAGAAATTTTCTACTAGGTCAATGCCAATTTTTATATCCTCTAAGTACTTCCCACATTTTGGAATAGCAATAGATTCAAAATAATTTAGTAGAATTTTCCTAGTCCTATTTAGTTTGAATGCAGTCGTAATTCTACCATAAGTTCCGGTAAGAAAAATTCCTATTATAGATCCTAAAAATCCAATGAAAAGTGTGTTTATATCTAAGCTCATTTAAAAATTATTGCCAACGGTCTCGGTTATCGCCAGTTGGCGGAGTAGGGGACGCGGATCTGTCGGCTTAGTATTGGTTTGTTGGTCAAGTTAATTATTTTCTTACTAACGGTGCCGCTTATTGGCGATTAACCGATGTTGTGATGACGTTTTTATAGTTCTCAATTTAATTCAATTGCACTAGCCTTATCTGATCTTACTTTCCAAACATCTCCATATACGTTTTTGTAAGTAATTTCAATTATTGCTTTTTTAGAATTGATAGAATCTTTAAAGTCAGAATTGAAGTGGAAGTCAAATGTTTCTCCTAGACTCAAAGAAATCGAATCGGTTTTTTTTGCAACTAAAATAATTTTATCATTTACAGGAATAATTCTTCCTTCAAAAAGCTTATCAATATAGATTACTTCACTTTTATTAAAATTATCTGCCTTCTGAATATATTCATAAGGATCAACATTATATTCTTTCCCATCATTTTCAACACTAATACTTTGAATAAATGCAGGTCCTAGTCCTTGATTAATAATGAATATTGATTCTCCAGTTATTCCTTTTGCCGTATTTATATTGTAACCGACCATTATACTTGGGAAAACAGATGCTTTTTGTTCTTTTCTAATTAAGTCTGTTTGATAAAAAATAAGAATCAGAGTAGCTAAGCTAATAATCATAGCTGAAATACTTAGAACTTTATCGGAATTGATATTGGTCCATTTTTCTGATAATTTCATTTTTTGTGCTTAATTATTCATAAACTTAATGAATTTTTCTTTGTGTAAAAATGCATCACAACGGTCTCGGTTATCGCCAGTCGGCGGAATAAGGGACGCGGATTTGTCGGCTTAGTATTGGTTTGTTGGCCAAGTTAATTATGTTCTTTTTAAAGCTGCCGCTTATTGGCGATTAACCGTTGTTGTGAGCTGTACTTTTTTACGATTATTTTTTTAAGGTAGAATCATTTGATAATTTTTTTAAATACGATTCCTAAATTATTTCAAGAAATTTCTGCTCTAAAATTGAAATTAAGTTTTGTTCTGTACCATAATCTTGATTGATTTAATTTAAGTAGTATTCATTTGAAAATCTAACTATCCATTTACCATTTTCATCAATAAATAGATATATGATTTTATAAGTTTTGTCAATTTTAATATCGAAACAAGTTCCTTTTTGAATTGACTCAACTTTTAATACAGGAGTTTTAAAATCATTTTGATAATTGTATCCGAAAGTTCTATCAATATTATGAGAATCCGCTCCAATCTTCACGTATTCATCAAATACTAATTTGTCATTTACGTACCCTTTGATTCTCTCATCGAAATTAGATAAAAATATAACTTGGAAATAATGTGATTTCTTGTCAGCTCGAGGGTCTTTATCTTTTCGATTTTCCCTTTGAATAGTTAGATCTCCGTTACAAGATATGTTAGTGACTAATTTCTCGGATGTTTTACAGGATAAAACTGAGAATAGTAAAATAAATAATATGTTTCTAAAATCTTTCAAAAAGTATTGCTCACAACGGTCTCGGTTATCGCAAGTTGCGGGAGTAGGGACGCGGACTTGTCGGATTAACCATTTTCTTTCCTGGTTTCTAAAATTACACTTTTTCGACAAAACCCGTTATTTGCGATGAACCGATGTTGTAAAGCGTTTTAGTATTGCATTTGGTTGATCTGTTCTAAAAACAGTAAATTAATTTCATCGTTGTATTTTTTATTTAAACTTCCTCTTTTTCCTTTACCATTTTCCAATATCAGAGTGTCATTTTCGCTTTTTGGGAATGGGAATCTTCCCGCCCAGTTTGTGAAGCTTTTCAATTCAATTAAAATCTTTTGATGTTTTTCTAGAATTGGAATTTTATAGTGTTCAATAATTTTGAAAAAATTATGTCCGTCTTTATGACCTCCCCATCTTTTCATAAATTGACCATAATTTTCTATAGTTCCATTTTTTATTTCTTCTTTTTCAATATATAATCCTCTACCTTTCATTAGTATTTCTACACTTACTGCATATAGAAGCATTGTTGAATTATATAATCCAATGCATATAGTTCTTATTTCATCATTTTGTGGTTCTTCTATGAATGATAGAAATAATTTTAAATTTTCATCAGCTGCTATTTTTAAACTTTTTGCATGTTCAATATAAGTTGAATAATGTAGAGATTGTCTAATGTCGAAATCACTCATAATATTATTATTTAAAATAAAAAAAGCTTCTATAAAATGCTTTACAACGGTCTCGGTTAACACAAGTTGCGGGAGTAGGGATGCGAACTTGTCGGTTTAAGTAATTTCTTACTTAGGATACTAAATTACACTTTTTCGATAAAACCCGTTATTTGTGATAACCGTTGTTGTGCACAGTTATTTGTACATTATTATTTTATTTTTTCTTCATATCCATTGGGAGTTAATTTTGCACTAATAATCGGTTTTCCACAATCTGGAACCATAGCGGCAAATCTTTGATAGTCACAGGTAAATTCAACTAAAAAGTTAGTATAATCAACTGCATCCTCTAATGATAGAAGTTCATATTGACCTTGAATTGGAGGAAGACTACCATTTTGAGTAACTAAGTGTGAGATGAATTCGGTTCTTCCTATCCAACATCCGCCAAATGGTGAGGTACCAGTTTTATTATTCCATTTTTTTATCAAACCACTGTCATCTTTTGTCCCGTTTACCATTGGAGTTCCAGAAAATACAGTAACAGAATCTATTCTTGGTTTGGATACATCTCCTTCATCATAACCCGCCAGTATAAATTCTACAGTCATAATTTGAGAAGCATCTTTTAATTCTTCAACTTCTAAATGAGTTTTCATTTCGTTCTTTAGCTCATCTATAAGATGCCCCATAATTGAATCAAAGTCATTTTTACCTTTGTAACTATTTTCAAATGACTTAAAAATAGAATACGTTGTTTTTTGGTTCAATAATGCAGCTCCAGCTACACAGATCGCATAGTCAGTATTTTCAATTTTAAATTTGAATAATTTCCTAGCCATTTTTGACCAAGAAATAGGTTGGTTAATTGGAGTTTCTAATTTTACAATTCTTCCCGTTCCAGCTTCTTTAACTTCAGTAATAGTTTGATTCCATGTTGTTTGGCTGTCTGCAGCCAATGCAATACCATCAGGAACTGCGATTGCAATACAAATTGACATAAATTTGGTTTTTAGTTAGTATTTAGATTATAATTGTGCACAACGGTCTCGAATAATCGTCAGTTGTGGTTGAAGGTATACGGATTTGTCGGCTTAGGTTTTTGTTTCTTGGTTTCTAAAAATACTATTTTATTTTAAATGGCCACAATTGCGAATATTCTTTGTTATACACTGGTGCGACAGAGCCGAGTGAGAACCTCAGATAAGCCACTGTCGGGAATACTCTGACTTTTATGAAAAATCTTGCTCGTTTTGTCATAATTATTGCGTCCGAGTAAGCGTCCGTTTCTTGGTACTAAGCTTCTTATTGATAAAGTTCTTAGTAGCTAATTCGTTTTGAGCAGCTACCAAAAGCTTCTTTACTTATTAAATTTCGCTGAAAGATCTTTTAGAATTTACGATAGAACCAGGATTTTCTAAGTTTACGATTTACAAAAGATTCTTAGTTGAGAATTATCAATTGAAGCTTTCAAAATTCGAATTTTTCAGATTGGATTTTTATTGTTTTAAGTAGCTAAAATCGTTGCGGAGCACTTGTGTATAACGGTCTCGGCTATCGCAAGTTGCGGGAGTTGGGACACAGAGTTGTCGGTTTATTGGTTTTCTTTCCTGGTTTCTAAAATTACACTTTTTCGGCAATACCCGTTATTTGCGATGAGCCGTTGTTATATACTGTGGCGACATTTACAATTTTAAATTTGAACTCTTTTTAGTTTTTCAAAAGTGTTTCGATTATGAACTTAAGAAGTTGATATAAAGCTATTCCTAAAACCCCTCCAATTATTATCGAGGGAAATAATTGTTTAAAGCTCAATTTTAATACTTTAGTATCTACAAGATCTCCATTTTTATAAACTTTAAGTTTTATCTCTTTCATATCAAATTGCTTGTAACTTGATATTATTGAAAAATCGTCTTCTTTTATTTTAAAGTTGTGATCTGTTCCAGAAAGAGAATATTTATTTGATTTTTCTTGTCCGTTAACAATTATTTTTTCTCTTCCAAATATGGAATTGATAAATTTAATTTGGTTGGATTCAATTTTAAATATTGTGTTTATCATTATTTAATGAGAATTTTTTCCACCCATCTATTTCAGCTTCAAGAGTGAAGTCTAAAATACTAATACAATTATTAAAAATAGTTTAGTAACCAAAGAGGCCTGCTTTGAAATGCTCCCAGTCTGAAAATATAGTACTGAATATTAAGAATGCAATTACGAATGTGATTAGAAAAATTAGGAGATGAGTGTTTTTTGATTTTAATATTTTAGCCATTGTCGTTTTAATTTAATGTCTTTGATTGTATTCTAATCGTTTATATAAATTTATTTCAACTCTTATTTATAAGTTATTAGTTGATTTTTTAGAAAAACGTTACATTTTAATCAAATTTTGACCCTTAAAAGTTTGATTTTCGTTTGGAGCCATTGTATATAACGGTCCCGGCTATCGCAAGTTGCGGGAGTAAGGACGTGGATTTGTCGGATTAGTTGTTTTAATAATTGGTCTCTAAAATAGCCATTTTCAGCAAACTACCCGTTATTTGCGATGAGCCGTTGTTAGCTGCTGTGCTTTTAAAAAACATATATTAATAAAACTAATACTAGGAAAACAAAGGCATAAAGTGGCCAAATAGTATGTGATAATGCAGCTCTAAGAGTAGCCATTATTCCCACATCGTATTCATCAACGCTCATATTGAAATCAATTTCATTTTCTTTTTTTATTCTCACATCATTATACAAGTCTCTATAGCTTCTTTCTAGTTTTAGAAAAACAGCATTTATATACCAGAATACAGGTATGGCCAAATAAATTATAAGAATAAAATTTTGATTGTTCTTTTTGTCAGATAAGACAAATATCGCTGAAATTAAAGTTATTAACCAGCCCTTTATTATTGATGAATTGGAACTCATTCTATTTATAGTATGTTGAATGAACTCTAGATGTTTTAATTTCTTTTCTTCCATATATTAGTTACACATAAAATTTAGAATCTATTGGACTTAATTTGTAAAGTTTATCCAAGGCTTCTTCTGGCGAATTGAATGTATTTGTCATTAAACTTTTAATATGATTGAGGGTAATTTTGTTTAAATGTGATAATTCCATTTCATATTCTACGGTCAACTGTGATTTTACACTTTCACTGAGCTGAATTTTTTCTGAATAAAGTCTGGTTTCCGGTTTTAGTCTTTTTGGTGTAGTTTTTCTCACAATTTGAGAAGTTGATATTTCTGAAAAAATCCAAGGGGAAAAAGTTGTACTTCCCACTGTTTCTTTAGCATTAATTGAGTTTGGTGTATTTAAGAACAATAAACATTCTGTATTATCAATCATCTTATTCAAGGCAGAAGAAAGCATTAAATGGACGTGACTAGTCGAAAAATTTCTTTTTTCGTAGATATATATTTCTCTGGCATTATCCCAACAATACTTGTCATCTAAAATTTTTAATAGGGAATTTGAATTTCCCCAAATGCAAGAATCAATGAACGTCACAAGTCCAAACTCTTGATATAATATTCCCGCCAATGTTATAGCCTTTTCTTCATCTTTGTGGGAATGAGATAGAAAAATGTGAGCATCAATTGAAGGAAACCAATCTGATATTACCTTATTCCCATTTATTATACCATCGTATTCAATAATATCTTCAATTCTTTCTAAAACTTTTTTGCCTATATCCTTGTAAATTTCAAGTCCTTTAGCAAAGTATTTTTCTTTATTTAAATTTTCTGGAATTACCAGGTTAAATCCTCTATACATATTTATCTTTTAAGTTCAATTTGCGTGAAGCATTGCAGCTAACGGTCTCGGTTATCGCCAGTTGGCGGAGTGAGGGACGCGGATTTGTCGGATTAGGTTTTAATTGTTGGTTAATTTAATTATTTTCTTACTAACGCTACCGCTTATTGGCGATTAACCGTTGTTAGTTGCAGGTTTTATGGTTCGAAAATAAGTTATGAAAAAAATATCCCACCTTATCGAAAACGTTACGCTTTTGAACTATTGTAATTCCACCTAATGGTGTATTGTCTTCGATCAATTGTACGTTGAAAAACTTATTATTTCTAAAGAATCTTATCTCTTTCATTTCAAAACCGACAAAAGAGAAAATTAGGAAATTTTTTTCTCCTAGTTTTTCAGCAGGAATTTTCAAATTGAATTGTCCCTCTAAGTTAGTTTGTGTTCCAATCCTTGAATCTTTTAAAATGACATTGGTTCCAGGTATTGCTTGGCCGTCTGAATCAGTAACTTTCCCTTTAATTGTAATTGAATCTTGAACCTTCTTAATAGGTAATATACTTTTCCATTCCGTTCTATCCGTTTGCTCAAATGTTGGTTTAGTTGAATTAGCAGTTACTGGCTGGTTCAAACCAATTATGGAACTAAGACCTATGAAAAAAGCAAATTTGGAAAAATATTGATTACCTAATTGATTTGACTCAATTTTGTTTTCTAAATGGGACGGATGTAATTTACCACATACCTCTCCATTTTTTTCGATTTTTTCAAAAATTTCATTCTTACTGTATCCAGTGAAATCAATAACTTCTTTTTTACATTTATCACAAAATTTATTTCCATCAAGGCGTCTCATTGATTGCCAGGCTTGATCACAAGGGTTAATTACTTCAATTCTTCTTTGCATAAATTCTGAATTCAGTTTTGTTTAAAACTTGCAACTAACGGTCTCGGTTATCGCCAGTTGGCGGAGTGCGGGACGCGGCTTTGTCGGCTTAGTATTGGTTTGTTGGTCAAGATAATTATTTTCTTATTAACAGGGCCGCTTATTGGCGATTAACCGTTGTTACCTGCTGTGGTGACATTTCTAATCTTGAAATAAGTCTATTTGTATTTTTTGACATTGAAGACAATGATATAGTATAGAAGAATTGCTATCATTAATTCGAATCCGTCTTCTATTTGATAGCGACCGTCCCAAAATAATATTTCTTGTATAGAATGAATCAGTAAAATAAAACCACCGAATATAACTGCTCCTCTTAATTCTTGAACTCTTAAATTCTGAATTTTTTGTGTTTCATTCTTGTCTTTAGAAAAAGTTATTATAAGCAAGGATATTAAAACTATATCCTTTATAATCCAGGACATTCTAGCTTGTTCAAGCTGCACTAAATCTGCAAGAGGAATTTTTAGAATGAAAGCAAGAATGCTAATTATAAAAATCACAAAAGCGATTAATTTATATTGATTCGGGAGCAATCTATCATTCATTTTTGGAGTTCTTTTAATGATTTATAAAAGTCGGATTCTTCGAGCATCAATATGCTATTATATAAATATTAACTGTCCGAATTCTAAACTATAAACACAATTATTACATGGGATTTTTGCTACTTATAAGTATCCGAATTTTAGATTTGTTACTTTATTTTTGTTTCAATTTTGTTCTTAATTGATATTTTTCTTCTGGAACCATTGCAGGTAACGGTCTCGGTTATCGCCAGTTGGCGGAGTAAGGGACGCGGATTTGTCGGCTTAGTATTGGTTTGTTGGTCAAGATAATTATTTCTTTCAAACGGTACCGCTTATTGGCGATGAACCGATGTTGTGCAAAGTTTTATAGACTCTCTAGATTATAATCTGGCACAGAAATCTTTTTTACAAAAATTAATGCATCATACATTTCTGAAATCTTTTTCGGTATTAAATGAAAATCTTTAGGATTATATCCTGGCCCTCCTAAAATTAATTGTTTCTCTTTTTTATTAAAGAAATCAATTTCATCGTCTTGCGAAAGTTTATTTATATCTAGAAAAAAGATATTCGCATTCGCTTCAAATAGCGTTTTTGAATATGTTCTTCTGAAAGGTTTATCGATGGTAAAAATTTCCCAATGATGTGGTTTGTTTTTTTCTGCTACATATCCTAACAAATTGCCTACTCCGAAATCGAATCCTACGCTGTAGTAATCATTATGATACCGTTCATTTAAATGTGCTCCTAGACTAGTCCAACCGCTTCCGTATGAAATTCTTTCAAGATTATTTATATGTTCATTATGTGCCCAAATAAAAGCTTTCCCGTTTTTAGTAAGGCTATCAATAATATGTTCAGCATTTTCAAACATTTTCAAATCTCGAACATTACTACCATTATTTTGAACATAATAGGTGTAGTCCATTAAATAGTCTAAAGATCTAAGAACATCCCTAGTTTCTTGATGTGAATTACTTGAAGATTTTATCTCAGAATCTACAATTACATTCTTGATTTTTTGCAGTTCTGGGTTATGCTTATCCGCCCAATCAGATGGAGAGTTGTATTTAACTTTTTTATTTACACATCTATCTAGTAACGAAAGTAAATTTTCATCAATTAAAATATTATGCGCTTTTGCAAACTCACGGATTTTAATATTAATGCCTTGAACATTTTGAATATCAATACCATAAAAACGAATTTGATCTTCTCTAGGTTTATTCAAATTATAACTTCTCATCCATATTAAAAGATTCGCAACTTCTTGTGTCCGCCATGGGAGAATGCTGAAATTTTCTGCGATAGTATTTATATCTCCTTTTCCTCCACTTATCCACTCATTAATTGCCGACTCTGCTGGATAAGATTCTTCCATCAAAAAAGCCTTTACATTTTTATTGAAGACTAAGTATTTAAAGAATTTTGCCTTTATATTAAAAAATTCCTTACCGTGATGAGTTGCTTCTCCAAATCCGAATATTTTCGCGTTTTCAAATTTGTCAGGAATATTACCAATGAAATTTTCTGGAGAAGAATTAGGGTTTGAATCTTCAATTTTTATTAAATTTTCGTTTATCCAATTAACTGTGTTTTTGTTTTGAGAATAACTTCTTGTAGTTGTTAGAAATAAAATTACAATTAAGAGATATCTCATTATTAGTCCGGCTTTTCATTAAAATTTTGCACAACGGTTACGGTTATCGCAAGTTGCGGGAGTAGGGACGCGGACTTGTCGGCTTAACCATTTTCTTTTCTGGTTTCTAAAATTACACTTTTTCGATTGAACCCGTTATTTGCGATGAACCGATGTTGGTTGCTGTTTTAATCCAAAATGTTTCTTTTACTGT
Source organism: Christiangramia sp. LLG6405-1 (assembly GCF_045055805.1). Taxonomy (GTDB): domain Bacteria; phylum Bacteroidota; class Bacteroidia; order Flavobacteriales; family Flavobacteriaceae; genus Christiangramia. The sequence continues at coordinate 3,019,565 of NZ_CP159330.1, read as the reverse complement.
CAGGATAAAAATTTGTCATTATATCACTCCAAAGTTCACTAACATCATTTTTGTAAGAATGTCCCGTATTATATATTCCTGATAAATCTCTTTTTAAAGGGTATTCTCCATAATATTCAACCTCTTTTCGTTTATATTTTTCGATAATTTCTTTTGATTCTCTAACAATTTTTTCCGTACCAAGTTCTACACTTTTTCTATCATTTATAAACTCAGAACTATAATATTGCATAACGCCTAATGAGTGTGGTTTTTTAGTCAAATAAAATTTCAAATTTTCAACTATCCTTATAGCTTTGGGACGATTGAAATTTTCCAATATTAAAACGGAATAGATTAGTCCCTTTATTAGATCACAGTCAGTTTTTTCATTTATAATATCGCCGTACTTATCTTTAAAACTTTGATATTTTTCTTTTAAATATCTATCCTTTCTTATTTGTGTTCCGTTTGAAGATAGATTGATGTTATTAAATGTTTGATATAAAAATATTATTATAATAATCCATAGCTCATTAGCTAAAGTCTCAAAATCTGGAAGAATATTCCTTTTGTCACTTAACAGTTTTATATATACAAAATAAGAGAACGCAATTATTAAGATCCAATATAAAATTTGTTGTTTCCAGTTTAATAGTAATCCTCTTCCTGTTATTAGATTAAATAATAGTCTAAAGGTTAAATAGTAAATACTTACTAGGTAAAAATCTTTTACTAAATAATCTAGTTTAAAACTGTATAGAATAGCCGATGCTATTATTAAATAAATAATTGGTGTCAATACTCTTAGTAAAAAATTGAATGCAGGAGCATCTTCTTTTCTTGCAAATACTGACATTGAAATATAGCCAATGGAATACGAATGTTTACCTATCCAATTGATTATAAAAAATAAAAGGACTCCAAGCCCAAATTGTGTTAAGATTATTAGCAAAATCTATTTTTTAAAATTGCAACCAACGGTCCCGGCTATCGCAAGTTGCGGGAGTAAGGACGCGGATTTGTCGGATTAGTTATTTTCTTTCCTGGTTTCTAAAATTACACTTTTTCCGTAATACCCGTTATTTGCGATGAGCCGTTGTTGGCAATTGGCTCCTTAACTAATCTCTCTTTCAATATGATTAATTAGCATTTTGAAATGTGGTGAATTTTGATCTATTAAGCCTTCTTTTGATTTTCTTTTAAGGAGTTCTTTTAAATCTTCTAATTTCTTTTCGAACTCTGAATTTTTGAAAACATAGTAAAATAGATCTAACTCTGTATTTTGCAAATAACCGACTGAAGCATTTACTTTTAAATCTATATATTCTCTCCACTTTGTAATTGAAGATTTAAACAATTCTATATCAAAGGTTTCCTTCTCGTTTAATGAAATAATTTCTTCTGAAATTGAATCAATTTCTTCACTTAATGACAAGTTTCGCTTTCTTGAATTTTCACCTAATTCTTGGAGTGATAATGGCGGAGTAGCATCATCAAAGGTTGATGTATAAATAGAACTATGACTGAGAAATAGTACTGAATTTTTCCAAAGATTTTTTATTTTTTCAAGATTCAAATCAATATTAAAAGCGTATTCATGGCAAATAATATTTCTTAACCTAAAAACTTCATCCAGGGATTTGATGATTTCACCGAATTTATCTTTCAGAATATTCTCGATATTTAGGTTTTCATCTTTATTCACTTTCTGATATTCGAAACCTTTAAGTTCATTTAGAAAATCTTTTTTTAAAAGAGTTGATAATACTTGATTTGCATCATTAAGATTATTGAATGAAAAAAGGTGACTAATTAATTCTCCAAGTGTAAATTTATTTTCTTTTAAAGCTTTTAAAGTCCTAACATCAAATTTTATATTTTTTGTTTTAGTAAGCGTCTCTATTTCTGATAGTGAAACTTTTTCATTATCAATTAAATCTATAATAACCTCTCTAAAATGGGATTGAAATAATGCAACTATTTGAACAGGAATGAAATTAATCATCTCTTGAGAGTTATTATTTTCTATATTATCAATTGTTTCTTCTATCTGTCTAACTTTAACTGGTAAATTTCCTGAAGAAAATAGACTATGTCTTTCTTTAGCATCAGTAATTTCTTCAATTATATTTCTTCGCATATTGTAGGGGCTTATTGCCAACGGTCTCGGCTATCGCAAGTTGCGGGAGTAAAGACGCGGATTTGTCGGATTAGTTATTTTCTTTCCTGGTTTCTAAAATTAAATTTTTTCGATAAAACCCGTTATTTGCGATGAGCCGTTGTTGCTAACTGTGCCCTTACGGAATTAGATTCTTTAAATTCTGGTTTTTAATTGATTTTTTCTAGATCCGAATTGCTAAACACTTTTTTGTTATCGATGCTTATCTTATTAATATAAACTTTTATTCTTTTTAGGGGTTAAGCTTTTTACTACAAAAATCAGAACTATTCCCACCACAATAAAAAAGGCGATATTCTCATATTTTTCACTCATATAATTATTTGGGATATATGATAATGCAAATCCGATTATTATACCTAGAACTATTCCTATAGTTTTTTTATTCATTCCATCGTTTTTAAGTTGTTATTGAACCTGAATCACAATTTAACGTCATAGGATTTTAATTTCTAATTTAAAATTAAATAAACTCCGTAACAGAAAAATAAAATAAGAGATCCAATAATTTTGACTTTAAAGTATTTTCTAGTTTCGTCATTTTTTTGAATTTTAAAATATTCTTTTATTTGAAAATATAACCATATCGTACTGATTATTAGAATTAAAACTCCAATGAGAAATTCATATTCTTTCATTTAAATCTGTATTGAGCTTATCGAAGTTTTCTTTAATTCAGAAATCATCTTCTTTTTGAAATTTTTCTGGGCATTGTTTGCAACGGTCTCGGTTATCGCCAGTTGGCGGAGTAAGGGACGCGGATTTGTCGGCTTAGTATTGGTTTGTTGGTCAAGTTAATTATTTTCTTACTAACGCTGCCGCTTATTGGCGATGAACCGTTGTTATATGCCGGCGTTTTTGCGTTCTATCGTATTGATAACTATTTTTTCAATTTCTTTTTGTTTAAACTTAAACCATTGTTCTCTATATTCTGAATTGTCAATTAAATTCTTGAAATTTTGAAAAGGTTTTCTTCTGTTTAAAGCTTGATCTAATTTTTCTGCAAATTCATCATTCTCGACCTGATTTTTAAAATCCTCCATTATTCTAAATGATTCAAAACTTTCTAAAACTTCAAATTTTATCAAATCTTTTTTCTGTGATTCTATTTTTTTAAAATCATCCTGGAACATTTCTTTATAATAATCTTCACCAGCTGTCTCCATTAAGTCCGCATTAGGAAGGCAGATTAATTCTTTAGTTTTTTGATTAAAATAGCACTCATTTCCACAATCGAGTTCTTGTGCTATTTCGTTTATAATATTTTGATCAGGTTTATTCATAAAAATCATTCAAATTTATGTTCTTGAATGAATGGCAATTTCACTTTTATTATCCAAAGAAGCAACCGTGTTTATCTTCTTTTATAGTAGCTAATATTTCTTCTAAATTTGTTGCAGTAGGTTTAGGCTCGTAAGGATCCCAACTGCCACTTGCTCTGAACCAGAATATTTTCCAGAAATTTTGATTCTTATAATATCTTATTTTTGCGAATGGCAATTTTTGATTTTCTTTTGGATTATCCCATTTTGGTCTTATTTGATATAATTCAACTACTTTAACTTTGCTATGATAAGAATATCCAATATCAACTTGTTTTCTAATCTCTTCGTCAATAGGACGTAAAGCTTCTACAAACTTTTTTATTGTTGATTCGTTTATGTCAATTATATCTTTTTTCATAAAAATCTTCTCTAAAACGCTTGCATATAACGGTCTCGATTATCGCAAGTCACGGGAGTGAGGACGCGGATTTGTCGGCTTACCGTTTTTCTTTATTGATTTCTAAATTACTCTTTTTCCAGGATGCCCGTTATTTGCGATTAATCGTTGTTAGGTGCTGGCGGCTTCGTCAGATTTTTTAGTGTATTTAAAGTTGTCATAATTACGATTGCAGCTTTTCCAGTTTGAATTTGAAAATTTTGATTCTTGTTTTTAGAGTCAATAGTTGTGAACTGTTTTAATTGTGGATTTCCAATTTCACCTTTAAAATTCCCAAAATCATAACTATTTATGTCTTGGAATTTTACCGTTCTTTTAATCGAATTATTTTCTTCTATAATTCTTCTTGTTGTTATTATAGTTTTAGAATATTTGTCAGTAATCTCTAAAATTGGAATCTCATTTTCGAACAAATCAAAATCAGTTTTAATTTTTTCCGGATTATCAATATTGAATTTAGTGTATTTCCAATCCGTTTCTTTTGGCTGTAAACGATTTATAGCTGCTTTTGTATTGTTATATATTGATTTGTCTGATTTCATTCTTTGTTACAATCGCTATCCGCTTTCACCTAACGGTCTCGGTTAACACAAGTTGCGGGTGTAGGGACGCGGACTTGTCGGCTAAGTTATTTTCTTGTTAGGAGACTAAATTACACTTTTTCGATAAAACCCGTTATTTGTGATTAACCGATGTTGGCAGCTGTACATTAGAGTAATCTTTCTATTTCTTGTTTTATTTCTATTGCTCTATCTTTAGAAATCAAAATTTTCCGTGTCTTCCTTTCAAGTTTAATTTTCAGATAAACTTTATTTTTTTCCAATGCGACTTTATGAATTGAAACTTTTCTGATCTCATTTATGTTGATAGAATTCCTATTAGTTCGGAAAAAGTATTCCCGAATAAAGAAACACAGTACTAATAGTGATAGAAATACTGCGATTATTAAATCATAGTTTTCTTTAGATTTTAGGTATGTATTCCAATAGAAGATAGATTGTAACCCTAAGACTACAAACATAAAAATTAACCAGTGAGAAGTAATCTTTTGTTGTTCGTCAATCTTTAATTGATTTGAATTAATGAATACATTATTCTGCATATTCGGTTTTTTCCATTTGTACTTTACTCAATCTTTCTGTATTGCTGCCAACGGTTTCGGTTATCGCCAGTTGGCGGAGTAAGGGACGCGGATTTGTCGGCTTAGTATTAGTTTGTTGGTCAAGTTTATTATTTTCTTTCTAAGGCTGCCGGCTATTGGCGATTAACCGTTGTTGTAAAACGTTTTTATCTCGAAACTTTTTAAAATAACTAAAATCAACCACCTTATCTTTTAAATTTTCCGTTATCATAGTTTTGTAAAGATTAAAATTTAGATCGATGACTAAACTATTTTCTGGTTTTACTTTAAGTTCATAATGATCATTTATCAGAAAGTTTATTTCAGTTTTGCTTTTTGGAAATTTTAATTCAACTTCATTTTCAAAATTTGTGTTCAGATTAATCTTATTGTTATCTGAACTAATATCAACACCATAAACTGAATTTTCGAGATTATTTTCAGGATAATTATTGATTCTAAATTTAAGCATTATAGAATCTCTATCTTTATAGCCAGATAATGTCGTTATATTAGAACTATCGAGTGATTTCACATTAGTTTCAAAATTTATTTTTAAACTACCATTGTTTAAAGAATATTCCCCAAAACCGCTTGTCATAATTTCATATAACTTAGTTCCGCAAAATTGATTTTTTGGTAATTTTTGTAAGTTATCTGAATATGGTGAGTGTTGATTGTATTCTATATAGGAAATTTCATTTTTGGCCAGAATAGTTATTACAGTCAATTTATCCTCTGATAAATAAGTTCCATCTTCGATTGAATTTTGTGAAAATCCTTGAAATGAAATTAAAAATATTAAAAGGAGCATTAAATTTTGGACGTATCTCATTCTTAAAAATGTTTTACAACGGTCTCGGTTATCGCCAGTTGGCGGAGTTAGGGACGCGGATTTGTCGGCTTAGTATATTATTGTTGGTTAAGTTAATTGTTTTCTTACTTAAGCTACCGCTTATTGGCGATTAACCGATGTTGGCTATAGTTATTTGTAAACTTTTCTAATTAGAATCTATAACCTAAACCAATTTGAATTCCAAGTTCTGTCAATTTTTGATGGTTATTCGATTTCTCAAATGGGATTAAAGAATGTTTTTTAAAGTTCGGGTTGATAAATATCGTGAAATCTTGAATATCATACTGTCCACCAATACCGAAAACGTAACCAATTCCGTCCTGAGAGTCAATACTATTTTGAGTGATTTGAAAATCTATCAGAGCACCACCATTGATGAAAAAGTATTTCCACATTGTATAATTAACCATTATTGGAACTGAAACTAATTCAAAGTTTTCATCTCTAACCTCTCTGGTTTCACCAGTGAATGCTGGTTTAATCAATATCGTAGAATTGTGGTAATTAACACCCGTTTCAAGAGCAATATTTTCGTTTATATGCTTCAAGTATTTTATTCCGAATTCGGATAGATCCTTAATTTCTGAACTTCCAGATCCAACTAGAATTTCATTTCGTAAAAACTCGCTACTAGAAGCTCCGTAGTAAATTCTTAATTCATTTTGCGCTTGACCGAAGGAGTCGAGAGAAAGAATTAGTAGTGAACAGATTAATAGATATTTATTGATCATCTAAACATTTTTATACATTGATGCGTAAAGTTATTGAACTCAGGATTTCGTTAAATAATTATAGCCAACGGTCTCGGTTATCGCCAGTTGGCGGAGTAGGGGACGCGGATTTGTCGGCTTAGGATTGGTTTGTTGGTCAAGTTAATTATTTTCTTTCTACGTTACCGCTTATTGGCGATTAACCGATGTTGGCTATAGTTATTTGTAAACTTTTCTCATTAGAATTTATAACCTAAACCAATTTGAATTCCAAGTTCTGTCAATTTTTGATGGTGATTTGATTTCTCAAATGGGATTAAAGAATGTTTTTCAAAGTTCGGGTTGATGAATAAAGTAAAATCTTGAATGTCATATTGACCACCAATACCAAAAGCGTAACCAATTCCGTCTTGCGAGTCAGTACTATTTTGAGTCATTTGAAAATCTATCAGAGCGCCACCATTGATGAAAAAGTATTTCCACAATGTATAATTAACCATTATCGGAACTGAAATTAATTCAAAGTTTTCATTTCTAACCTCTCTGTTTTCACCAGTGAATGCTGGTTTAATGGATATTGTAGAATTGTGGTAATTAACACCTGTCTCGAGAGCAATATTTTCGTTTAAATGCTTCAAGTATTTTATACCAAATTCGGATAGATCTTTAACTTCTGAACTTCCAGTTCCAATGAGACTTTCATTTCGTAAAAACTCGCTATTAGAAGCTCCATAGTAAAATCTTAATTCATTTTGCGCTTGACCGAAGGAGTCTAGAGAAAGGATTAGTAGTGAAAAGATTAATAGATATTTATTGATCATCTAAACGGTGTTTATTCTTTGTTGCGTTAAGTTATTGAACTCAGGATCTCGTTAAATAATTATAGCCAACGGTCCCGGTTATCGCCAGTTGGCGGAGTAAGGAACGCGGATTTGTCGGCATAGTATTGGTTTGTTGGTCAAGTTAATTATTTTCTTTCTAACGCTGCCGGCTATTGGCGATTAACCGTTGTTGCCTAGCGTTTTGTTTACAAATTCTCTATTGATCTTTATTTTGGTAAAGAAGGCGGTGGAGGAGGTGGCGGTAAATTTGTTATATCAAAATGTTCAAATAATACATTGTATTCGAAAAAGTTATTCTTCTGATTGGAGTTTATTTTTTCAAAATTTTGTACTATTTCTTTTAAAACCTTTTTTATTTTCTTGATGTTTTGATTCTTGTCTATATATAAATGAACTAAAGCAGGTTTTAGAACTTGTTCGTTATATTTGAAATTATATGGTTTAGAGATTATATTGTTTAATTCAATTCCTAAATCTTCAATTGGAATTTTCTCTTGATTAAATAAGTCGGTTACAATTGAGTCATTTTTTATCATAATAATGTTTCTACTAAAATAACACACTACGATATTAGATGTTGGACACTCAGAAGATCCAGTTAAAAAGTACTCTTTATCATCTATAGTAAAACTTAGTCCGGCCATTATACCATTACATGTAAATTCACCCATTTTAGAAGTTAATTCCTGAAAATTTTGACAAGAATCTATATTTATAATTCTGAAGTTTTCTTCATTTTTTAGTTCTTCAAAGCGTTTAGAATATATTTTCTGAGTCTCGGGTTCCTTTTGCTCTTGGTATGATTCGCAACTACTAAAAGTCAACACGGGAGTTAATATGTATAGAATTTTTTTCATCAAAATGCTTGGCAACGTTATCGAATAGGAACAGTAGGGGATTCTATATACGGATTTGTCAGATTAGCTTTCTGTTTGTTGATGATATAAATATACAGTTTAATTTATTTCCCCTATTGTTCTTATTCGTTGTTATGTGCAGTGTAGCGGCATTTTGCGAAAAATGCTGCGAACGGCGTTCGACAGACCTGACCCTCGGGCCATCCCGCTTCAACCGTTTAGAATAGCGTTTATCCTTAGGATAGGCGACGTTCTGGAACGGGGAGCAAACAGCAGGAAAACAAAAAATGAGTGGAAACCCTACTTTACTTATTGCTTTTTTTCTTGTTCCTTTACAGCGAGTTTGCAGCTATCGCTTCTAAAAGCTAGCTTTTCTCCGCTAGCCGCAAGCAAACTCGCTACAAACACAGCGGTTCCACGATTTTTTTGGTCCTTAGCTTCTACCTGTTTGCTTGATGCTGAGAGCTCGCCAGGACTGGCGAATGGCATATAACGGTCCCGGCTATCGCAAGTTGCGGGAGTAAGGACGCGTATTTGTCGGCTTAGTGGTTTAATAATTGGTCTCTAAAAAAAAACATTTTCACTAGACTACTCGTTATTTGCGATGAGCCGTTGTTGTGTGCAGTTTTTTGTATGATTTTTTTTAAAAGTTCAAATAATATAACGTTCCAATGAAAATAGAACCAATAAGGTAAATAAATCCTATTGTAATTTTAAGTCCATTCTCCCATTTTATATATTTTCTAGTTCCTTTTCTATAGGTTTCTTCCATAGTTTGAAAATAGTCAGCCTTATAAATGCTTTTTTTTCTTGCTAGTTCATTAGATATAATTGACATGATTAAGGGAATTATAAATAGTGAGGTACAAATCGATAATGGTAATAAAAACGATACATTCTCTAAACTTTTATATAGTTCTAAACATGTATATAGTCCTACACCAGAAATAACGAAAAAAATTATATATGTTCTTCGTTCGTAAAAAGTTGCATCTTGATGATAATGAATTATTAGTTCGTTTTTTAAATCACTAAGTCTTTTCTTTTCAAAATCTTCATCTGAATTCTCCTCTTTCATAAATTTCTTTAGGGTTTTTAGAAACTATTTATTTTCAAACTTCTTATTGTTGACAGAGTATATATGTTAAAAATACAAAGCCTACATTTTGGTTTGTTGTTGCCGGTATAATTTCTTTAATACCCCAACCTGCTTCTAAAAGTTCATTCAATTTTGGGAATTGGAACTCTTTGTACTCTGTTTCTCTATCCATAATTGAACTCATCTTTACTGTTAATGTTCTATACTGCATAATTTTCAATTTAATTTTGTTAAATATATAAGTTAAAATCTCGATTTGGAATAACACACTTCCATAATTGTGTTTACTCTTAGTTTAAGAGCTCATTTATGTTATTTTCCCAACCATCCCGATGTATTATTCTTTCTCGTTGAAGATCATTGTCCAAAATTTCCTTTTTTGATAGTTGAGATATTTCTTCCCAATCTTGATCAAAAACATAAGTAGCATTCCCAGTTCTAATGCTTTCTAATATGTAAATGTCTTTATCAGGGAATCCAAATACTAGATAGTCATTAAAACCTCCATTTCCAACAGCAACGAAATTTGGAGTATGATCTGTAATTGTTTCTAATCTATAGTTAGCGACAGGCTGGTTACCTCTTGGTTGCCTTTCAATAATATCTATAACTTCTTCTTGAACTCTTTCCCAAGGATATTCTCCTGGAGGTAGTAATTTCCAATTTAATCTAACTGTGTTTGGAGATATAGGAGGTATTAATTCATCCGTTAATATATCGCACTCGCCAAAAATTTCTAAAAATAAATTTATAATATGTTTGATCTTCTCTTCACCATCACTTCTATTTAATGATTCGGATATGATCAGTTTGGATTCTTCTTGTTCTGCTATTTTAAGTTCTGAACTAGGTGGCGCAACAAATTCACGAGGATATCGTTCTCGGCTTATATACACAATTTTAGAATGTGTATTTCCTCCCCAATCTTCCCATGTCCATTCTCTAGTTTGAACGTATTCTTCCTTTTCTTGATCCTTTAAAATATTATATTTTCCTTCACTATTATAATCTGAAATAGGACCTATAGATTTTGGTAAAATTTGCTCGTCAACTCTCAAATCTGGCGTAAATCCTATTTCTAATAGTTTGTTTTGATGTTCTTCAAAATTTAATAGACCTAAGTAGAAGTTATCATTTTCAGGAATTAATTTTAAGTAAGGATTAATATTTCTTACTCTTCTTTTTTTAATATGCATTATAATTTATTTAGAATTAATCTAAACAAATATACTAACGGTTTAGGATATAAAATAATTTAATAGAGATTGTTTTCAACTAAATTATTAACAATCAGAATTTTGTATAAAATTGCACACAACGGTCCCGGTTACCGCAAGTTGCGGGAGTAGGGATGCGGATTTGTCGGCTTAGTTGTTTTAATAATTGGTTTCTAAAATAACCATTTTCAGCTAACTACCCGTTATTTGCGGTGAACCGTTGTTAGCCTCTGGCATTCATTTTTCAAAATGTTCTTCTAAGTAATTTAAAAATTCTATTCTCCATACGTTATAATCATGTCCAGAAATGAATTCTATAAAATTAAATTGAATTCCATTGTTTTTCATGTCCTCTAAAAATTCAATATTATCTTTTAAAATACTTGTTTCGTATTTTCCTGCTCCAATATAGAATATTGGGTACTTATCAAATTTGAATTTTATTGGATTTATCGACTGCGCAAATGGAGAAATATAATCTGATGTTGAAAATGCTATAATTTCCTTAAATATAGTTGGATTATTTAGTCCAGCGTGAATACAAAAAGCAGATCCATTAGAAAACCCAAATAAGTACCTTTCACCTTCCCAGTTTTCTATTTTATTCTCAATTGAATCTATTACTTCTTTGTAGAAAAAATCTTGATGTCTTTTAAAAAGTACATTATTCTCATAACCTTCCACATACTCCTGGTGTCTATTTGATGGACTAGAATGTATACCAATTAACTTTATTGGTTTTATTTTATTAATTGAAATCAAATAGTCAATATAAGGAGCATAATTTTCGACTACTGAGCCGTCCGTGAAATAAATATGTGGAATTTTTGAATTTACTTTTTCTGGTGTATAAACAGTTATTTCTCTTTCTTCTAATAAATATTTACTGGATATTTTCTTAGAAATTATTTTGCCTTTAAGATCTTTGTTTTCTAAATAATTTTTATTTCGGTTTTTTCCCTTCCATAAAAATTTATCTCCTTCTACAATTGCATTATTTTGATTTAATTTAATTGAATTTCCTTTTGGAACTAATTCAATCATCTGATCCAAAGAGTCTTTTTTATAAACCACAATATCGTAAGTGAAAATTGCATCATTAAGATTCGGAATTTCTAAAACTCCTTTAAAATCTCCCGTAATAGAATCCTGTTTTAAATCTTCTGTGAGTCCTTCAAACATTTGAAACTGGACAAAGTCAGCTTCACCAGAATAAAGAACAGATAACCTTTCACTCTCAATATTCTCATTTGTTTGTGCACTAGTTGAAAAACAAGAGCTAATTATACCAATAATTAAAAATGTTTTTAGCAGAATTTTCATTTTGAATGCTTGAGGCTAACGTTATCGAATAGGAACAGTAGGGGATTCTATATACGGATTTGTCAGATTAGCTTTCTGTTTGTTGATGATATAAATATACAGTTTAATTTATTTCCCCTATTGTTCTTATTCGTTGTTATGTGCAGTGTAGCGGCATTTTGCGAAAAATGCTGCGAACGGCGTTCGACAGACCTGACCCTCGGGCCATCCCGCTTCAACCGTTTAGAATAGCGTTTATCCTTAGGATAGGCGACGTTCTGGAACGGGGAGCAAACAGCAGGAAAACAAAAAATGAGTGGAAACCCTACTTTACTTATTGCTTTATTTCTTGTTCCTTTACAGCGAGTTTGCAGCTATCGCTTCTAAAAGCTAGCTTTTCTCCGCTAGCCGCAAGCAAACTCGCTACAAACACAGCGGTTCCACGATTTTTTTGGTCCTTAGCTTCTACCTGTTTGCTTGATGCTGAGAGCTCGCCCAGGACTGGCGAATGGCATATAACGGTTTCGGTTATCGCCAGTTGGCGGAGTGAGGGACGTGGATTTATCGGCTTAGTATTGGTTTGTTGGTCAAGATAATTACATTCTTTCTAACCTTGCCGCTTATTGGCGATTAACCGTTGTTCTATGCTGTTTTTTCACTTCGACAATTGGTAATTAGTTACTAATACAGATGCAGAAATATGTAGAATTCTCTCAAGTTCTCTAATCATATCTACCGTTAATCTTTTCTTTTTATTTAAAATTTCTGAAACTCTACTTTTTCCTCCGATGACACCAACTAAATCCTTCTGTTTAAGATTCATTTCTTCCATTCTAATTTTTATAGCCTCAATCGGATCTGGAGCCTCAATTGGATAATGCTCATTTTCATAATTATCAATCATCATAGAAAGAATTTCCGCCTCGTCGCCCTCTTTAGAATTAATTGGAGCGTCAAATATCACTTCTAGTCTTTCTAAAGCCTTCTCGTAGTCTTTATCGCTTTTAATAGGTTTAATTTTCATAGCTCTAATTTTTAAATTGTGTTCGCATCTATTTTATCATAATCAGTGTGTGTTCCGACAAACCGAATAAAAGCCCATTGTCTATCATAGTTAAACTTAACTACTAATCGGTATGAGTTTCCTTTAATGTTGAAAACAACTCTACTATTTTTTAAAATGCTAGCATTTACATACGTTTTCTTGATATCACTTGGAGAAGCCCAATTTGAACTTTTTGCTGTTTCGTACCAAGTTTTTAAATACTGTTCTGAATCAGAATGTTTTTTCCAGAATTCTCGTAATGTACTTTTTGCAATTATTCTCTTCATTTGATAAAATCTAAAACAAAGATAATTAAAGTTCTCATAAGTAGAACTTTTTAGTAGAAATCTTTCTGAGAAAATAGCATAGAACGGTCTCGGTTATCGCCGGTTGGCGGAGTAAGGGACGCGGATTTGTCAGCTTAGTATTGGTTTGTTGGTCAAGATAATTATTTTCTTACTTATTGTGCCGCTTATTTGCGATTAACCGATGTTGGCAGCTGGCATTTAGTAATAATCTTCTTGAATACATTTAAACCCTTTGTTTTTAAAGAGAAACTATTTTTTTAATCCAATTTTCATAAATCCTTCTTCCATTTTCATTCTGAGATACAAAATTTCATTACTCATAGAAAATGGTAATGTATCATTCATTGTATTTTTTTCTGATAATATGACGTAATTATTATTTCTATCTATTTCGTAAGTTCCTTTAATTTCCGCCAACATTGGATGAAGCATTTCGTATTCATTATTATCTTTAAAGGTATAAGTAACAGGTAGAATCATCATTTCAAACATTTTTCTAAAATTCTCCGCTTCTGTCTTTCTAGATTCATCTTTATAATAAATTGAATCTGCCGTTTGATTATAATATACAATCTCGTCTTCATAAGATGTGACATTCCATGTACCGGTCAATTCCTGAGCGGTGATATTGGTTGATAGAAATAGAAATAATATTATAAGTTTTTTCATAATGAAATTTTTAATGCTTGCTGCCAACGGTTACGGTTATCGCAAGTTGCGGGAGTAGGGACGCGGACTTGTCGGCTTAGTTATTTTCTTTCCTGGTTTCTAAAATTATACTTTTTCGCCAATACCCGTTATTTGCGATGAACCGATGTTGGCAATAGTTATGATTTCGATCTCTTGAATCTATTACCATCTTTTAGGATTATTACATTTTCCTTTACTTTTTCTATATCATACTCGTAAACTTTATTAGAAATAATTCTTGGACCTTGTGATTCTAGTACAATTTCTATATTTTTAGATGAAGAGTTAGACAACTCGAACTCTAATATTTCATAGCCTACAAATAGAATCTTATATTTTTCATTTGTATTGCTACGAGCCTTTAATATCAATGCTTCCCCATCTTCATTTGCTTGAGAATTTTTAGTTGATTCGAAAGAATCTGATCCTAATAAAATATTAGCTGGTAGTGGTCTCATGTTCAGAGTTCCATCTAGAATCTTAAAGTGTATTTTTATTGAGTCTTTCTTATTATGAACATTTTCAATTTTAATTTGGCTTTTTTGACTCGTTGCCACCTTATCAAATTTTAAAATAAGTTTATTAGATTTAAAACTAAAATCTCCGCTTCCAGTACTATCCATTCCCAAACAGCCATAAGTGTAAAATTTAAATTTGGTATTTTCTTGAAACTCAATACAGGTTGAATTAAATCCTCCATTTAATGAGCTACAAAAATTACCTTTAAGATCGCTTTGAGAATAGGTAAATGAAGCCGTCAATATTTGTAGTAAAATTATAAATTTCTTCATATCATAATTATTGCCAACGGTCCCGGTTATCGCCAGTTGGCGGAGTAATGGACGCGGATTTGTCGGCTTAGTATTGGTTTGTTGATCAAGTTAATTATTTTCTTTCTAAGGCTGCCGCTTATTGGCGATCAACCGATGTTAGCAATAGTTATTTGCGTTACTTACTTTCTTGCATAACTATATATTCTTCGCTTGCTTCATAAATCTTTTGTATCAAATCTAGACGCCTTGATGGGTCTAATAACTCATAATTTAATGATTTAGATTCTAAATAATCAAAAAATAGATTACATCGGTTTTCGGGAATTCCGAGAGAATTTTTTAAATACTCACAATTCAAAGTATCGTCCGACGCAAATAATTCTACATAATCACTTAAATGAATAATTCGTATCTCAGATTTTTTAGGAATTGACTTCTTATTACCTGGTATAATACTAGCTAATAGATTTCCTTTAGGATTTGGTGGATAGTATATAAACCAATTTTTTTCTAGATCCGTTTGAAATGTTTCTTTTAATTCTTTATTTGCCGTTTTCACATCAAATGCCTTTGACGACGAACTGATATTTACTTGATCTAATAAGTTAACTATCTTCTTAAGTTCAATTACTAAAGTTGCTTGTAAGTGATTTTTTTCAACGATCAGTAATTGTTGTTCAAATTGTATCGAGTTGAATACTAAAGTGTCTCCTAAGTCACTTGGTATAGAAAAATACCCTTCTTGATTTGTAGTAGAAGAAATTCCGCTATTCAAATTTGCAATTTTAAAATCTGATACTCTTTCATCTGATTCATAAACAATACCTCTGACTTCCTGAGCTGTTAGACTTTGAACACAAATTAGAATTAAGATTATAAGTATTCTCAAGCAGTTTCTCGGTTAAATAATTATTGCTAACGGTTTGCGGTTATCGCAAGTTGCGGGAGTAGGGATGCGGACTTGTCGGCTTAACCATTCAATTCCTGGTTTCTAAAATTACACTTTTTCATCAAAACCCGTTATTTGCGATGAACCGCTGTTGTACACAGTAATATTTATTTGATTAATAACTGTCCTAGATTATTACTAATATTGAAGGAGTAGCATTGGTTGGTCCATATCATTTTATGTTTTTTCAAAAGTGAATTCCATTTTGTAGCTCCATTTTCAAAATGATCGTATATAATTCCTTTCTCAAATTTGTATTCTGGTGCTGCATTATCCGTTTTTAATAATGGAATTGAATTATTTTGAGTTATTGAATCAGATACATTATTTAATTTTTCATTCTGATCAACGAATTTTTTTATTTCTTTTCCTGTAAAGATGTAATCTTTTCCAGCGATAAACTTTGTTGAGCAAGCTCCATTAAAAAACTGAGTAACGTAAAGTGTATCTGACTGAATTTTCCCTTTAAAGATTTTTTTGACTTTTACAATAATGTCATAAGCCTCTTTTTCTTTTTTCCAGGAATAATTTAAATATTCAGTTTTTTCAGGATTTAATTGATCGATTACTGTTCCAATTAATATGTAATCTACTTTATCTTTAAATTTCTGAATATTATTTTTGTTTAATTCTGAACATTCACATGCGAAGGAATTAATAGAAGTCAGAAATAAGAAAATTAGTAGCAGAATTCTCATAATATTATTGTGTACAACGGTCTCGGCTATCGCAAGTTGCGGGAGTAGAGACGCGGAGTTGTCAGTTTAATTGTTTTCTCTCCTGGTTTCTAAAATTTCAATTTTTCGGCATTACCCGTTATTTGCGATGAGCCGTTGTTACTTGCTGTTTTTTATATCTATAAACTCCTTAAGAACTTCTTCTTTGAGGTGGTTTTGGTGGTGGAGTCGGCCTTGAAGTTGGAGTAGGAGTATTTTTTACTTTTCTCGGTGGCGGCGGTGGCGGTGGAGTTGGTTTTTTTGACATCTTTTTAATTTAAAATTCCAATTGTTCCAATGATGATTAAAAACACTAAGTCTATAAATAGAAAGGTTCTTGTAAAATAATAAGACTCTGCTCTAAAATCATTAATTTTTTGATTTTGAGAAGTAAGCTCTTTATAATATTCGAAGATTTGTTTCTCAAACTTTTCGCAAGTTTTTGTCTTTGCTTCTTCTCTTTTTTCCTTGTAATCTTTTAAATCACTGTATTTATAGTAATATTTATAAAGGTCCAATTCATATTTAGCAAGCGATTTTGTGTTTGGAAGATATTCATATTTTCTAGTAAATCCGTGAAAGACAACAAATAAATTCCAAATTGTAAAAATTACTGATAATCCAAAAATGCAAAAACTGATTATGAATAGCCAATCTAACTTTGTAGATAAATCTTTTATACCGTCTGGAAAGTATTTGTTGAAAGAATATAAAGCTGCTCCAATAAAAACAAAAAGTAAAGTTGTCGGATATTGAATTAATCTATCATAGAATCTTTTCCTGTCGTGCTCGAATAAATATTGTTCTTTAAATAATTCTGTGTTATACATTGATTTTTCCATAGAAAAAATTGCAAGTAACGGTTACGGTTATCGCAAGTTGCGGGTGTAGGGACGCGGACTTGTCGGATAAACCATTTTCTTTCCTGGTTTCTAAAATTACACTTTTTCTACAATACCCGTTATTTGCGATTAACCGATGTTGGCGGTAGTTAGATTATTTTTCACTCAACTCAATCAACTTCAAAACGGTTTTCCAATTTCTTGTTGTAGCTCCTACGTTCAGCTTTTTCTCGAAAAAATTGTTGCTCAATTTGGATTGGTGATATTTACCATCGCAATATATGAAAACCTCTTTATCCACTAATTGAAATTTGTCAGGTTCGTGATTATAGGTTTGTATTTTGATCAGATTTTCTTTTTTAGGTTTCTCTTTTAGAAATGTAAGATGTAATCTGGTAATATCGGTTTTCTGATCAAAAAATGGGTTTCTAGTGACCTGAACTTTAAGTTCTTCTGAATTTCTAACAATTACTGGAACTTGAAAGCCATATTTATCTTGTATAGCTTCGTAAAGTACTTTTTCTAATTCGGAGTTGTCTTTGTCGGAGTTTAATAAGATATTTCCACTTTGTATATAAGTCTCTATTTGATCGAAACCCAATTTTTCACAAAGTAGTTTCAAATCTTTCATCAATATCTTTCTTTTTCCACCTACATTAATACCTCTTAAGATTGCAATTTTCTTGTTCATTTGGATCTTTATTCTAATTACCGCCAACGGTCTCGGTTATCGCCAGTTGGCGGAAAAAGGGACGCGGATTTGTCGGCTTAGTATTGGTTTGTTGGTCAAGATAATTATTTTCTTACTAACGCTGCCGCTTATTGGCGATTAACCGTTGTTGCCTAGCGTTTTGTTTACAAATTCTCTATTGATCTTTATTTTGGTAAAGAAGGCGGTGGAGGAGGTGGCGGTAAATTTGTCATATCAAAATGTTCAAATAATACATTGTATTTGAAAAAGTTATTCTTCTGATTGGAGTTTATTTTTTCAAAATTGTGTACTATTTCTTTTAAAACCTTTTTTGTTTTATTGATGTTTTGATTCTTGTCTATATATAAATGAACTAAAGCAGGTTTTAGAACTTGTTCGTTATATTTGAAATTATATGGTTTAGAGATTATGTTGTTTAATTCAATTTTTAAATCTTCAATTGGAATTTTCTCTTGATTAAATAAGTCGGTTACAATTGAGTCATTTTTTATCATAATAATGTTTCTACTAAAATAACACACTACGATATTAGATGTTGGACACTCAGAAGATCCAGTTAAAAAGTACTCTTTATCATCTATAGTAAAACTTAGTCCGGCCATTATACCATTACATGTAAATTCACCCATTTTAGAAGTTAATTCCTGAAAATTTTGACAAGAATCTATATTTATAATTCTGAAGTTTTCTTCATTTTTTAGTTCTTCAAAGCGTTTAGAATATATTTTCTGAGTCTCGGGTTCCTTTTGCTCTTGGTATGATTCGCAACTACTAAAAGTCAACACGGGAATCAATATGTATAGAATTTTTTTCATCAAAATGCTTGGCAACGGTCCCGGTTATCGCCAGTTGGCGGAGTGAGGGACGCAGATTTGTCGGATTAGGTTTTAATTGTTGGTTAATTTAATTATTTTCTTACTAACGCTACCGCTTATTGGCGATTAACCGTTGTTAGTTGCAGGTTTTATGGTTCGAAAATAAGTTATGAAAAAAATATCCCACCTTATCGAAAACGTTACGCTTTTGAACTATTGTAATTCCACCTAATGGTGTATTATCTTCGATCAATTGAACGTTGAAAAACTTATTATTTCTAAAGAATCTTATCTCTTTCATTTCAAAACCGACAAAAGAGAAAATTAGGAAATTTTTTTCTCCTAGTTTTTCAGCGGGAATTTTCAAATTGAATTCTCCCTCTAAGTTAGTTTGTGTTCCAATCCTTGAATCTTTGAAAATGACATTGGTTCCAGCTATTGCTTGGCCGTCTGCATCAGTAACTTTCCCTTTAATTGTAATTGAATCTTGAACCTTCTTAATAGGTAATATACTTTTCCATTCCGTTCTATCCGTTTGCTCAAATGTTGGTTTAGTTGAATTAGCAGTTACTGGCTGGTTCAAACCAATTATGGAACTAAGACCTATGACAAAAGCAAATTTGGAAAAATATTGATTACCTAATTGATTTGACTCAATTTTGTTTTCTAAATGGGACGGATGTAATTTACCACATACCTCTCCATTTTTTTCGATTTTTTCAAAAATTTCATTCTTACTGTATCCAGTGAAATCAATAACTTCTTTTTTACATTTATCACAAAATTTATTTCCATCAAGGCGTCTCATTGATTGCCAGGCTTGATCACAAGGGTTAATTACTTCAATTCTTCTTTGCATAAATTCTGAATTCAGTTTTGTTTAAAACTTGCAACTAACGGTTTCGAATAATCGTCAGTTGTGGTCGTACGTATTCGGATTTGTCGGCTTAGGTTTTTGTTTGTTGGATTCTAAAAATACTATTTTATTTCAAATGGCCACAATTGCGAATATTCGTTGTTATACACTGGTGCGACACAGCCGAGTAAGAACCTCAGATATGCCACTGTCGGGAATACTCTGACTTTTATAAAAAATCTTGCTTATTTGGTTACAATTATTGCGTCCGAGTTAGCGTCCGTTTCTTGTTACTAAGCTTCTTTTTGATGAAGTTCTTAGTAGCTAATTTGTTTTTGAGCAGCTACCAAAAGCTTCTTTACTTATTAAATTTTTCCTGACCGATTTTTTAGAATTTTCGATAGAACCAGGATTTTCTAAGTTTAAGATTCACAAAAGATTCTTAGTTGAGAATTATCAATTGAAGCTTTTCAAATTCGAATTTTTCAGATTGGATCCTTATTGTTTTTAGTATCTAAAATCGTTGCAGAGCACTTGTGTATAACGGTTACGGTTATCGCAAGTCGCGGGAGTAGGGACGCGGACTTGTCGGATTAACCATTTTCTTTCCTGGTTTCTAAAATTACACTTTTTCTGCAATACCCGTTATTTGCGATTAACCGATGTTGGCACGACGTGCATCTTTTCTAATTATTTCTTTATAAACTTTTAATTTGAAATCAATTATTTCAGCGCTTTTCTCGTTTTGCTGGTCTCCGGTATCATCAGATAATTTATCCCAGGTTATTTCATTAAGATATTCGGAGTGTAGAAATTCATCAATAATGTCAACTTCGTTCGAAGTGAATTCTAAATCTGCTTCAAATGGTAATTCGGAGTGATTAGAATTGATAAAGTTTAATCGGAGTTGTCCGGCCATTTCATCAAACCATATGTAGTAAATTAAATTTGAGATAGTTTGAGAAACATTGATTTGTGACTTTCTATTCTTCTTTATACGAGACAGAAAACTTATAAAATCGGTAACCTTGAGTTTAGCCAAATGCTTTTTAGAAATAGTAAATGATAGCATATTTTCATAAATCTCATTTTCTACTTGAGAAGTTTCATCAGTAAGAAAAATTTTCTCCGCAATATATGATTCGTATTGATTGAAATATTCTTCTTTACTCATAATCTAATGCATGCGTGCCAACGGTCTCGTATATCGACAAGTGGCGCGGAATCATGGATGCGGATTTGTCGGCTTAACGGTTTAGTTTATTATGGAAACTAATTTAGTTCTTTTCTATGAAACCCGCCATTTGCGATATACGTTGTTGGCAACTGGTATCTACTCGGATTTTTGTTTTTTATATAATTCAATTGCTTCTAAATAATCCTTAGCTCCTTGTTCACTTAAATCATTTATAAAACCATCTAATCCGGGTCGATTAAATTTTATCCAGTTAACTAAGGAGTCTCTTTGTTTTTGCCACATATCCCAGTTCGCATCAATACAATCTAAGTTTTCAATTTTATTTATTTTCCCATTTTTAAAATGAAAATTACGATTACAAGTTAATGGGTTATTATTCAGATATTCAAATCTTGAAGATTTAACTGATACAGTTGCGCTCACTTGGTTTCCTTGTTCTTTTAGTTTTACAATTTTGTAAACTGGTCTGAATATAGAATCCCATTTAAAATGTTCATAATAACTCTCTTGCGTAAATTCCATTACGTAATCACCTTCTGTGATTATTAAACTATCAGAAAGAACATTTTTTACTTCTTGATAATCAGATTTTTTAAAACCGTCGTAGTACTTCATTACCTGTTCAGGTTTTGGTACTTTTTGTACAGCACAGCTTGCGAATGAAATTGCAATTATTAGTAATGAAATTTTCTTCATTAGATTAAATTTCTCTGATACTTGTTGCCAACGGTCTCGGTTAACACAAGTTGCGGGAGTAGGGACTCGAACTTGTCGGCTTAGGATTTAATTTGTTGGTTAATTTAATTATTTTCTTTGAAAAGCTACCCGTTATTTGTGATAACCGTTGTTGGCTGTAGTTTAATTTATTTCTGAAGTTCTTGAGAAATTCTCTTTTCTAATTTAACAAGTTCTGTCATCAATTCAGTTTTTGGAGTCTCGAGGAATCGTGTCCATTCATTAGAAAATTTCTCAAAGAATATGCTCTCTTGTTTAGCTAAATATTCTAATGTTATATTATTCACATTTCCAGCTCTTAGACTATCAATTTTTTTCTCCAATTTTCTGCGATATACTTCGCATAAATCAAATCGCGCATTTGCTATTCTTAGTGAGATTCTATTCGTTGTATCAGACACATAAGATTTCGAAGGTACAAAGGCTGTCTTACTTTTATAGATTATCTTATCTGTTAATCTATATCGTGCAGAAATACCAACATGTGCATCAATATTATCAGTCAGATCTTTACTCTCATTGTAAATAAAATCGTCCCATTTTAACTCCGCTTTTTCTGTCCAAACGATTGTATCTTTCATTATCCACCATTCTCTCAGATCATGATAATACCTATTAACAATTGATCCGATTAAGATTGATGAAATTACAATCAATATTATTAAGTATGGTTTCCTCAATCTCTCAAAATTAAATTACTGCCAACGGTCCCGGTTATCGCCAGTTGGCGGAGTAAGGGACGCGGGTTTGTCGGCTTAGCATTGGTTTGTTGGTCAAGTTAATTATTTTCTTTCTAACGGTGCCGCTTATTGGCGATTAACCGTTGTTGTTGCCAGTTTTATATAGTATAATTATGATTTTAACTAATCACTAAAGCTTAATTATCTAACAACTTTGTTTTTTATAAAGCTTATATTTTTTAATTTAACAGCCTATATTCTTCTATTATTACATAAAAGCCGTCTTATTACCTAAGTAAATGTTTTATGAAACTTATTAGATCCGTATTAATTATATTTTGCTTGTTTCTAAGTGTGTCTTTTTATGGACAAATAAATGATTCTACGCAAAACGTCAAGGCTTTAAACTCTCATTTTTATACTTCTAGCCAATCTTTGATAGATCAACCTTATGTTCTTAAAAATTTGAACATAAATTCAGAAGGACAAGATCTCGTACTATATAATTCAACAACTAATTTGTACGATGTTTATTTGGACGTTGATAATACTTATAGTTACAGCGGTTCAACGAGTATGTTCAGATCTAAGTCTAATTTTTTTACTACTGCGTTTTTAGGGAATAATTCAGGAATGGAAAATGATATTTTTTTACCTCGTGCCTCAGTATTATTAGGAGAAAACGTTAATTACCCAGTTCGTGATTCATTTAATCCTCATGGAGCCTCTAACTTTAAGGAAGCTATTTTGGGTGGAGTTTTAGGCTTAATATTTAATTAATTGTAACCTTGAAGATTTCTATTTTCCTTTAGTTTTAATTTCCAGATTCAATTACAAAATTGGCTACAACGGTTACGGTTATCGCAAGTTGCGGGAGTAGGGACGCGGACTTGTCGGATTAAATATTTTATTTCCTGGTTTCTAAATTTACACTTTTTCGGCAATACCCGTTATTTGCGATTAACCGATGTTGTGTGTAGTGCTTTAGTTTTCACTTTATTTTGAAATACTCTTTTATAAAAACTGGAATATGATTTTGGACTTTTAGATTCACTAAATATTCCTTTAAATCAGATTCAGATTTTAATCGCTCAAGATTAGGAACAATGAAATTTTTAATAAGATTTTCAATTTCTTCCTCTCTTTCCTTTTTTGCAATTTGATTATCTAAGTTTAAAATATCAATTAGAGAATATTCTTTACTGGCATTATATTTAGAAGAACTTAATATCTGAATATGAAAAGAGTCATTTTTGGCATTTACCAAATTGTAACCCTCATTTAAATAATATTGATTATTAAAACTTGATTTTTGCAGATTTACGATTTGAGAAATTTCTATTTCGGTTTTCACCCATGTTAAATTCTTCTTGTTAAACCCTAAAGGGACAAGGTATTTATCAAATTCAGCTTTAAGTTCTTTACTATTCATATGTGGCATTACACACAACGGTCTTGGTTAAGGCAAGTAGCGCGGAGTAGGGACTCGTTCTTGTCGGCTTAGTTGTTTTTTACTTGGTGTCTAAAATAGCACTTTTCACCAGAATGCCCGCTATTTGCGCTTAACCGATGTTGGCTACTGTATTTATTGTTCCTCGTATTCTTTTATATTCCTAATTATTTGAGTGTATGTTTTTAAAAAATCAAACAATATAAATGTGATGAATAATAGAAATGGTATTCTAAAATAATTCCAATATTCAAAATTATCTACTATTGATTGAAATAAGCTTGAAAGCAATAGAATCACAACGGAAATAATAATATATGTACTATTCTTATTACTATTGAGATCATTAATTGTGTCGCGTAATTGATTATTCAAATGCTCTCTTACAGGAGATTCATTTTCTTCTTTTTACAGCTTTTTCAGATGTCGGAGAAGTTTTGCTTCATAAAAGTACTTAGGGCCTTGCAAAAGATAAGTGATTGAAAAGATAACTACTAATGCTGAATCCTCCCAACGGAGTTTATCATCAAAAATGTCAAATGGAGCAAATGATTTTATGACAATTATTATTCCCAATAAAATAAACATCACACTAAAATATTTGAGTAATTGAAGATATTTTAATCGATTATTAATCGATTTTTTTCGTTGACCTAAAATTGAATTCAAAGATTCTACTATTGTAATCCTATCTTGCATTGTTAATCCTTAAAAATGGTTATCAAAAATTGAATATTATTTTTCTGAATGAATTCTGAAATCTTTTCTTATTTGAGAATTCAAACCAGCAATTAAAATTATTGCAACAATCAGAATTGTAGTTTTACCGTTTTTCAACTCTAACAAGAAATAACTTCCCGTTAGAAATAAGGCAAAAGCAAATATTGCAATAAATAATGTTTTTGTAGATATTTTCTTCATTCTTGAATCTTTCTTAAATAAATATAGTTGCCAACGGTCTCGGTTAACACAAGTTGCGGGAGTAGGGACGCAAACTTGTCGGCTTAGGTTTTAATTGTTGGTTAATTTAATTATTTTCTTCGAAATACGACCCGTTATTTGTGATAACCGTTGTTATCTCACGTTTTTATTGTACTTAATATTATGCTGAGTACTAAACATAAAAATGTTGTCGTTAAGAATGTTCTACTTGATTTGTAAATTTTTGATATAAAACTCCAGTTATACAAATAAATGAACATTGGGAAAATGAAAATCCAAAATCCAAAATATTCTTTTATACTAAAGTCGAAATTGCCATAATTAAAGCCAGAATATATTGTAGAATATCGCGTTAGCACGAATAGGATTAGTCCAAAAATAAATATTGAATTTGTTTGTGCTATATTTAATCTAAAATTCTTTCTTCTGTTTCTTACTTTCCTTTTACTCATCCAGAGATATGTAGTAAAACAAAATCCTAATGCTACAGAAAATGTTGAAATTATTAATAAATCAAAATTAGAGAAAGAAGTATTTACAAATTCTTTCCAATTTCCTTCTCTTATTGCTGAAGTGATACTTCTTGTTTTAGCTATTTGTTGAAAAAGGATATTTAGAATTATAGAATAACCTATTCCTACTAGTATTCCAGAATAGAATTCAAAATTTCCTGTTTGCATTATTGAAAATCTTGATTTTAATCTGTTCAATTTAAGTATATTTTTTCGTTTAAAAATGTGAGATAACGGTCTCGGTTATCGCCAGTTGGCGGAGTAAGGGACGCGGATTTGTCGGCTTAGTATTGGTTTGTTGGTCAAGTTAAATATTTTCTTTCTAACGCTGCCGCTTATTGGTGATTAACCGTTGTTAGCTGCTGGCCTATATAGTTCGAATATTCTATTATCCTCATTGTCTTTATCAAATCGTTCTTTGTTCAAATGAAATTGGTTATTAATTAAAAGACTGATTGAATTTTTATTTTGTTTTTGAGTAAAGGCTTCTATTTTGTCAAGGTTCAATTTTCCAAACCCAAAATTCAGAACCGGAATCATAGATTCGTTCATAATTCCTTTTCGCTGATATTTTGGATTTAAATCATACCCGATTTCTGCAACTTTTCTATCCTCTGAGAAATTCCACAAACATATCGAGCCTATCATATTCGTTTCATTTTTTAGAGTAATACACCAGTAAATTAATTCGTTGTTGGATATCTTCAAATTGGTGTTTAGAATAAAATCCAGCGCTTTTTCTTGAGTATCAGCATTTTTTCTCTTGACAAATTGATTTACAATTTCATCAGAGCGTAAATACGAGACAATTTCCCAATCGGCTTCTTTCAGTTTTCTCAGAACTAATCTTTCCGTTTCTATAATGGGAAATGTGTTCATTTTTACTTAATTACTTTAAAATAGGCTTGCAGCTAACGGTCTCGGTTATAGCAAGTTGCGGGAGTAAGGACGCGGATTTGTCGGCTTAGTTTTTTATTTATTGGTCTCTAAAATGACAATTTTCAGCAAACTACCCGTTATTTGCGATGAACCGATGTTGTACACCGTTTTATTTCTTTAATTTAAATTATAATCTGGCACCGAGATCTTTTCTACAAAAATTAAAGCGTCATAAGTATCTGCATAAACTTTGTTAATTAGTATTCTATGTAAAGGTTTTGGTTGATATCCGCCTGCTGCAATTAATAGATGCTTGGACTTTTTGTTGAAGAATTCTAGATTTTTATTGAATTGAATAAAATAAATGTCCTTGTCAACTGACATCAAAGTTTTCGCATAAGTTTTTCTAAACGGCTTCTTTATATCGTAAGTTTTCCAATAAAGACCTTTCTTGCTATCAGTGATTAAACCGTTTATTTTTCCAATTCCGAAATCAAATCCTACTGCATAATAATCGTCATCATATTGATCCTTTAGATTACGTCCTAAGTTAATAATATTACTACCTGTACTATACATTTCTTTTTTATTAATGTGTTCGTTATGAGCCCAAATAAACGCTTTTCCATTTTTAGATAGATTTTCTACAATATATTTGACATTTTCGAACATTTTTAGATCTCTGAATTCTGTGCTCTTAGGATATTCTTCGGTAGCCAAAGAAGCAAACTCCGCATAATTTATTAAGTAATCTAAACTTCTTAGAACATTTTTATACTTCTCACTTTCTAAATTTGATCTCAGTATTTGTTGTTTAAGTTCGTTTAATTTTGGAAGCTGAATTTGCCACCAATTATCATCGTTATGATAGTCTATTTGCTTATTTGCAGAACCATCAGCAATCGCTAAAAGATTTTCATCTATTGAGATTTTATTTTTAGTAACAAACTTTCGTATATCTTGATTAAGTTTTCTTCCTAATTGAATATCCATTCCATAAAACTTAATTTGCTCACTTTTGGATTTTCCTTTATTGTATTCTCTCATCCATTTTAGAAGATTTACAACTTCTTTAGTTTGCCAAAATTGAATTTTAAAATTGTCAGCAATCGTTTTTATATTTCCTTTTCCTCCACTTATCCATTCATTTATTCCAGATTCAGCTTGGTAAGATTCTTCCATTATAAATGTTTTTACACCTTGATTTTTTACCAAATATTTAAAGAATTTGGCTTTAAGTTCAAAAAATTCTTTGGTGTCATGGGTCGCTTCTCCAAAACCATAAATCTTGGCTGTGGAAAATTTATCAGGTGCGTTTTGTTCAAAAATCTTTAATGTAGAATCTGGATTTGCATTTTCAATTTCAATAGAATTGTTAGTTATCCAGTCAATTGTTTTTTGATTTTGAGAATATGAAAATAGTGTTGAAATGAATATGAAAATTGAAAATATTGTTCTCATCAAAATGCTAGTATAAAATGGTGTACAACGGTCTCGGTTATCGCCAGTTGGGGGAGTAGGGGACGCGGATTTGTCGGCTTAGTATTGGTTTGTTGGTCAAGTTAAATATTTTCTTTCTAACGCTGCCGCTTATTGGCGATTAACCGTTGTTGCCTGCTGGCTCTACTTGTATCTTGTTTTAAAACGGTAAGTCATCTTCTTCTTCTTCAAGAACCTCTGATGGTTTTGGAAATTTCGTTTTATAATAGGATTGTAGAAATAAACCAACTGTGGTAACTGAGTTGATAACGAAATAAGTATAAACTGGATCTGTAATTAAATAATCCTCAGCCGTTTTTCCGTGAAAATTTGTTTTTTCACTTCTTAATTTTTCTATTGATTGACTTATCGATAGAAGTGAACTGCCAATTGTCTTAATTTCTATTGGATGATTACTATCTAAAAAATTAAATTCCCTTAAAATTTTAGAAGTTAATTTGTAAAGAGTTTCAGTTCCTTTTATTTTACTATTAATTCGTTCATCTTTAAGAATTTCTTTTACAATACTTTCTAATGCAGAATTCGAAAGGCCAATTGCTAAACTCGGGTCAGATTCTATTTGCTTAAAGGCTTTTGTGAAAGTTTCATAAGCTGTTTTGTAGTCTGATTTTAATTCATTTTTGAAGGTTGGGACAGATGGAATAAAATCAGGTGTATCAACTCCCATATCTATTGCGATTTTTAAGATATCACTTCCAGACATTGAATGTAAAGTTCTTAATAAGTCTATATCTCCAGTCTGTTTTTTTATAATTTCAAAGTTTTCCCAATGATTATTCCATTCGTGATCAACCTCGTGCCATTTTTCTATGTACAAACTAACTTCAACGTAAGATTTATATTCTTCCCATATTGCATCGTGAACTGATTTCACAAGTTTCATTTGATATTTGGGAGAAATGAGCTCGTTCATAAATTATATAATATTTTTAAAGATAAGATTTTCATTGAGCTTGCTGGCAACGGTCTCGGTTAACACAAGTTGCGGAGTTAGGGGCGCGAATTTGTCGGTTGAGACTTTTATTTATTAGAACTCTAAAATACACTTTTTTACGAAATACCGCTATTTGTGATAACCGTTGTTACCTACTGTTGCGACAGGTTTGAGTAAGAACCATCGATTCCGAACTCTTTTCGTTCTTAGTTATAATTTGTCAGCAGAACATTTTGAGTCGAGTAGGGGTCAGCGTATGGCTAAATTTTTAATAGCTAACTTTTATAATAATTAAATTTCTTCCGATCGATTCAGATCCAGAGTGATTTTGTCATTTGAAATTTAAATTTTTTTCTTTAGAATTCCGTTCGAGTAAGAGTCAGCGCAATCCATAGTTTTGAAGTTACTTTTAACTTATTTAAATTCTTTGAGATCAAGTCAGATATTTAGTGATTTTGTCATTTAAAATTTGAAATACTTTTCTTTAAAATCCCGTCCGAGTAAGAGTCAGCGAACTGCTTTTACAATTTTTTTCTTTAGAATAAATTTTCAAAAAATTCCGCTTGAGTAAGAGTCAGCTGGAATTATTTTCTTTAAAATTTTCTTGATTTTTTCGAGGAGCAATTGTAGGTAACGGTCTCGGTTATCGCCAGTTGGCGGATTGAGGGACGCGGATTTGTCGGCTTAGTATTGGTTCGTTGGTCAAGTTAATTATTTTCTTTCTAACGCTGCCGCTTATTGGCGATTAACCGTTGTTAGCTGCTGGCCTATATAGTTCGAATATTCTATTATCCTCATTGTCTTTATCAAATCGTTCTTTGTTCAATTGAAATTGATTATTAATTAAAAGACTGATTGAACTTTTATTTTGGTTTTGAGTAAAGGCTTCTATTTTCTCAAGGTTTAATTTTCCAAATCCAAAATTCAGAACCGCAATCATGGATTCGTTCATAATTCCTTTTCGCTGATATTTTGGATCTAAATCATACCCGATTTCTGCAACTTTTCTATCCTCTGAGAAATTCCACAAACAGATCGAGCCTATCATTCTAGTTTCATTTTTCGGAGTAATGCACCAGTAAATTAACTCATTGTTGGATATTTTCAAGTTTGTGTTTAGAATAAATTCGAGCGCTTTTTTCTGAGTGTCAGCCTTTTTTCTCTTGACAAATTGATTTACAATTTCATCAGAGCGCAAATACAAGACAGTTTCCCAATCAGATTCTTTGAGTTTTTTCAGAACTAATCTTTCCGTTTTTATAATGGGAAATGGGTTCATATTTAGTTGATTACATTGAATTAGGCTTGCAGCTAACGGTCTCGGCTATCGCAAGTTGCGGGATTAGAGATGCGGATTTGTCGGCTTATTTGTTTTAATAATTGGTCTCTAAAATAACCATTTTCACCAAACTACCCGTTATTTGCGATGAGCCGTTGTTAGCAAACGTTATTAAGTACCAATATTATGAATAAAGAGGTTATTTGTTTTCTCATCTTTTGTAATTTCCATAAAGAAATAATCATTCTTGAATAAACCTCTCATTTTTAATTTTGCATAATGACCCTTTTGGTTGATATCGTAATCGAAAATAATTTGAGGTGATTCTTTGGCGTAGCTAACTTCTATTTTTAGTATTACACTTTTATATTGGCTCACATCAACGATGGGTTCTAATAAAGTTATTTCAAAAATCCATGTATTATCATTTCTGAAAAGAGTTTCTACCTTTTCGTATTTCGATTTAAATTCAGTTTTTTCAGTAAAATCTTTTAATGTTCTAAATTTGGTTGCTTTATCAGGTCCTAATTTAAATTTTTCTTGAATTAAATCATGAATTGTTGTTAATTCGAAGTCTTTTAATTTTATAGGAAGATCAAGTTCATTCTCAAAACGAATGGCCGGTGAAACCTTTATGTTAACTTTGCAGTTTTTGATGTATGTACTCTCGAATTGTGTTATATAGTTTTTACTAAGAAGAGATTTATTCTCATTGTTTAAATCTAATAATTCAATTTTTTTATTTTGAAGCGCTCGGTTTTTGGCATCTTTGGTAAATTGTTTAGCAACGAAATAGCCCTTTTGGGCATTATATATTTGTACTTTTTCTTCAAAAATTATAATGTCATTCTTACTAACTTTCTTTTTTTTATAATTTTTGCATTCGAATATGTAAATAAGTGTGGTTCCAATTTTTAAATCTACTGTAACATAAACATCTATTTCATGTTTTACTCCCTCTGATACTATTATCTTATTATTTTCAATTTTTACCTCGCCAATTTCACTCTTCGAAATATGATTTAGGATATGCTTTTCTATAAGACTTGTAGCTCTTTCAAGAGATTTCCCATCTAACTTCATAAATCTTAATTAATAATGTTTGCTAACGGTTACGGTTATCGCAAGTTGCGGGAGTATGCACGCGGACTTGTCGGCTTAACTATTTTCATTCCTGGTTTCTAAAATTACACTTTTTTGACAATACCCGTTATTTGCGATTAACCGATGTTAGGTGTAGTTTTTTATTCTCGAATCCTTGTTTCTAAATCCATACTACCGTGTAATATTCTTGTGATTTCGATCTCATCTTTAGAAATTTCGCGATAAAATATTATATGTTTTTTTACTCTTAATCCGAGTAATCCAGCAGTAATTCCTTCATAGTTTTTTCCCAGGAGTGGTTTTTCAGTTAATTCCTCAAAACTTTCAATCAGATTTTGGTAGTAATAGTCAGCTTGTTGTTCTGACCATTTTTCTAGTGTATAATCCCAAATATTAGTCAAATCAGCGACGGCCTTTTTGGTTAAATAGTACTTAGCCATTCAGACGTTTGTTTGATTTTAAAGATTCAAGATGTGTTTTTGGATCAAAATTGTAATCTTTTCCACTATCAATTCCTTCTTGAATTGCATTTTTTAAGGCAGCAACTTTACTTTCTTCCTCTTCTAATAATCTCAATCCAGCACGAATTACTTCGCTGACATTTTTGTATCTGCCTTCATTTATTCTACCTCTCACGAATTGATCAAAGTAATCACCTAATGATATGGATGTGTTTTTATTCATTTTTTCATCTTTTTCCAAATATACCCAAAATTGGTAACTTTTACAAGTTGAAAAATTACACCTAACGGTCTCGTATAACGACAAGTGGCGCGGAATTATGGAAGCGGATTTGTCGGCTTAACGATTTTGTTTATTATGGAAACTAATTTAGTTCTTTTCTACGAAACCCGCCATTTGCGTTATACGTTGTTGGCAGCTTTAATTTTCTCGAAATATCTCGAAAACTTTTTCTTTTAAAGACTTTATTCCATTAGGAGTATTATATTTTTTAGATATTAGGGCTATTGTACCAAGATAATTTTTATCAGGCCCACAAACATATTTTTCTGATTGTATGAACATTAAAATATCAGCACATACCCGATGTTCTGGTGTAATCTCTTTTATTGATTTACCATTTACGTGATATAAAGTTTTACCATTTGATAAAGGAAATACCAACTCATTTTTATACAAGTTAGGATCTTTCTCTGTATTTAATATTACTGGATTATCTCCAATAATATGTAATCTTACGTTCGTTGCAGCTTCATAAATTTTCCAATCTGAAAAATTTGATGGTAAATCTGCTTTAATGAAATCTGAAACGGCAAGCATCATTTTTGAACTTTCTATAAAAGAGGCATCATCTCTAATTCGCTCGTATAAATCTTTCGAAGCTTCTTCATTACTTCCTTTTTTTAAAATCTTAAAAAATAGCTCATCATTAGTTGATTTTTTAATTCTATTTTCTGCTCTTTCATCTTGAGAAGGAACTCTGTAATGGCAGATTCCTAAAAAATGTATTATTGGAAAAAATTCTTCAGTTTGAATTTTATAATTATTGCTAATAATCTTTTTATGGATTGGAGCAAATTGATCTTCTGAAAATTGATATAAACTTTCTACGTAGTCAGTCTCTTCTCCATTTACTTCGAATGTATTTCTGTTCCATTCATAGAAAATTTGTTTAGGACTTTTTCTTTTTGATTCTAATTGGTTTTTAGTTTTATTAAAAACTGCCAATTTTCCATCACTTCCGGTAAACCCTTTTATAAAGAATTTTGGAATGAAGTGATGTCGTTTAGAAATACTCAAATTTCAATAAATTATTGCTGCCAACGGTCTCGGTTATCGCCAGTTGGCGGAGTAGGGGACGCGGATTTGTCGGTTTAGTATTGGTTTGTTGGTCAAGTTAATTATTTTCTTACTAACGGTGCCGCTTATTGGCGATTAACCGTTGTTGTTGGTTGTTTTATTAGTTCGATTTTGTATTGAATCGATTTCTTTTGAAACTTTTTCTATGATATTTGCGCAGTCAATTACAAAATCATTATCTACTAAAATTAATGTAGATACCTCGCTTACATCACCTTCACAAAAGAAATATTGATTTTCTTTTTTAATTTGAAACGGTAAGTCGGTTTTTGATATTAAAGTTTCGTAACTCTTTCCTTTTCCATGTTTCAATACATTTATTGCTAAATAATAAACGTTGAATTGATTAAGGAGCTCATTTTTATTTTCAGACATAAGAAGTTCTTTCGCTTTCTTAAATCCATTTTTACATTTTAGCTGTTGTTGCAATATTGACTCAAAAAGTGAGTACATGCCAATTGCTAGTATTGCTTTTTGAAGTTGAATCATCTGTAGATTTTTTACAGCAGATGTTGGAGCATGTGTCTGTAGTTCATCTATTATTTTGGAATTCAATTCATCCAATGCGCGAAGCGTGAAAGTTATTCCTCTGTTTGCTAGATCTTGAAATTGGTGCATTTTGTTTATAAAATAACCTACAACGGTCTCGAATAATCGTCAGTTGCGGTTGTACGTATTCGGATTTGTCGGCTTAGGTTTTTGTTTGTTGGATTCTAAAAATACTATTTTATTTCAAATGGCCACAATTGCGAATATTCGTTGTTATATGCTGTTGCGATACGTCCGAGTAAGAACGGGAGATTTGCCGCTGTCGGGAACATCCAAATTTTAAATCTCTAATCATCATCTTAACTAAAATCATTGCGCAAGAGTGAGCGTCCGTCGTTGTTTTAGCGATCCGTTGAAAACTCCAGTTTGCCGCACTTTAATTTTTTTCCAGTTTCAATTGAAACTTCTTTAGCGTAAATATTCAATTAAATGTCAGCGTTCTTTCCCATGAAATTTCTATTGAACGATAAATGTAAAACCTCATTTCGGATCTGAATTTTGTAAGGTATCGATTTACTAAAAGTTCTTACTTCGGATTTGTCAGATGAAGGCTTACATGCACATACTTGTCGGATTAGAAGAATCATTGTTCTTAGTAGCTAAAATTGTGCGGAGCAATAGCATATAACGGTCCCGGTTATCGCCAGTTGGCGGAGTAAGAGACGCGGATTTGTCGGCTTAGTGTTGGTTTCTTGGTCAAGATAATTATTTTCTGTCTAACGGTGCCGCTTATTGGCGATGAACCGATGTTGCCTGCAGTTTTAATTATTGAATAGTTTATGAATGAATAATCCACAATATCTTTTTCTAATTAAAGTTCTCAAATCATTTAGAGAATTAATTGCATCTAAATCTGCTCTGTTTAAAATTATTACTCTTATACCTTCTTGAAGTGCAGCTTTAATAATTTCTATAGCTCCATTATTACTATTACCATTGAGAAAATCTCCGGTGACTCCATTTGCCGCAATGAAAATACCAGTTTTCATTGTACGTCGTCTTAACTTTGAGATAAAACTATCCAAGGCAGGTGCACCAACTGCAACCGACCAATTTTTACATTCAACGAGAATAATGTTTTCGAATGGTTTCAGTACTTCCTCAGATTGAGCGTTCCATAATACGATGTCAATTTCTTCCGCGTTCATTACTGCATCGCGACCTTCCACTTTAACTCCATCTAATTCAGATAATAAATATTGACAAAGTTCTTCAAATCTTTCACCTTTCTCATTATTCGTGGCGGCAGCATCTACATTTGCTAGCAACGCCTGATAGGTTGGTAAATCGAACATAGTCTAGGATATAAAAAATTCACGATAAGATTTAATAATGGCCTTGAGAAGATCTTTTGATGTTTGTATCTCTGCCAAATTATTTCTATCAATTACCAAGATTGTTATACCAGAATGTTCTTTGAGATTTTTTATTAGTTTTTCATTATTAGATTTAAGTTCTGCGGTAGTAATAAGAATAAATGATTTAAATCCTTGAGAAATTGCTTTACTGATTAAAGAGTGAATTAAGTTGTTATCTATACGATTAGAAGCTTTAACTTCTATTGGAATAGGGTTTCCTAATCCTCTTAATTCATCAATCTCGAATGAATTCCAAACAATAAAATCATATTCCTTACTTTTTCTTTGATCGTTAAGTTGAGTGTCAAAATTAGGAATATCGTTTAGAAGCGAGAAAATCCACTTTTCCAATTCATAGTATTTCTTAACTCCTTGTAAATTTAAAATTTCAGTTAATCTATTATTGGAATAAATCTCTTGATAATTTAAAATATCTCGTTTTTCTTTTTTAGGCTTCAATTCTTCTAATTCTCGCTTATCTTCTAAAATATTCTTTAAACGAAATGATAAATTTTTTATGCTTTCTAGTTCTAGGCTATATCTGAAAAACTTATATGATAGAAGAGAGTATCGATTAAAATTATCAGTTTGACTTACTAAAATAACAGGCTTTCCTAAGCCGTGACTCACACCAATTTCGTAATATATATTTGGATTTTCATTGGATATATCCGCAATAACCACATCTGATTTTTTAATGGTATCAATTATTTGTGTTACTACTCTTTCTTCTATATTAAAATAATCAGTTTTAAATATTGTAAGGTTTAAATTTGTAATCAGATTTAAAGCATCCTCAATAGGCTTAAATCTATCGTAATTCGTAGCAATGTATATGTTCATATTTTGTTTTTAAAATTGCTGGCAACGGTCTCGGTTATCGCCAGTTGGCGGAATAAGGGACGCGGACTTGTCGGCTTAGTATTGGTTTCTTGGTTAAGTTAATTATTTTCTTTCTAACGGTGCCGACTATTGGCGATTAACCGTTGTTGTTGCACGTTTAATTACTTCTCAATAAGTTTTAAGTAATGATTACGTCCGAAAGTTATTGGATAAGACATATACAACATCACACCTACAGAATAGAAAATCATCAAATATAGATTGATGTCAATCAAATAGGTTAGTCCTATAAGTATAAATTGTATTAAAATTAGTATTGGTAAAACCCACCTATTTTTTGAGAAACCAGTCAGTTCAACTGCTTTTGTTTCATCTTCTTTAAGTGATATGTCCTCCTTTTGACTTCCGCACCAATCGATTCTTGCGTGCAATTTATATTGTCCTGGTTCTATTTCGAATTCCCTAGTTTCTCCATTCTCAATTGTTCCAATTTTCTCCTTATTTAAGTATAAACCAATTTTTCTTCCTCTATTGGCAAATTCGGATCTTCTATCGATTATTAGTTTACTCATTGAATTCGAAATTTTTAAAATTAAATGTGCTACAACGGTCTCGTATAACGCAAGTTGGCGGAGTAGGGGACGCGAATTTGTCGGCTTAGAGATTTAATTTGTTGGTTAATTTAATTAATTTCTTTCAAACTTTACCGCCTATTTGCGATATACGTTGTTAGGCAACGTATTTATTCTTTATTTTGTTTAAATACAACTAATATATCTTGTCTTCTTTCCCAATCGGGAGCATTAAGATTTTTCTCTTGACACATATTTTCTAATCTATCTTCTAAGTTTTTACAAAGTTGCCTCAAGTCAATCATTATTTTGTTTAGATCTTCGCTTACAACCTTACCTTCAGCTACAGTTTGAAGTAAAATACTATTAATTTGACTATTACTTTCTTTTAGATTTGGAACTTTCCATTCTACTTTTGAACCTCTTTGTATTCCACTAAAAAGAGAGTATGGTGTGAATTCTCGTGATTCTAAATCTTTATAAAACCAAGATAATATTCCATATAAAGGACTTTTTTTATTAATTATCATTTCACCTCTTCCTCCTAAATGTTGAAATGTATTTCTGAAATCTTTTAGATGCTTAAAATCTCCAATAATTTCATCAGGTTTTTCCCAAGGTAATTGATAAAGTAACTCTCTAATTCTGTCAGTATAGTCAATTATGCTCCAAGTATAATGAAACGTAATCGGCACACCTTTTTTCTCATTTATAGATAAATCTAATAATCGGGTTTCTAAGGTTGAAAAATTTTCCTCTATAATTTGAAATGAAAAACGTATTGCGTCAAAAATCAAAAATCTATTCTTTTCAATTTCTACAGGCAAGCGATTTAGTATTGAGTTTTTACTTAAAATCTTCATTTAAATATGGTGCCTAACTGTCTCGGTTATCGCCAGTTGGCGGATTGAGGAACGCGGATTTGTCGGCTTAGTATTGGTTTGTTGGTCAAGTTAATTATTATCTTTCTAACGCTGCCGTCTATTGGCGATTAACCGTTGTTATATACTGTGGCGACAGTTACAGTTATAAATTGGACCTCTTTTAAGTTTTTAACGTGTTCCAGCTATTTTAATCAGAAGTCGATATAATCCTATTCTTCTTATCAAACCAATAATTAACCACAGAAATCTTTATTTAAATCTCAATTATAATACTTGAGAATTTATAGGATCTCCATTTTTAATTGTCATTTAAGAAGTGGATTTTTCCAACTAACTATTCTAACTTCAAGCGTGGAGTCCAAATTGAAGATATAACAGTTATTTAGAATAGTTTAGTATCCAAAAAGTCCCGCTTTGAAATGTTCCCAATCTGAAAATATAGTGCTTAATATTAGGAATGCAATTACAAATGTGAATAGAAATATAAGTAGATGAGTTTTTTTTGATTTTAATATTCTAGCCATATATTTTAGTTTAATGTTTGTGATTGGATTTTAATTCTTTCTATGAATTTATTTCAACTCTTATTTTAAGCTATTAGTTAATTATTTATAGAAACGTTACACTTTAATCCAGATTTGGAAATTGCAAGTTATGATTCGTTGCGTTAAGTTATTGAACTCAGGTGGTTTTGAAGCCATTGTATATAACGGTCTCGGTTATCGCCAGTTGGCGGAGTGCGGGACGCGGATTTGTCGGCTTAGTATTTTGTTGTTGATCAAGTTAATTATTTTCTTTCTAACGCTGCCGCTAATTGGCGATTAACCGTTGTTATGTGGCGTTTTGCTACCTCATAATTTGAATAGAAGGAAAGTATTTATTTTTCTTTCCTTTTTGACTTTTTCTTACATTAAGAATAATCAAAATTAGATTGTAGAGGTAGAGTAAAATTATTAACAATCCAAATATGGAGAAATCTGTTATCAAAATTGGTATAGAACTGATTGCGTAAAATTTATTGGAATAAATGATCCTTTAGAAGCTATTATGAGTACAATAAATAAAACCAAAGTCCAGGTTATTTGAAAACTAATTAGCTTCTTACCCGTATCATCTACTAATTTAATTTTTTCTCTTTTTAGTATCCACATTACTAATGGAATAATGATACCTAGGAATGGTTGAACCAAAATGGATAGAGCGCTTAAATTCATTAGGGTTAAATAACCTTTATCTTCAATATCTGCCCATTCTAGCAAATCATCCGGAGTAACTCCGAGTGCTTGTGTTAATTTAATTAAAGTGTCACCTCTAGGAACTGTTTCACCTTTTTCTATTCTTTGAATTGTTCGCAGGCTCAATTTTGATTCTTCTGATAAATTTTCTTGCGAAAAGCCTTTTCTAGTTCTAAGATCTTTAACTTTAATTGCTAAGTTTTGATTGTTCATGTTTTTTAATTTATTATTTCTTAGCAAATTTATTCTCAGTACTGCATTTCTGTTGCGTCATTAATGTGACAATCTTACGACATTGTTGTCTTTGTTTGGCAAAAATGCCATATAACGGTCCCGGTTACCGCAAGTTGCGGGAGTAAGGACGCGGATTTGTCGGATTAGTTGTTTTAATAATTGGTATCTAAAATAACTATTTTCAGCTAACAACCCGTTATTTGCGGTGAACCGTTGTTAGCAATAGTTATTTGCGTTACTTACTTTCTATTATAACTATATATTCTTCACTTGCTTCATAAATCTTTTGTATCAAATCTAGACGCCTTGATGGGTCTAATAATTCATAATTTAATGCCTTAGATTCTAAATAGTCAAAAAATAGATTACATCGGTTTTCGGGAATTTTCAGAGAATTTTTTAAATACTCACAATTCAAAGTTTCGTCCGACGTAAATAATTCTATATAATCACTTAAGTGAATAATTCGTATCTCAGATTTTTTAGGAATTGATTTCTTATTTTCTGGTAAAAAACCAGCTAATAAGTTTCCTTTAGGATTTGGCGGATAATATATAAACCAATTCTTTTCTAGATCGGTTTGAAATGTTTTTTTTAATTCTTTGTTTGCCGTTTTCACATTAAATTCCTTTGATGAGGAACTAATATTTACTTGATCTAATATGTTAACTATCCTCTTAAGTTCAATTACTAAAGTTTTTTGTAGATGAGTTTCTTCAACGATCAATATTTGCTTTTCAAATTGTATCGAAGTGAATACTAAGGTGTCTCCTATGTCACTTGATATAGAAAAATTCCCTTCTTGATTTGTAGTAGAAGAAATACCGCTATTCATATTTACAATTTCAAAATCTGATACTCTTTCATCTGATTCGTAAACGATACCTGTGACTTGCTGAGCTGTTACACTTTGAATACAAATTAGAATTAAAATTATAAATATTCTCAAGCAGTTTCTCGGTTAAATAATTATTGCTAACGGTTACGGTTATCGCAAGTTGCGGGAGTAGGGACGCGGACTTGTCGGATTACCCATTTTCTTTCTTGGTTTCTAAAATTACACTTTTTCGACTAAACCCGTGATTTGCGATGAACCGATGTTGGCAGCTGGCGTTTACTTTGATTTTCTAATTAGATTGTCATTTTCGTCTCGGATAGGTTTGAAGGTGTATACGCATGCACAACCTATTTTCCTTGTGCATTTTTCATATGGAATTACATCGCTTTTAATAACATCTCTTATAGGAAATTCTTTATTAAAAATTTCTTTGCAGGCCTCACAATCTTTAGTAGTTGCAACGATAACATTTAATTCTAAATTTGAAGATTCAAACTGTAATTGTAACTTATTTCTATTCAAACACTGTTGAATTTCATTTGCTGCTTTTCCTTCTATTTTTCTTCGTAGATAAAGCATTTCGAAATATATTTCAATGTTTCTTTTGTAGAATCTCTCCAAATCTTTTGATTGCGTAGCATTTTCATGTAAAAGTGTGTTGAATATATGCCATAGGAAATCATTAATGTTAGTGCTGAACTCAACTTTCCATTCTTCGTAGTAGCTTCGAATATTTTGTTCCTCCATACCAAAATTTTCAAAAAATGGCATATAGTTTTTAATCAGCCATTCTATTGATTTTTCGTTTTTGGTATTAGGCATTAGTACTTTTTTGGATTATTCTTAGCTTGCTGCCAACGGTTACGGTTATCGCAAGTTGCGGGAGTAGGGACGCGGACTTGTCGGATAAACCATTTTCTTTCCTGGTTTCTAAAATTACACTTTTTCCGAAAAACCCGTTATTTGCGATGAACCGATGTTGGGCACAGTTTTGATCTCAAATTGTTTGTTGTTATCTATAATAAACTCTCCATTAGTTTTTTCTAACCATCTTTCTGCAATTTTTATAAATTCAAAAACCAAATATATATATGGTTTAGAATAATCAGTATTTAATTTAAATCCTTTCAATAGGCCATTAATTTTATCTCTTTCAATGAAGTCTCCGAAATCCTGAACCTGGGAATGAGAATCATCAATCTTTTTTAGAAGAATATACCTGTCAGGAAACTCTGCATTTTTAGGATTAATTGATATACCGGAGACTGCTTTATATTCTTTAGCTTTAAACTCAGTAGAGAGGAATAAATCAGGATTTGTTCTTAAGCGATTAAATTTATCAAAACTTCCAACCCATCTTAATAATTCAATGATTATGCTGGCCAATTCTTTCCCATGATAGAAGGAAGAAATTGTTTTATCTGCAATTGCTTTTAATTTTTTCTCGTTTACTTCCAGTTTTTTAAAAATTTGAAAGCCTAGAAATGATTTACTTTCCAAATTTGTTTTTATTTGATCCACTTCAAGATTCATAAAGTTTTTAATATCTTCTAAAGATTTTCTTTTGGAGTATCCGAAAATGATTTTGTTCAAATGATTTATTATCGTCAAAATTTCTGTATCAACTTCTACTTTTAAATAATCATTTATTACGTCAAAGAGGGAACCATTTTTATGAAGTTGAATAATTGTATGAGTTACTATATTTGTTATTTTCTTCCGAACCTCAATCTTTTCTTTATTTTTCAAACTGTATGTTACCGGTCTTCGTTGTCTTAAATCAAATGGCAAATCATCAAGACTTCCATAATCGAGATTGTAAAAGCAAATTATTTTATCCCAACCTATCGATTTAGCCGCGTAACCTAATTCTATCAGCACATTTGGGTTAGGTGTTTTTCTTTTCGGAGAATCTGAATTTATTATAGAAATATCAGCTATAAAAACTTTTGATTTGTCAATCTTTTTAAAAATAGATTCTGTTATGTCTGGAGTTCCAGTTTCTTCTTTTGTATCTCGATCAATAGTTAACTCTATAGAAAAAGGAGCTATATTTTTTAGTTCTTTAGGGACTTTCTTAAGACAAGATTCTAAGAAACTTCTATTGGAATTATTTGGCAAATCTGATTGCCAAGAATAAAAAATTGTGTTCTGCATTTCTTGAAAATTGTGCCCAACGGTCTCGGTTATCGCCAGTTGGCGGAGTAAGGGACGCGGATTTGTCGGCTTAGTGCATTAATAGTTGGTCAAGTTAATTATTTTCTTTCTAACGCTGCCGGCTATTGGCGATCAACCGTTGTTGCCTAGCGTTTTGTTTACAAATTCTCTATTGATCTTTATTTTGGTAAAGAAGGCGGTGGAGGAGGTGGCGGTAAATTTGTAATATCAAAATGTTCAAATAATACATTGTATTCGAAAAAGTTATTCTTCTGATTGGAGTTTATTTTTTCAAAATTGTGTACTATTTCTTTTAAAACCTTTTTTGTTTTATTGATGTTTTGATTCTTGTCTATATATAAATGAACTAAAGCAGGTTTTAGAACTTGTTCGTTATATTTGAAATTATATGGTTTAGAGATTATGTTGTTTAATTCAATTTTCAAATCTTCAATTGGAATTTTCTCTTGATTAAATAAGTCGGTTACAATTGAGTCATTTTTTATCATAATAATGTTTCTACTAAAATAACACACTACGATATTAGATGTTGGACACTCAGAAGATCCAGTTAAAAAGTACTCTTTATCATCTATAGTAAAACTTAGTCCGGCCATTATACCATTACATGTAAATTCACCCATTTTAGAAGTTAATTCCTGAAAATTTTGACAAGAATCTATATTTATAATTCTGAAGTTTTCTTCATTTTTTAGTTCTTCAAAGCGTTTAGAATATATTTTCTGAGTCTCGGGTTCCTTTTGCTCTTGGTATGATTCGCAACTACTAAAAGTCAACACGGGAATCAATATGTATAGAATTTTTTTCATCAAAATGCTTGGCAACGGTCTCGGTTATCGCCAGTTGGCGGAGTAGGGGACGCGGAGTTGTCGGCTTAGTATTGGTTTGTTGGTCAAGATAATTATTTTCTTAATAAAGCTACCGCTTATTGGCGATTAACCGTTGTTAGCTGCTGGTCTTATTTCTAAACTTGATATTATTTTCTATTC
Organism: Christiangramia sp. LLG6405-1; assembly: GCF_045055805.1. GTDB lineage: Bacteria > Bacteroidota > Bacteroidia > Flavobacteriales > Flavobacteriaceae > Christiangramia. The sequence continues at coordinate 2,977,259 of NZ_CP159330.1, read as the reverse complement.
CTATCTCAATTTCACTTTTGGTACGATAATCTAGGGGAAATGGCATATAGATAGATAATTGAAACATTTTAAAATTTAAATCCATTGGTTTATCATAGTTTTTAAAACTAGTAATATTGTTAAGTTTATCTATTTCTTGTTGAGAGTCAATTGTTAAAACGTAACCATAAGGAGGATATGCTATTTCTGAACAATTTATAGGTGTACCAGTTTTCAAATTACCTTTTACCACATGATGCATATACCTAATTTCTTCGGCTCTAGTTAGGTAACTAAAAACCTTAAATTTATCTGGTAATATTTTTGATTCTTTGTCAGAAACAAATGCTGAGAGTTCAGGGTAAGCGTCCAAATACCATTCATCGTTAATTGCTAAAAACATTGAGATTATTTGTTTCAAAATTTTTAGAGGCTCAACTTGTTTTATTGTATAATAATGCAGATGATATTCTTTGTCTAATAAAATTTCAAATCCCCCAATCACCCATTTTTTATAGGCTGGCACATATTCTGCTCCTAAGAAGTTGTTGCATCTCTCACAAAAAGAATTGTAACCTATTCCACCTTGCTTAATTTTTCCTTTTGGAGGATCTGCTATGGGATTTTCAACTTTGATAAAATCTTCGAATGCTACTGATGAATACTTGGTACTACTATTAAATGTGGTTTTTGGCGGAACGTGTTCAAATGACAACATAGTTTTCTTACCACAAAGTCTGCAAATTCCAGATTTCATCTTATGTCTACCCATGATCTTGATTTGACTTGCAGCTAACGGTCCCGGCTATCGCAAGTTGCGGGAGTAAGGACGCGGATTTGTCGGATTAGTTCTTTTAATAATTAGTCTCTAAAATAACCATTTTCAATCAACTACCCGTTATTTGCGATGAGCCGTTGTTAGGCGCTGACCCATTTTTTGTGAATTTGTATAACCTTGTCAACTATTATTGGATCCATAACCGTTTCTTTTCCATTAGATTCCATTATTTTCTTTGCGTGTTTTGCTGAAAATGATGGTTTAAGCTCATCCAATAGTTTACTATTTTTAATAATGTAATTTTCAAAATCTTCTCTCTCTTGTCGATTTCTAAAAATTATAAATGGGAAGTATGAACCTCTTGATTCTAAATTAGATAAGTTATTTGTCAAAAATTCAAGAAATGCACCATTAGCACTCTCTAATTCATAATGAAAATAATATACTTTTGAATTGGATAAATAAATAGTAGTAGGAGAGGGTGCAGAAAACTCAATCCTCATTTCATCACAAGTTATATACTCTAACTCAAATAATGTAGTCGAGTGGTACTTGAATGTCGCAGTTCCCAAAAAAGATTTTGGGTTAGTGAAAAAATAGCTATAAGTCTCCCAAAATTCTTTTAATTCTGAGAACTCAATTCTAAATTCGGGAAACTCTAAATTGAAAGCATATGATTTATTACCTATATCTTTAAACCATTCCTCTGGTTTTCGTAAAAGAAGTTTTATTTTTTGTAAAGGTGGTATATCTAAACCAAATCTTTCTTTCCACATTTTTTCAATCTGTCCAATATCTGCGCTCTTATCTATAGGTGTATTTGTATCATTAGTTCTCGTATAAATGTTATTTGCTTCTACTTTTTTTTCTTGATCACGATAGGTTTCTACGATGTAATATGGTTTAATCGGATTATTTAAAATAATTATAACATCAATAATCTTATCGTTAATTTCCAAAGTATGTATTTCAACTTCAGGTCGGTTATCTCCCGCAAATTTCTGAGCTCGTAAAAAATCAATTAATTGCACTTGAGTTTTTCTTCCAATTTTATTGGCCTCTAAACCTTTAATTTCACAATTGTCTTTTGGATCTTTAACACCTAAGATTAGGTATCTATCTCCGTTATAATTGCAATTAGCCAGGCAAAGAATATCGTGTAAAAGTGATGCTTTATTTCTATGAGGATCTTCTTTAAAATCCCAAAAAACACCTTCTCTCTTAGAATTTATTAATTCGGAAATAATACTATGAAGTTCCTGCATTTGTTTTGGGTTTGCGCCTAACGGTCTCGGTTATCGCCAGTTGGCGGAGTAAGAGACGCGGAATTGTCGGCTTAGTATTGGTTTGTTGGTTAATTTAATTATTTTCTTTCTAATGCTGCCGCTTATTGGCGATTAACCGTTGTTGGCATTAGTTTTATTCCACCAAAATTTCATCGAAAATATGAGTAATTTATTTTAGTTTTTGTTTGAATTCTGGTTCAATTTATTAATGGAAACTAAAGGTTTAGATATTTCACTATATTTTTGATTATTCCAGAATTCATTAGTGTAATTACTTGAACTTCTTCTAAATTTAACGCCTTTTTCCTTTGACTCAAGAGACCTTTCAATAAAGGTCAGTTTTGAAAAGGATATATATTCAGCAAAATCTTCCTTTTTTCTTTTTTGACGAAATAATGATTTTTTAATTATTTGCCTATCTTTTAAAAAGTAATCGTTTACATTTTCGTAATGTTCTTCTTCTAACCTAAGTACTACTTTCCCTTCTGAACCATATGCCTTTCTTGTTTGAGAGGAATAATTTTCTTCTAACAAATAAGCACTCTTTTCTCTACTTTCATCATCAATGTATATTTTGCCTATTTCTTTACTCGTTTTAGGATCCTTAATTATTAGATTATTGATTCCTTTCTCAGATTGAACTATTTTGTAATCATTGTATTTCTTATTAAAATCATAAATACTCCTTAGTTTATAATTTGGTATTGTAGTACCCTCTAAAGTAACTTGAACAAACCAGCTTTCTTCATTAGAAATCATAGTGTCATTTTGCAGGGAACGATATTCTAAAATCTTTCTGTCGATACTGTTTTTTTCTTTATTTATTTCATATTCTACAATACCATCAATATAACGTCTTATCGTGCCATCTTTTGTGTCATAAGTCTTGAAATAGTATTTGAGAAAAACAATATTGCTTTTTGAAGGAATTATAACTACTTCATTTAAATTTTCTATTTTTTGAGATAAAGAAATCGTATCTATTTTTTCATTTGAGTTGAAAATGAATTTTTCATATCCATAACGGTAAACATTGAAAAAGTTTGCATTTTTATCTTGTTTATCAATCGGAATTTTTAATCCCCCTTTATTATCACTTATTGATATTATTCTACCTTTCTCATCTACAACATGTGCGTACTCAATAGGTTGATTATTACTTTTATCGACAATGAAAATTTTTCTATTATCTCCTTCTTGTGATATACTGGCTGTGCTATTTAAGAGTGCGATTAGTATTAAAATGTATTTTTTCATATAAACTATTAGATTGCCAATATCGCTTTCGATTAGCTCCAGTTGTGGGATTTAGAACTTGAATTAATTTAATCGGTTGTTTTGTAAAATGGTTGCTAACATATAACTTTCTTATAAAATCCGTGGTGTTACAATATGCGAAATATATAGTTTTGACTTCTTATAAAATTAATGCCAACGGTCTCGGTTATCGCCAGTTGGCGGAGTAAGGGACGCGGATTTGTCGGCTTAGTATTAGTTTGTTGGTCAAGATAATTATTTTCTTACTAACGGTGCCGCTTATTGGCGATTAACCGATGTTGGGTACAGTTACCTATTTCCCAAACATTCATAATTTCCTTTTACTTTACGATAATAATCTTCCAATGGTTCGAATCCGATTTTTTTTCTTTCAATCTCTGCTATCTCGCAATCACAAACTTTTGCATTTAAATAAGTTCCATACAAATTACATCTGTCAGAAATCTTTACTCTGTTATTTTCCTTGTATACAATATTTTCTTGTTCTTCACTTCCGATTCTATAGTCAATTATTCTAGCATATTGGTATGGGTACATATCTCCATGCAAAACAGCTTCTAGCATATAAGGCTTTAATTGAACTATCCACTCTTTTCTAAAATGCAAAGGTAATAAAGTGATATTTTCGGTTACATCATATTTACCTCTTGGCGTAATTTCTCCAATTACAGAAAATCCCGGCCACTTGTCATTGTTTTGTTTAATAATTTCTAGAAGTCTGTTGTAATTGTAAGAATCAATTTTTCTCATTTTTCGCCAGCTACCAAAAATTGGAGTTCGCGCTTTTTGATCATTTTTTACCATTTCTGCAATCTCACTCCTCAATTGAATATTCAGAGTTTTCAAATGGTCTTTATGTAATGAATCATATTCCCTCTTAATAATCTTCCATCTGTTTGATTTTTTAAATATAGATAGTTGTTTTTTCATCCTTTTGTAAGACAATCCATTGGAAATCGCTTTTCTAAGATATTCATAAGTCCTTTCCGAATCACGCAACATTTCAGAGTTCTTTGCTGCTAATAAGTAATCTTCTTTAAAAGGTTTATTCACCAAGTTGAACGAGACACGATATAATGAATCTGATATTTGAAAATTCCCATCTAAATGAGCAATCTCAGCGTCATTTATAGTTTGATAATAATTCAGATAATTCTGCCCTAATAGTTTCTGAAATCCAAAAAGCAAAGTTATAATTGATAATAATACTATCTTATTCTTCATTTGATCACTTTCTTTGGTAATTGTACCCAACGGTTTCGGTTATCGCCAGTTGGCGGAGTAAGGGACGCGGATTTGTCGGCTTAGTATTGGTTCGTTGGTCAATTTAATTATTTTCTTACTAACGCTACCGCTTATTGGCGATTAACCGTTGTTGCCCACAGTTATTTTATTCTTTCTATCATATCTTTTAACGATTCATATTCTGGATAATTAAGAATATCAATTTCTTGCATACTTCCTAATAATATTAAATCTCGACATTTTCTCATTCTAGCAACCATTGGTTGCAGTATACTATTATATCTATTGACAAATTCCACTAAATCAGATTCATTTACTGGTAGTTTGTAACCACCACTGTTTGAACTAGAAATTATAACATCATTATCTCTAAGATTTCCAATAATATTCTTTCTGAACATTCTTACTGAAATATCAATTCCTAGCTCAAATTTTAATTTATCTAATAAATCTTGGGTTTGTACGAAATAATGTGGACTAACTTTTTGAATTAGCATCAGATATTTTAATAAGTAAATCTGTGCGGTAATTTCTGTCTCAGTCTTATTTTCGTTCTTTCTAATATAACTTTGAGCCAGTGATAGTGTTAGATCAGCAATTCTATAATTGTAATTTTGAGCTTCTTTTTCTTCTCTTAAATAGTTGGAAATTTTATCTGGCCAAAATCTAATGTTTAGTTTTTCTTTTAATAGATTTAAATAAGCTTGTGAGTCCTCTGTATAGTGTTTTTTGTCAAAACATTTTGCTAGTGATCCTACTATAAAATCACTTAACTGAACAAGGCTATTCTCTTTACTATCGCTAAATTCAAAGATTTTATTTTCGTTGAATAAATCATATTGAGTTATTTCTTTTTCAATATATTCTTTAAAGCTTTTTTGAAATTCAATACTACCAATTTCATCAGCAACGAAATTTATCTTTTTGTTTAAGCGATTTAAATCTGAAACAAGTTGTTTATTGAAGTATTTGTAGAATGACTGTTTTATGCTTAAACCTTCTGAATTTATTTCACTTTTGTCTACAACGAAAAGATATATTGAAAAGTCAATTTTATTAAGTTCATTTAGAATCGTAAGTCTTCTTGTATGAGCTCTTCTTTTTACATTAGAAGATTTAATCTCACTATTTTGAAAATGATTTTTTCTAACTTCTTGAATTATCTTTTCTCCTGATTCTAAATTCTCTTCTTTAATTAAAGTCGCACATAATAAAAAATGAGATGAAACTCCATCTTTATCTATTTCTAAAGAATTCGTTCCGAACTCATCTATGTGTGCTAGTATTTTATTCAAATCTCAATTAATAATTGTGGGCAACGGTCTCGGTTATCGCCAGTTGGCGGAGTAAGGGACGCGGATTTGTCAGCTTAGTATTGGTTTGTTGGTCAAGTTAATTATTTTCTTTCTAACGATGCCGCTTATTGGCGATGAACCGATGTTGTGCAACGTGCATCTCTACTATACTTCTTTTAAATATATAATTTTTGTAAGATTCGATTCGTTAAATAACTTTATTTGTAAACTTAAATTTTCTTTGATGTTTAAAATACAGCTTTTCAAACAACCTCTTTTTACTCTCCTTTTAGTTTTACTATCAATGAATATAGGATGTAGTTCTGATGATAATGACTTAAGTCAGTCATTAAAGGCAGAAATTCATAGTACAGTTCTAACTGAAGATGGAAATGGTATTTATGGTTATTTTACTGGGAATTTTACGGGAAATGGTGGAAGTTCTGAGAGAATATTTTCATGGGAAAATTCATTAGATACGGCTAATTTCAATGCCGAAATAACAACTCCTGGCAATGGTATTTTTACAATGGTAGTCAAGGATGCTGATGGCAATATTGTTCTTGACAAATCTTTACGGGCAAATAATGAGTCTGATTCTTTTTCAGGCGAGACAGCTAACGGAACTCCGGGAATTTGGACTGTAACTTTTAACCTTTATTCCTTTGAAGGTGATGGATATTTCTCTTTAAGCGAAATTTGAATTATCTCTTTGGATAGAACTCTCTAAGTAGAAGAGTTTCTAGTTCAATTTTATCAAATAAATGTTTGAGTTTTAAATCTTCCTAGTTTCTCCTTCAATGATGCATTTTGCACAACGGTCTTGGTTAAGGCAAGTAGCGTGGAGTAGGGACTCGTACTTGTCGGCTTAGTTGTTTTTTACTTGGTGTCTAAAATATTACTTTTTAATGGAATGCCCGCTATTTGCGCTTAACCGATGTTGTACATTGTGGCGATCCTCGGAATATGTTGTTTTGTTCTTATTCTTTTAAATCATTTTTGTTCTTTTCTGACTTCTTTTTTTTGTTTTTTACATTCGAGTAAGAGTCAGTTTTTATATTTTTTAAACTTATTCTATTTTGTCATTTTTTACGTCTGAATGGAAGTCTAATTTATCAATCTGAATACATTCAAGTTATCCATTTTTCATACTTGAGTAAAAGTCAGAATAACAAACTGAATATATCTGTTTTTACTTTTTTTAAGTTCGAGTAAGAATCCGCGAACAGGTTTTAAGATCATCTAATTTTTCACACTTTTCATCCTATTAAACTTTACTCATAAAATTCACGCTTGACTAGCTTTTGATCTTAACTAAAATCTTGAAAAAGTCAGCGCAACAGTGGCGAGAGGTTGGTTTTTAAATTCAGATTGGCCGTTATTTTGTGCGTTTTTCATTCTGAGCCATAATTTACAACGGTCTCGGTTATCGCCAGTTGGCGGAGTGAGGAACGCGGATTTGTCGGCTTAAATTGGTTTGTTTGTCAAGTTAATTATTTTCTTTCTAACGCTGCCGCTTATTGGCGATGAACCGTTGTTCCCTGCAGTACCGTTTTGATTATATTGTTTTGAAATACTCTTTAAGAAGCAAAGCTTGTACTAGTTAATCGGTTGTGGTATAAACTCAATTCCTGTACAATTCTGTTTATCAATTTCCACCTTTAATTTTTCAGATACAAAATGTTTAAATCCACCTGAAACATGTCGTAAAGAAAAAAAATCTTCACCTATGGTAGATTTTAATATTACATTATTACAGAAAAATTTAATACGTTTTGATTTCAAATCACAATTCAAAACTTTTTTAAACTGATCAATTGTTCTGATTTCGATATTCTCCAAAAAAGTTCCACCCCCTAGCTTTCTTTTTCTTAAAACAAAATTTGATTTCTCGAAATCTATATAATTAAAACTGAAAGTATGCGAGTGCATTATCCAGTAATTTTCATAGTACTCATTTTTATAGATAATAGGAGCTTTAAAAAATTGAAATTTCGAATTAGAATGCTGCTCAAGTATATTTTTCAACTTAGAACTCATCAATAATTTCAAAGAAAATCCTATAATATATGCACTTACTAGATCAGTAATTTTAGCTCGTTTATGCAATATAGCATTTGATGTTATAACTTCACTATCTATTCTATCGAATCCGAATCTTTCAATAAATTTTGGATCATCCCAAATATGGCAATTATTTTTTGCAGTCTCTACTTGAGGATACTTTCCTATCTCCTTAACATTTAATGAATTACGAATCTCGAAGTATTTCATCAGTTAAATTTTAATGTTCAGTTTAATATTATTCATCGGTATTGCTGGGAACGGTTACGGTTATCGCCAGTTGGCGGAGTAGGGAACGCGGATTTGTCGGCTTAATAATGGTTTGTTGGTCAAGTTAATTATTTTCTTAATAACGCTACCGTCTATTGGCGATTAACCGATGTTGGCACCTGTTTATTAAACGGTCATTAATAAGTCAATCGCTTTCTGACGAATATTTCTATACATTGTTCTAAAATCATCTTCAAAATAGTAAATGTATAATTCATGTTTTTCGTCCATTCCTAGAAGTCTTTGAGTGTCCGTGGTTCCAGTAGCAATATTAGTTCCGCCGTCTGCTGTAATCCTCTCTATATGTTCTTCTATTTGCAAAATTGTAAAGGGAATTAATATTGGTGTATTAAAAAAAGATTCGTGTTCCTCCATTTCTTTTCTAACCATACTCTGAGTTACTTGATAAAATTTCGGAGCAAAATTCGCATTCATATATGAGATCATAACCTTATGAACTCTATAATCAAAATCATCATTTGGATTTGTTTTTATCCCTTGAATTTCAGCAATGCAAAACTCTCTCAGTTTATCAAGTTTATATTTCTTACTTGTATATAAGATATCAGTTATTACGGTCGATAATTTTTCTTGTTTTTCAGTTAATCGCTTTATTAAGCCCGAGATTTCATCTGTAAATGATGTGGTAATATGTTCTTCTGGTAAACTTCTTAACCAGTCATTAATCCTAATAACGTCCAATCCAGTTGCCTCAGTGTTAGAAGTTCCATTTCTATAATATACTGAACCTGCTTTGAGACCTTTTAAATCTTTTGTTGGTGTCAACGGTAGATCAAATTTTCGAACGGGAAACTCTAGTATTCCAAAAATTTTCTCCTGATGATTTATATGATAAAAATTAAAAAAGGGCTTTGGAAAGACATTACTACTAACTTTCTGTTGTAAAGCAGCCTCATCTATCGATGTCTCGATTCCAATCAGGTCTAATTTATCTTGTTCAAGTTCTTTAATACCAAAAACAATATATGAAGTTTCGTTTCTTATAGTATTTGAAAATGATATTACATCTTTAATTAAATCAGAATTAGCTTTTAGTTTTTGATTTTCGAAATCATACATTTTCTTTTTAAAATCAAGAATGGAAGTTTCTGATTGTAAAAGAAAATTTTCAAAGTCTTCTGTTGTTATCATTCTTATAAATTGGTGCCAACGGTCTCGGTTATCGCCAGTTGGCGGAGTAAGGAACGCGGATTTGTCGGCTTAGTATTGGTTTGTTGGTCAAGTTAATTGTTTTCTTTCTAACGCTACCGCTTATTGGCGATTAACCGTTGTTGTTGCACGTTTAATTACTTCTCAATAAGTTTTAAGTAATTATTACGTCCGAAAGTTATTTGATAAGACATATACAGCATCACACCTACAGAATAGAAAATCATTAAATATAGATTGATGTCAATCAAATAGGTTAGTCCTATAAGTATAAATTGTATTAAAATTAGTATTGGTAAAACCCACCTATTTTTTGAGAAACCAGTCAGTTCAACTGCTTTTGTTTCATCTTCCTTAAGTGATATCTCCTCCTTTTGACTTCCGCACCAATCGATTCTTGCGTGCAATTTATATTGTCCTGGTTCTATTTCGAATTCCCTAGTTTCTCCATTCTCAATTGTTCCAATTTTCTCCTTATTTAAGTATAAACCAATTTTTCTTCCTCTATTGGCAAATTCGGATCTTCTATCGATTATTAGTTTACTCATTGAATTCGAAATTTTTAAAATTAAATGTGCTACAACGGTCTCGGTTATCGCCAGTTGGCGGAGTAAGGGACGCGGATTTGTCGGCTTAGTATTGGTTTCTTGGTCAAGTTAATTATTTTCTTTCTAACGCTGCCGCTTATTGGCGATTAACCGTTGTTATATACAGTGGCGATTAGTTATAATCATTGTTTTGAAATATTTTTTGTAATTTAAATGAAGTTAAATAGACAAATGACTAGATTTATTAATTGAACTAATTAACAATTTACATATTGTTTTATTGATTAATTATCTATTTATTTGTTCCGAAATGATTATTCATTTTATCCACATATGGCAAAATCAACTTATACTGAACTAGAGGAAAGATTTGAAAATGAAAGAATTACAGTTAAGGCTAATGGTCTTAAAGGTAATTTTATTTGCTTATCAGGAAAATCTGGTGATTTCTGGGTAAGTGTTATTCCTTCACTTAACACTTCAGGTTACGGTTCTACAGAAGAAGAATCAAAAGAAGATTTAAAATATAATTTAGATTTATTTTGTGAAGATCTATTTGCGTTAGATAGAGTTTCTATGAATAGAGAACTTAGCAAGTTAGGATGGAGTAGAGATAAATTTTTCAAAAAACGTTATTCTTCTTCTTATGTAGATGAAAATGGAGTTCTTCAAAACTTTGATTCTCCAAAAGATGTTAAGAAATCCGTTCTTGAAACTGCTTAGACTTGGGGAATAACAGGCCAATTAAAGTAAAAGACTGGATAAAATTTCTTGAAGCTCACAATTGCAAGAAAAAGAGGCATAATAAAACTTCTCACGAGCATTGGAAATGCCCTAATTGTTTTCGTACAATTACCTTTCGTAGCCAGTACAAAGAAATTCCTGCAATGCACTTGAAAACTAATCTTACTACAATGGGGTATGATCTACAATATCTTTATCAGTGGTTGGAAAATAATTAATTTTTTGGAGTAGTTTTATTGAGCCATTGTATATAACGGTCTCGGTTATCGCCAGTTGGCGGAGTAGGGGACGCGGATTTGTCGGCTTAGTATTAGTTCGTTGGTCAAGATAATTGTTTTCTTACTAAAGGTGCCGCTTATTGGCGATTAACCGTTGTTACCTGCCGTAGCGACTACCTAATTATGATTGTACTTTTTTAAGCTTTACTTGATTAGTATCTTTTCCAAAATTTAATGAAACGAATATAGGGCAATATGAAAAAAGTTCTTCTGATTCTATTCTATTTAATTCCAGTTTTATCCTTTTCTCAAGTAAAAGATACAGTTTACATAAGATTTGACCAGCGATATGATGAAATGGAAAAAGCTGATTTTACTAAAGGAGTTCAAGCTGGATCTCCCGATGAAAAATTAGAAAAATCAATTGCATATTGGGTAAGGCAAATGGAAGAGGAAACCTATGGTGACACTAGATTTCGTTTTACACATTATAATCAAAGCCAAAAGGCTTATAACCATTTTGGAGGCAAACCGCCATTGATCTTGCAAAAACATAAGTCATTTTTAAAAAACAGGAATACTTTAGACATTAATCTTTTTAGAACAATGCCCTATATCAAAATAGCTAAAACTTTTGAAGAAGAGAATAGTTGGGAAGAAGATGTTATGATATTTATGATTGATGAAGAGGAAATTCAAAATGATAGTATAACACTACGTCAGGTAAATTTTACGAGACCTGTTAAGCAATAATTTGATTAGAATAGATTATAAAATTCTTACTACTTGTTCATCCAAAACTTGGTAGAGCTATTGCAGGTAACGGTTGCGGTTATCGCAAGTTGCGGGAGTAGGGACGCGGACTTGTCGGATTAACTTTTTTCTTTCCTGGTTACTAAAATTACACTTTTTTGGTTAAACCCGTTATTTGCGATCAACCGCTGTTATTTAAAGTTGCACAAACTAAAAACATGTTTGGAGTTCATATTAATTGAAATATGATTCTATGATATTCTTCCAGTTAAATGCTAATAGGAAAGCGACCGTAAATAGTACAAATGGTATTGAGCTTAATACAATCCATTTCACATTTTTTGAGGCATCTTTTCTTCTCAGAAGTTTCAGAGAGTTTATAAATGACATAACTACAACTCCAACCGTGAGTAGCACTAGAAATAATCTACTATTTTCAAATAGCCATTCATTTAAAACTCCTCTCAAGAATTCCGTTATACTGAATATTAGTAAAAGCGAGATACAGAAAATTGAGAAGATCCAAACAGAAAGCTTTTTATAGTCAGTTTTATTAGAAATGTTGTTATTCATTCTTATTCAAAATCAAAAAATTTTTAAATTAAAACTCAAATGTGCAATTTTATATAACGGTTACGGTTATCGCAAGTTGCGGGAGTTGGGACGCGGACTTGTCGGATTTACTATTTTCTTTCCTGGTTTCTAAAATTACACTTTTTCTGCAATACCCGTTATTTGCGATTAACCGATGTTGGCACGACGTGCATCTTTTCTAATTATTGCTTTATAAACTTATAATTTGAAATCAATTATTTCAGTGCTTTTCTTGTATTGCAGGTCTCCGGTATCATCAAATAGTTTATCCCAGGTTATTTCATTAAGATATTCGGAGTGTAGAAATTCATCAATAATGTCAACTTCGTTCGAAGTGAATTCTAAATCTGCTTCAAATGGTAATTCGGAGTGATTAGAATTGATAAAATTTACTCGGAGTTGTCCGGCCATCTCATCATGCCATATATAGTAAATTAAATCAGAGATAGTTTTAGAAACATTGAGCTGAGACTTTCTATTCTTCTTTATGCGAGACAGAAAACTTATAAAATCGGTAACCTTGAGTTTAGCCAAATACTTTTTAGAAATAGTAAATGATAGCATATTTTCATAAGTCTCATTTTCTACTTGAGAAGTTTCATCAGTAAGAAAAACTTTCTCCGCGATATATGATTCGTATTGATTGAAATATTCTTCTTTACTCATAATCTTATGCATGCGTGCCAACGGTCTCGGTTAACACAAGTTGCGGGAGTAGGGACGCTAACTTGTCGGCTTAGGTTTTAATTGTTGGTTAATTTAATTATTTTCTTTGAAATGCTACCCGTAATTTGTGATAACCGTTGTTGTGCTTAGTGTTTTATGTTCTCAATACTGTTTATAATTATAAATGTCCCAGAGTCAAAAATATCAAATGGAAAATATTTTACTTTATCAGTGATAATTTTACTCTTGCTATCTAACTCAATTTGCCAGTCGTAGTGCGCGGGACATATTATTGGTTTAATCAGTGTTTTATTATCATTCTTATATTTTAATTCCCAAATCCATTTAGGTTGATTTCGGTCGGTCAAATGAGGTTCACAATCCCACAATTTTAATTTGTCAAGTTTAGAATCTAAAAAATCATTAGTCGGATTCAATACATCAATAAGAGTTTTGTACATATTAATTTGTGAATTATTGGGAACTTCAAATCTATTAAATCCACACTTCATCCAAAAACCTTCCGATTTTTCTGGAGAACAAAATAGTTTAACCACTATGACACCTCTTGACTTCAAAATATCTAAGGTGTCTAATATAAATTTTCTAGCAATTCCTCTTCCACGGTGAATGGGTTCTATTTCTGCAATGTCAATTACAGACATTTCATCATAAATTCTAAATAAGGCAAATGCTATTGCTTTATCATTTTCGTTAAGAATGCTAATTCTGTTTTCTTCAAAAGCTTTAGGAATCATTTCCAAATTTGTAAAAAAGCCTTCATTTTTATCATTCCACTCTTGAGTTAACCAGTTTTCAATTTCAGAAATATTCTGTTTGGTTGGATTAATTGATGTTCTCATCTCGGTTAAAACATTATGCACAACGGTCTCGGTTATCGCCAGTTGGCGGAGTAGGGTACGCGGTTTTGTCGGCTTAGTATTGGTTTGTTGGTCAAGTTGATTATTTTCTTTCTAACGGTGCCGCTTATTGGCGATTAACCGTTGTTGTGTGTAGTACCTTATCGCTTTCCTTTTAATATTCTTACTTCATTTTGATATATGTAACGAAGTGCACCTTTTCTAATTTTCATACCTTGATTACCGGTTATTTCATCCGTAATTGGCCCAACATTTTCTAACATAAAATCAAGATGGCTATATTTCTCATTTTTTATTAATTGTGAAAAATTGATTTCATCAGAGAAAAATGTTTGATTCGAACTTGTTTTTATTCTTATTACTCCAAATATATCTAGCATTGTGTTTGTAAACTTATAATGATGCTCCCAAAAATAAGTTCCTCCTTTTTCCATATATAGATTTCCTCCAGCTTTTCCATCAGTCCTTTTAGGAAAGCAAATAAATTTACTTCCAACTTTGTAAACCTCGTTGGGTTTTATGCATAGTGGGAATTCCACAAAGCCATATAGATTGGATATTGGAAAGAAGAATACTAATTGCTTAGATGTTAGAACCTCAATATTTTCGATATATATTTCGTTCTCCATCATTAATAATATCAATCTCAATTACAGGTTCAGTGAATTTTTGATTTTTTCCATCAAATATTAAATCAATTTTCTTAGGCCTCTTAAGCCAATAGTATTTATTTTTGTATTCGAAAATTTGATAGCGAACAATTAATTTTTCTTTGTCCTTACTAGATTTTTTTTTAAGATTTTCTTCTACATTAGTGATAACTTCTTGCGCAACAGTTAATGCGTTATAATCCTTGAATTCATTTAAATAATTAGAAAAATGTGGTAATTCAGGGCTTAAAGTATTTAACATTGCAGATAATAACAGAGCAATCTCGAAATTATTTTGTCGTGAAATAGACTCATAATAAAATGAAGATGTTGCTAATTGTCCTGATTCTACGAATTCATAATTCCTTTTCGTATGACTCCAATAACCTTTACCAATAACTAATAAAACATCAATTGCTGGATTAGTATGAAATTCAGAGTCATATTTTTTTAGTCGTTCTATTTCATTCTCTTTCTTCAAATCAGAAGAATATGCGAAAAGAACTCGAATCGGTCGTTTTTGACCTTTAGAATCAAATTTCTTTAGCAAATTAAATTTTCTAATAGTGCTTTTTATCTCTTTTGAATTTATAGTAGATTTTATTTCAAAAGCATATCTGCAACTTTCAATTGGAAAAACCCCAACATTGGAACTTAGCATAGCTTTCGGAAGAGAATCTTCATTATAAATAATTAAATCTGTTTCAGCAGATAAACTTCCATTGCCATCAGCAATTTTTCCATTTCCTATGTTCCATTTACGAGGTAGATATTTTAAAAAAAACTCACTTAGGTGCTCTTCCTTGACTTTACCTTTTAAACCTTCATGATTTATTGAAGAACCTAAATCTGCAGATTCAATAAGTATTTTGATGTTTTTTAGTAAGACTTCTAAAACAGGTGTCATTTTAATTTAATTATTTTCTTTGGTATTACACACAACGGTCTTGGTTAAGGCAAGTAGCGTGGAGTAGGGACACGTTCTTGTCGGCTTATTTGTTTTTTACTTGGTGTCTAAAAATACACTTTTTCGACTAAGCCCGCTATTTGCGCTTAACCGATGTTGTGTGTAGGTTTTATTGTTCTTCAAGTTTAAACCTAGTCTTAAAATCATTCGGAAATCCTATAAGTTTGTCATCGATGATAAACATTCTTATTGTATCATCTATCATTAGAATTGTATCTCCTACAATGTCATATTTTCCGGAATATAATCCTGTTGTAAATCCATTTTTTTGCGTTGAAATATCTGATATATTAAAAAAGTCAGATTCTTTAGACAGGCTTAATTCGTGTAGTTTATTATCAGATTTAAAATGATAATCAATGTAATATCTTGAAGAATAACCATTGTACCATAATATCCATAGTGCGTAGAATATAGTCGGACTTAAAAGTGAGTTTATAAAAAATATTTTAGAAAATTTATTCTTAATGACTAGTAAAATGAAACCTAAAATTAAATTTATAATCAATAATGAAGGCACAATAAGTATTGCGGCAATGGAAACACTTGGATCAGGTTTTTCAAATTTATATACATAGAACCAAATTATTATTACATCAATAATCAGTGATATCAATCCAAATTTTATAAGTTCTTGGTTTTTCATTTCGTTCTTTAAAACTTACACACAACGGTCTCGGTTATCGCCAGTTGGCGG
Organism: Christiangramia sp. LLG6405-1; assembly: GCF_045055805.1. Lineage (GTDB taxonomy): Bacteria > Bacteroidota > Bacteroidia > Flavobacteriales > Flavobacteriaceae > Christiangramia. The sequence goes on along the minus strand of NZ_CP159330.1, from coordinate 2,961,176 downwards.
AGTAAGGAGCGCGGATTTATCGGTTTAGTATTGGTTGTTGGTCAAGATAATTATTTTCTTACTAAAGTTGCCGCTTATTGGCGATTAACCGTTGTTAGCCACTGCTATTTAATTCGAATGTCATTAATAATCCATTCCATCATATTGTCAATTCCTTTTGAGTAGCTTTCCCAATCATATTCAATCAAAACATCTGGTTGAACTCCTTGTGTGATTTTATCTTGAAATCTAAACAGTCTTTTTGAATAAGTAACAATCATTCCAGAATTTGGAAGTGTAAACTGTCCCATATCTTGATATCCTGTTGGATTTGAACCTGTAGGTTCTCCAATAATTTTAGCATTTAGGATTTGTCTAAATTGTGATGCATTACTTGCTCCAGCAGAAAAAGTTACTTTGTCTGTTAAAACATAAACTCCAGATTTCCAATCAATACTATCAGCCAAATTTAGATAATAAGCCAAAAAAGTTCCGACAAAAAAATCTCCACCTCCATTATTTCTTAAATCAATTACTACTTGATTAATTTTATTTTCATTGATGTAATTTAAAACTAATTCTCCAAACTTTTCCATTTCTTCAAATGATGGATAACTCTCAAATTTGATAAAAATTCCTTTCGTGTCTTTTATAGAACTGAACCAAAGATAATCGTGTTTTGAGTCAACTGGTTTTTGAATTTCTGGAATTATTATATCATATGATTGGAAGTCGGTATTCTCGTAATAGTTTTTATTATTGATAGCATTTAATAATACTTTTGATTCTCTATTATTATCGTCCAAAAAAGTAAACTCTGCTTTAAATTCATTATGTGTTAGCTGTAAGCCAAATAACAATTCAGATATCATTAAATACTCGCCAGTTCTAATAATTTCAGATTGTTCATTTTCTACATACTGTGCAGTTTCACTTACTTCTTTTATTATTTTATTTATGGGTTTTCCATCAATCCTCGTTAATATTTTCCCTAAAAGATTCTTATGATTCTTAGTCGTTTTGATAACTCTCCACTGACCGTTTACTTTATAAATCTCAATTGGAAATAAATGTGTTTCGACACCTCTTAATGAAAATGCTGTATGTCCATCTCCAATTTTTCGAGTTAACCGCATTAAGTCTATAATAACTCCTACGTCACTTTTTTTGTTTAAAGTTGATTTAATTTGCTGTATTTCCTTTTCAAATTCCACTTTACTAATCGTGTTGTATAAGTCAATATGATTTTGTTCAAGATTGGTCTTATAAAAATCAATATCTTTAGTCCAACTTTCTATGTCTATGGATTGCGAAAATGTATTGGTACTTATAAATAAGTAAGTTAATATTATAATTAAAAATCTTTTCATATTTCTGTTTTGTACTGCAGTTTCTTTTAGTTGTGGCTAACGGTCTCGATTATCGCAAGTTGGCGGAGTAGGGAACGCGGCGTTGTCGGCTTAGACCTGGTTTGTTGGTGAATTTAATTATTTTCTTAATAACGGTGCCGTCTATTTGCGATGAATCGTTGTTGGCAATAGTTATTTTTGCACTTCACATATACAACGGAAGAAAACCAAGTTGTCTGTGTGTTGTTGATTTGTTTCTTCTATTTTAATCGAATCATTTCTAAAATATTGATCTGTTGAAGAGAATTCGGGATTTTCAAATAATATAAAACTTTCATTGTCTCGAAGGTCTTTTAAATCGATTTTTAATGGTGAAAATTTATTAATCATTAATAATTTATTATTGTCCGAAAAATAATCTTTTGCTAATCTATATTCCTGTGTTGTTGGAATCCGATATTTAATTTTTTTATATTTTGGATCACCATTCTTAATTTCTGTACTCCACCTCAAATTCACCATGTCGGTGCGCCATTGACAGAAAATTTGAGCTAAATCTTTTGAGATTCCGATGACAGGATGATAATTATATTGAGGATGATTAAAATAGTTATAAAGACTTACATTCTCAGGTAATTGTACATTTTGAGCTACAGTAATTTTATTAAAAATCTCTTTATTTTGATTTTTGTCTAATGAATTAATCAACAGGGATTTATCTATATTTTCTAATTCTAAGGATTTCAAAGAATCATTTAAAATATAAGTCCAAAGTCTTTGTACATTATCTGTAAACTCTGAATACATTAAATTATCAATAGGAGCTTTATCAATAAATAGTGTATCATTAATTTTTATTGTTCCAGGAGGAACTTCTAATATTCTTTGTGCATTAATTGAAAATGATATAAAAATTATAAGAATAGTAAAATATTGCTTCATATAAATAATTATTGCCAACTGTTACGGTTATCGCAAGTTGCGGGAGTAGGGACGCGGACTTGTCGGATTAACTATTTTCTTTCCTGGTTTCTAAAATTACACTTTTTGGACTAAACCCGTTATTTGCGATGAACCGATGTTAGGCACAGTTATCTCTAGAATCGTAAATTTATCTCAGAATTATATTTTTCTATTAGCTCAGGTAGAGTTAAACATTCAATTTTTAAAAGACTGCATATCGCAGGAATCTTTTTGAAAACTTTGTTATCATTTTCAGAACTAGTTTCTTCTGAAACGACAATCGTATTTTCTATCTTTTCTTCTTTAATTAGTTTCTGAGCTTTTAAAATTATCTTGGAATCTGCTGAACTTAGAAATGCTTCTTTTCTATTTTCATATTCCACATCTGTCAATCGCCTTTTAATGGATTGAACTGTAAATTGATTATCTACTAAATTGAAAAATTTTGGAGAGGGGAAAAGATCAGTCGTTTTTGTGATGTTCTTTTTCTCATTGAAGAAGGAAAGATTTTTTGGAACTATTCTTTGGGCTACAAATGAACATTCTTGATGAACTTCATTAATTAGAATAATGGAACCATTCTCAATACCATTTTTAAAGAATAGATAGACATTGGAATCTGGATCGAATGGAATATAATATCGAACCAAAGCTAACCAGGAACTTGTATCAACTATAATTTTCATTGAATAAACTGTTCCATTTTCTCAGGTTTAATCTTTAGCTTTTTACAAAATTCATATTCGTTAATTACACCATCTAATAATGCATTTTGAAGGGTATTAACAAATAGAGGTGAATTAATAGGCTTAGGAACTGATCCACCTTGTTTTATTCCCTGGAGTTTTTGTAATTCTTTAATTCTATTTTCTTCAGCAACTTTTTCTTGGTAAGCCAATTTTATTTCGCTTCTTATCTTATTGTAGTCTGAATTAGAAATCTTATTATCATAGAGTAATCTCGTATAAAGTGCTAAAGTACTTAGATGAGTTTCCTTTGATATCTCATCAATCAGATTGTGATGATAATCATTAAACATATCAGCCTTTTCAAGACTTTTTATTTGTTTATAGTATTCTCCAACTAAGAAATAGTAGGCAAATTCATTACACCAGTTTTCTATCTTATTTAGGTGATTTTTGGAAATAGATTTATAGTCAACTTCTTCAATTTCTTCTTCATTCAGTAAGAAGTGACCTAATTCATGAACTAAAGTAAAAATTTCTCTTCTAAATGATTTTTGTTGCCTTTTTAAAACAATAGTATTAGGGCTTAAGAAGAAGCCATTTATATTCGCTTTATCCTTCTTGTTCCAAGTTTCTATAAACTCAAAAACCATAATATTTGAATCTGCAAATGAGTTTATTAGAGCTTTCAGAAAATCCCTTAGACCTTTAATTTTTATTGCTGGATAAAGATTTTCTCTAATCTCAAATGCAACATCTAATGGATTATCTTGGACGCTGTAAATTTTAAATTTTCTTTCTAAATTAAAATCGGTCAATTTTGATAAAGCTGATACTGATATTTTTAGCTCTTCAAATTGATTTACAATTTTCTTTGCACCGATATTTAGGTCGGAATTGAAATTATCTTTACGAAAAAATATACTAGCGTCCTTTGTGTGTTTAGGTTCACTCGGATCTAAATAAAAGTTCAGGCCTTTATTAAAAACTTTATCAATTTTTTTTAGAGTACTAGCTTTAATTTCATTGGTATATAAGTCTTCTCTAGTGATAGGGTTTTTAAGTCCTTCACTAATTATATTTAATAAATCGTCTAGAGAAAGTCTAAAGAGATCTAGTAAATATTCTATTCTAGATATATTGTGTTCTAGTTTCAAGAATCCTTTTCAATTTTTTGTAAAAGTACAAAATTTGTTTGCTATTTGGCTCTATCAGATAATTGTGCCTAACGGTCTCGGTTATCGCTAGTTGGCGGAGTAAGGGACGCGGATTTGTCGGCTTAATGTTGGTTGTTGGTCAAGTTAATTATTTTCTTTCTAACGGTGCCGCTTATTGGCGATTAACCGTTGTTGTAAACTGGAGCGAATCCTCGATCTTGAAATTAATTCAAATAAGCTTTTTAAACTTATATTCCGCTTTTAATTCTTCAAATTCCTTTGGCTCAATTAGTTTCATATTTAAAAGCCAATTGATGTTCGCCGTGAATTGCTCCTCGCTAAAATCGAAATTTATAGCCAACTCTTTTCTTTTTTCATTTGCCATTTTTATCAGATGGTTAGCAAATTCTAGAACTTTTTCTTCGCTAGGTTTAGTACGAAAAAGCCTAATATGTTTGCTGCCATTTACTATAAGAATATCGTCCTTATGAGGCCATATAAACCCACAGATTGAAATTGTCCCCCATATTATCGTGTTGGCAACATAGGTTCCAGGATCTTCTGGGTTACTTAAGTAATAAACTCCAAGGCAAACTAAAGTTATAAGAGTTGTTATTCCTATAAAGATCTTTCCTACGATTACATTATCTGCCTCGTAAAGAATTTCGTTACCAATTTCAGTTAGATGAATTTTATACCTCAATTTTTCTTTAATTGAATTGAAGGTAACTTCGACGAATTCTGAATTTGAATCTAATTTATAAGACCGATTTTCAAATCCTTTTCTTTGTTTAATCTCTTTCATAGATCACAAAAAATTATAATTAAATAGTTGATTGTTAATGGCTAAATGTAGATTAAAAATCAATCCGTTTTTAATGATAAAATTTTTTTTTGAGCTCTTGTTTACAACGGTCTCGGTTAACACAAGTTGCGGGAGTAGGGATGCGAACTTGTCGGTTTAGTTCTTTTCTTTCTTAGGATGCTAAATTACACTTTTTCGATAAAACCCGTTATTTGTGATAACCGTTGTTAGCCACTGTTACCTTTCGATATTTAATTTTCTTTGGTTTTCTAGCTCATCAACAATCATTTCAATCATTTTTTCAACGGTTTTGACATAAGTTAGATAGTCATTTTTTGTCATTTCATAATTAAATTCCAAGTTGTGAATAATATTATGTCGTGAGTTAATTAAATCCTCTATCTTATTTAAAATTCTTAAAATTTTGCCGTTAACTTTTTTTCGTTTACTTAGAATCGAAAATATATCTATTTGAACAAATTTATTGTAAACTTTATTTATACTATCAAGATTTTGAAAATTATAGTTCTCAGCTACGCTCTCCTCAATTGATTTTTCTTTATTTTCAATTTTCACAACTTCCGAAATTCCGATTTTAAAGTTTTCTTTAGCAATTAATTCCTTCGCAACCGGATCATATCTTATAATTGCTATAAAAATTTCTCCGAAGAAATACTCAATTACCGATACGAGAAATGGAATTAAACTATTATATAAAGTTACGCTTGGATCTTTAGTCTTTAATAAATCTTTCAATGCAGGAATATTAATACTCTGTAAATTATCGCTTAGCGGGTTTTTGTAATTCTCTACACTATTGGTAATTTGAAATAGCTTTTCTAATGCATTCTCTCTTATATTAGAAATTGCTTTTTCGTGAGGTTGAAATCTCGGATAGTCATTTAAGTCAATATATCTGTTTGTTCCATATCCATCATTATAAAATGTTCCTCCGAACTGCTTTCTTGCACTTTTTATTATCTCGTTTTGTTTAGCTTTATCTTCAAAACTTCCACTGGATTTTGTTCTAGTGTGCAATATCCAGTCCGAGCATTTAAACTGTTTCTTTAAGTCATTATCTACTTTAATGATTGTTGATTCTACTCCAGCAGTTGATTCATTATTTTTTGAGCCGAACCACATATAATGAAGATTGTTTTTATCATTATAAGAGTCTATGAAATGTTTCACCTTATAAAAATTGTGATCTCGTAAATATTTGATCAAACTAGATTTCGTTGCTTTCTTGGTATAAAGTGTTATTTCTATGCTCATTCTGGTAATTGTGGCTAACGGTCTCGGTTAACACAAGTTGCGGGAGTAGGGATGCGGACTAGTCGGTTTAAGTATTTTCTTACTTAGGATACTAAAATACACTTTTTCGATAATACCCGTTATTTGTGATAACCGTTGTTAGCTCCAGTATTTGTGTTCGGATTAATAATCTTGAATTAAAACCTCTGTCGGAATATGTAGTGTAGTGTTTAGCTTTCTTACCATATCTAAAGTCAGTTTTCTTTTCTTACTTAAAATTTCACTAACTCTACTTTTAAAACCAAAAATCTCTGCTAGATCTTTTTGTTTCATTCCCATTTGTTCCATTCTAAATTTTATAGCTTCTATCGGATCTGGCATTCCAATTGGAAAATGTTCATTTTCATAATTGTCGATTAGAATTGATAATATTTCTAGTTCGTCACCTTCCTCAGTTCCTCTTTTTGCATCAAAAATCACCTCAAGTCTTTCAAGTGCATTTTGGTAATCTTGTTCGTTTCTTATTGGTGTAATTTTCATCTTAAATTGTATTTGCGTCTATTTTATCATATTCTGCGTGCGTTCCAATAAATCTAATCCAACAGATTTGATATTCGAAACTGAATTTTACAATTAATCTATAATTGTTTCCTTTAATGTTGAATACAATTCTATTTTCTTGTAAAATACTTGCGCTAGGATAATCTTTCTTTAGATCATTAATATTTTCCCAATCGGTTTTTTCTGTTTCTCGATACCAGGCTTTTAATTGTTGTTCACTATCAGCGTGTTTTGTCCAAAAATCGCGTAAGGTTCGTTTTGCAATAATTCTCACATTAAATTATTTTAAAACAAAGATAAATAAAATTACCAAATTGGGAACTTTTTTCTTGATAAAATATTGGAGCTAACTCGTTATATCCACCCAAATATACATTTTTATCCGAGTATGTTTCGGGATAAACGCAGATCCGACTGTTCTTTATCTCCCTTCTCCAGTAATTTCTTGATGGTGGAATCTAGCGGACTCTCAATTTTAAGTAAGTCTTTTTTGGTTATATGCGTATAGATCATCGTAGTTTCCGGTTTGGCGTGGCCAAGGAGCTCTTGGATATATCTTAGATCTGTTCCGTTTTCCAGCATATGGGTGGCAAAACTGTGTCTTAAGGTATGCGGAGTCACCCTTTTCCTGATCTTCGCTCTTTCGCAGCTATCCTTCAGAAATCCGCGAATTGCGGAACTGGAGTATTTCCCGCCGTTACCTTCAGCGAAGTATCGCTTAGGTTCATAAGTTTGTAAATAATTCAGCAATAAGGGAAGAAAACTTTCAGCCATCATTACATAACGGTCTTTCCTACCTTTCGCCTGTCTAACCAGTATTTGCCTTCTATCAATATCAAGATCCCGCAACTCGAGATTGATAAGCTCGCCAATTCGCAAGCCTGATGAATAAATAAGGGCGAGAATACTTCGATGTTTCAAATTTCGGGTAAGTCTCAATAGATCGATTAGCTCTTCCTTGCTTAGAACCGTAGGTAAATAACTGCTTTTTTTAGGACGCTTCAACGCGTTCAGATCAAATAACGCATTCTCGTTAAATTCAAAATAATGCTTCAATGCACTAATACATTGCCTGTGTGTACTTATAGAATAGCGTTTCAGAGCAACTTCAGATTCTATAAACCTGGCGACATCCTTATGTGTGTAATTCTCTTTTTCATGATGAAATTTCAGAAATGAGTGCACAAATGAAGAATAGGTTTTGATCGTACTTGTGCTATGTCTGAGTCCTTTCAAGTACTGCACGAACTTTCGCATGGCCTGTCTTACTTCAACAGTTTCCACAATGGCGATATCCGGAATTCTGGAGAAATCCAGTAAAGCAGTATTCATCTCTACTTCAATAGTTTTGAAGTGGGAGCTCAGTTTTTCCAGATATTGTCTGCCCGATGGTATATAGAAACAGGAATGGGTTCGACTCCATCTCACTTCCTTCAGCATTTTTAAATGTGCTTTTAGTTCCATGTCGAACCTAAAGTCTATACCTATCTGTTCAGCATTTTTATGTGTGAATAGAAACAAATTCAATTGCTTCATAAAAATTTAATTAATCTTCAAACATAAATTAAAATCCGATTCGTAAAACCGTATTACTTGTGAAAACGTTTAAAAACAGAAAGTGCTGGTTCAGAGGTTTATATTCAATTTGGGTACAAAAAAAGGGAGCCGAAGCTCCCTTATAAATATGATTATTGAACAATGACTTATGCCATCATTACAGACTTCGCATTTACGAATTCATGCAATCCAAATCCACCATGTTCTCTACCATAACCTGAATCTTTCACACCACCAAATGGCATGTTAGGCTTGGCAAGTCCAAAGGAATTGATAAATACCATTCCGGTATCAAAATGCATTTGTGCTAATTCCTTAGCCTTAGCTTCATCCTTAGAGAAAATTCCACCACCAAGACCAAATCTACTATCGTTTGCAATTCTCATTGCATCATCAGTATCTTTCGCTTTGATTAGAGAAGCTACCGGTCCAAAAAGCTCATCATCATATGCTGGTTGACCTGGCTCCAGGTTTTCTAGCACAGTCGCTGGATAATAGAAACCATCGCCTTCTGGCAGTTTTCCTCCACACAAGATCTTAGCGCCTTTTTTCACGCTCTCTTCAACCTGCTCATGAAGTTCTTCACGTAGATCCTTTCTGGCCATTGGTCCAAGATCGCTATCTTCGCTTGTAGGATCTCCAGCCTTCATATTCTTCATTTGCTCTACAAAAGCATCTCTAAATTTGTCATAAACCGCATCTACTACAATAAATCTTTTCGCAGCAACACAGGTTTCTCCATTGTTATAAAGACGTCCCTGTACACAGGTTTTTACAGCAAGATCAAGGTCTGCATCATCAAGTACGATATAAGCATCGTTACTTCCCAGTTCCAATACCGTTTTCTTAAGTGCTTTCCCTGCTTTTTCACCAATAATTCTTCCGGCGCTTGGACTTCCTGTAAGAGTCACTCCGCGCACTCGCTTGTTCTCGATCACCTCATCACTCTGGTCATGAGAAATCACCAGTGTTTTGAATAGGTTTTCTGGTAAACCTGCGTCCTTATAAATTTGCTCCAGTAAAATTCCTGTTCCGGTTACGTTTTCAGCATGTTTCAGCAATACTCCGTTTCCGGCCATAAGATTGGCGATAGAATAACGCACTACCTGGTAAGTTGGGAAGTTCCATGGTTGGATTCCGTAGATCACGCCCATTGGAGAGTAGGTGATAAAACCTTTTCCACCTTCTGGCAATTCTCTTTCTTCATCCTGCAGACTCTTTGGTCCGTTTTCGGCAGTATAATCACAAATAGCTGAACAGAGTTCGATTTCCTGGTGTCCCTGCTTTTCCAGTTTCCCCATTTCCTCTGTCATTAATTTGGCAAGTTTGTCTTTATTCTTGTCAAGCTCTTTTCCAATATTAACAATAATTTTTGCGCGCTCTTCAGCAGGCTTCATTTTCCATTCCAGGAATGCTTCATGACAGGACTCGATCGCCTTGTTCATTTCGTCATTGGTCATCGTATCATAAGATTGGATTTCCTTCCCGGTTGCTGGGTTAATAGTGGTCATTTTTGAATCCTTCGACATAATTTTATTTCTTTTTGTTTAGCAATTTTTCTCGAACACTAAGGTACGCCTTAAGAGAGCCGATGCTTAATAAGACTTCGTTAAATGAATTCTTCGGAAGGCCCTATAACTTTAAAATTTTTATAAAACTTACTTCTGAAGTATCAATATTTTCTGATTTCAGTGAAGCTTCCGAAGTAACCTACCTAATCACTAGGGATTGTTCTCGATAATCTTGCTAATTTTAAAGGGTAAAAATCCTAACCCATGATGACCGAATTACAGGAGGCCTATGGCTTTCTATTTGAAAAAGAATTGCTCGAAGAGATCGCCGAATGTGGATCTATTCGTAAGATCGATGCAGGGGAGCGCATTATTGAGTTTGGCGATTATGTTACCGGGATGCCGCTGTTGCTCAATGGCGCTATTAAAATTTTACGCGAAGACGGTGATGGCGATGAATTGCTGCTCTACTTTATAGAACGAGGGGATACCTGTGCCATGACTCTTAATTGCTGCATGGGCCAGACCAAAAGTGAAATTCGTGCGGTAGCCGAAACCGACACTACCATGATCATGGTTCCAATCGCAAAAATGGAAGAATGGACCGCAAGATTTAAAAGCTGGAGAAATTTTGTTTTTGAAAGCTATCATTCCCGTCTTTCTGAAATGCTGGATACAATAGACACGATCGCGTTTCTTAATATGGATCAGCGTATTATGAAATACCTGCGGGACAAGGCTAAGATCAATGGAGATGAGAATGTGCAAAGTACCCATCAGCAAATCGCGTACGATCTTCATACGTCCAGGGTGGTAGTTTCCAGGTTATTAAAGAAACTCGAACTGGATGGAAAGATCAAATTACAAAGAAACCAGATCAAGGTCATCGACCTGTAATGCTTCTGTAACACTTGTTACTGCACGTGCTCTATGAACCCAATACATTTGTTCCGAAATTAAATTACTATGGATATTCTTGAAATTCTCGGTTATTTTGGAGCTTTACTTATAGGAGTAGTGCTTGGTCTCATAGGTGGTGGAGGTTCCATACTTACGGTTCCGGTGCTGGTTTACCTTATGGCGATCAATCCTGTAACCGCGACTGCTTATTCTCTTTTTGTAGTGGGAACTTCAGCTTTGGTAGGCGCACTTAGAAACCTTCCGAAGAAATTAATAGATTTCAGGACCGCGATTGTTTTTGCAATTCCCGCATTTATCGCCGTATACCTTACCAGGATGTACCTCGTCCCGGCAATTCCTGAAGAGATCCTTAGTATTGGCGGACTCATGATTACCAAGAATATCGGAATCATGTTGTTTTTCGCCATCATCATGGTGATCGCTTCAATTTCGATGATTACTCAAAAACGTACTGAAGATACTGGTGAAGAACAGGAAGTTCAATACAATTATCCTTTGATCATTTTAGAAGGTATCATAGTTGGACTGCTCACCGGGATCGTTGGAGCTGGTGGTGGTTTCCTTATCATTCCGGCATTGGTCTTACTCGCCAAACTTCCCATGAAAAAAGCAGTGGCGACTTCCTTACTCATTATCGCATTTAAAAGTTTGATCGGTTTTATTGGAGATGTTCAAAACCTAGAGATCGACTGGCCGTTTCTACTCATATTTACTGCGATCTCCATTGGTGGGATCTGGCTGGGAGTGTATCTGAATAAATTTATAGATGGAAAGAAGTTGAAAAAAGGCTTCGGTTGGTTCGTTCTAGTGATGGGTATCTACATTATTCTAAGCGAACTGCTCTAATCTCTTCTGAAGTTTTCTTCGGAAAATTCTAAAGTTTTTTGATCCTTCTGAAGACTTCATGGAACATGCGTTAAATTCAGAAATTAAAGTGTTTCTGAAGGGATCAAGCCTATAAAATTCAGTAAATTTACAAGCCGAAAGAACAGGTGTTTCAACCTTCTTTTTGAGGTCGGAATATCATCCAAATCATTCCGTTATGGAAAACCTCGATTACGCCAGACTTCAAATGGCTTTTACCCTCGAATTTCATATTATTTTTGCTTGTATTGGTATGGTAATGCCCTTTTTTATGGTCGTTTCTCATAAAAAGTGGCTGAATACCCGAAAGCCTATCTATTTAAAACTTACCAAAGCCTGGCAACGCGGAGTTGCCATTTTTTTTGTCACCGGTGCAGTTTCTGGAACAGCGCTGTCCTTTGAGCTGGGAATGCTCTGGCCAGAATTTATGAAACATGCAGGTCCTGTAATAGGAATGCCGTTTTCCCTGGAAGGTGCGGCCTTCTTTGTCGAAGCGATCGCACTTGGCTTTTACCTTTATGGTTGGAAAAAACTTCCGGAAACTTTTCACTGGATCACTGGGATCATCGTGGGAATTTCAGGAGTGATCTCAGGGATTCTCGTAGTATCTGCCAATGCCTGGATGAATTCCCCAACTGGTTTTGATGTGGTAGATGGCGCATATGTAAATATAGATCCGGTCAAGGCTTTTCTTAATGACGCATGGTTTACCCAGGCTCTGCATATGACCCTGGCCGCTTTCGCTGCTACTGGCTTTGCCGTTGCCGGTCTTCACGCCATACAAATATTACGTAACAAACGCCCAGATTTGCACAAAGCTGCTTTTAAGATCGCCATAGTTTTTGGAGCGGTCGCAGCGCTTTTACAGCCTATAAGTGGTGATATTTCGGCTAAGGATGTCGCACAAAGACAGCCGGTAAAACTGGCGGCGATGGAAGCGCACTATGAAACACAAAAAGGAGCTCCGCTTTATATCGGCGGAATCGTGGATGCGGAAAATAAAACTGTGAGTAATAAGTTGGAAATACCAAAAGCATTATCCTTCCTGGCCTTTGGAGATTTTGATGCTGAGGTAAAAGGACTGAATGATTTTCCTGAAGAAGATCTCCCACCGGTTCCTGTTGTACATTACGCTTTCCAGACCATGGTGGGAATTGGTAGTTTACTAATGCTGGCGGCTTTGATCTATTTTATCAGTTTAAAGAAGAAAAGCTGGCTGAATAATAAGAAGTATTGGTGGCTGTTCGCGATACTAACCCCTTTAGGGTTTGTAGCCGTGGAAGCAGGTTGGGTAGTTACCGAGGTAGGAAGACAACCCTGGATCGTGTACAATATCATGCGAACTTCTGAAGCTGTAACCCCAATGCCCGGTTTAGAATTTAGCTTTTACCTGTACGTTACTGTTTACGCCATCCTTGCAGCGATGGTAACCTGGCTAATGCACAGGCAGATCAAGGTTCTTAATAACTCAATCGGGTAGGTATGTTATACGTGGTACTGTTTTTTACGTTTTTCTCTCTATTTCTATATGTTCTTTTGGGTGGTGCCGACTTTGGGGCTGGCATCGTAGAGCTTTTTTCATCCCGGGAGAACAGGGAATTGAATAAACTTACGGTCTATAAAGTCATGGGACCGGTCTGGGAAGCCAATCATATCTGGCTTATTATCCTGATTGTTATTTTATGGATCGCTTTTCCAGCGTATTTCAATATCATCATCATCTATCTTCATATTCCCCTTACACTGGTGTTATTAGGAATTACCATGCGGGGAGTTGCATTTATTTTCAGGCATTATGATGCGGTGATCGATGGAACACAGGTATGGTATAATCGCATGTTCAGGATATCAAGCCTTATTACTCCAATTTTCCTCGGAATGTCATTTGGTGCATTGTTAAGCGGTAAGATTGTAGTTACAGATGATTACTCTAATACTACGTTTGCTGAAATTTTTATGTATCCGTGGCTAAATACCTTTACTGTTCTAACAGGATTATTCTATGCTGCACTTTGTACATTCCTGGCTTCAACATTATTAATTGGAGAAACTGAAGGAGATATCAGGAAAATGTATAGTCGGAAATCGGCAATTTTTACCATTGTGTTAGTATTGGTGGGTGGTGCAGTGCTTTTCTATGGGTACTGGTATGATATGGTTTTTATTAAAGAATTTCTTCAGAATAGTATATCTCTAATAGCGATCGTACTCTCAGCATTATTACTGATTCCTCTATGGTTTGCTATTGGGAAACAAAAACGTGTACAGACCAGGATTTACGCAGGATTACAGATCTTACTGGTGATATTTGCTGCTGTGTATACTCATTTTCCGCGCCTTATTATTACCAGTACTTCGGAAGTGAATATGCTCGAAAACACTGCTCCGGAATCTGTAATGCACGTGCTGGGAATTTCATTGATCATTGGAGGAGGGATCATATTGCCGGGATTATTTCATTTGATGAAATCTTTCAATATGATCAGGATTCCGTCCAGATCAGGAAAACATACTGCTGAAGATTAAATAATCGGGATCTCTATTTATGGGCTAATAGAATTTCATTAATTTCAGCCTCTACAATCTAATTTAAATTTAAGACTATGAAATCAACAATTTTGAAAGGTATGTTTATGAGCGCGATCTTATTGTTCGTCGCTTGTGGTGAAAGTACAGATGCAGTGGAATCTGGAACTTACCAGGGAACAGTAAAAGAAGTAGAAGCAGACAAAACAGAGATCTATGTTACTACAGATGATGACAAGACTTTGGAGCTTTATTTTACTGAAACTACCAGCCTTACCAGAAACGGAAGTGACGTAGAATTTTCTGAACTTGAAGAAGGACAGAAAGTAGAAGTGGAAGTTGAAAAGAATGGAAAAAGACTGGATCCTATTTCAGTAAAAATCATGGAATAATGGAAACTCAAATTCCAGAATTTTGGCGGACAGAGGTTTTTCATCCTCTGTCCGTTCATTTTCCAATAGTTTTACTATTACTTGCAACACTTTTTAAGATCATGAGTTTATGGTCTGGAAGAGAAACCTGGCATTTTGGTGGCCGACTCTTACTAATCCTGGGGGTTATAGGTATCTGGATTTCTATTTATACCGGTGATCTGGCAGATGGGGTCGTTTCCCGTAAATTATGTGATCCAACCATTTTAAAAGATCACGAAAACTTTGCCTATACCACCGCCTGGTTATTCAGTATTGGGCTTTTACTGGAGATAGTATTACATTACCTCAAAAGCTTCAGGAATAAACTGACTAATCTTGTGGTTGTCCTGCTTTTAGTGGCGGGTTCTGTTTGCCTGGCCTATGTAGGTCATCTTGGTGCAAGCCTGGTCTACCAGCAAGCCGCAGGCGTGAATATTCCCTCTGAAAATTGTGCCGAATTTAATTAGAAATGGATTTAAAAGAACACTGGGAAAAGATTTACAATACCAAACAGTTTGAAGAAACGAGCTGGTACCAGCAAAAGCCGGAATACAGCCTTGAGATCATCCGTTCTCTGGGCCTTTCACCTGAAGCGAATATCATTGACATTGGAGGAGGGAATAGTTTTCTGGTAGATTATTTATCGGAATTGGGATATGCGAACATTCATGTGCTGGATATTTCAGCAAAAGCATTGCAGGATTCGCAAAACAGGTTGGGGGTTAAAGCTGAAAAAATTAACTGGATAGAATCTGATGTAACCAGCTATAAGCCAGATACATCATCTGACCTGTGGCATGATCGTGCGGCCCTGCATTTTCTTACCGAAGATAAGCAGGTAGAGGATTACTTATCAGTATTAAAAACTTCTCTAAAATCAGGCGCTTATTGTCTCCTATCAGTTTTTTCTGAAAAAGGACCCGATAAATGTAGTGGAATCACCATTAGGAAATATGCAACTTCAGATCTGGAGGAATTATTAGAATCAGATTTTGATACGGTAAGGCTCGAGAATCGGGATCATACAACTCCTTGGGGAGCGAAACAGAATTTCTCGACAGGGCTCTTCAGAAGAAAGTAAAGAGCGAACTCAGCCACATTTTCATAGAAAACTTTAAATTTAGAATGTTCCTTCAATTTTAAAGGCTACTCTATGACTGCACAAGAACTATCAGATCTACTAAAAATTCAGCAAAAGGCATTTACAAAGTCCCCTCCGGAATACGAACAGAGAATGGAGGCATTGGCCAGCCTTTCAGAAATGGTAGAAAAAAACCAGGAACGATTGATAGAGGCCGTTTCTCAGGATTTTGGACATCGTAGTGCTGAAGAAACGACCATCCTTGAACTTTTTCCTTTACATGATGAGATCAAACATGCCAGACGCCATCTTAAAAGCTGGATGAAAAGAAAATCGGTTCGCAGTTCATGGTTTCTATTACCATCTACGGCATACTATCAATTTCAGCCTTTAGGTGCAGTTGGCATCATGGGTGCATGGAATTATCAGATCCTGTTAACGCTGAGTCCATTGGTGGACGCAATAGCCGCGGGAAATCATGCAATCATTAAACCTTCAGAAATTGCTCCGGCATCGGCAGAAGTGATCAAGGATTTGATCAACAAGACATTTGATAGCTCTTATATCCACTGTGTCACTGGCGATGCAGAGCTTGCCAAGGATTTTTCGTCGCTCCCATTTGATCATCTATTCTTTACCGGTTCTACCCGCATGGGAAAATTGATCATGGCAGCAGCTGCACCCAATCTTACACCGGTCACGCTGGAACTTGGTGGTAAATCTCCAGCGATCGTTCACCAATCTTACGATCTGGAACTGGCTGCAAAGAGGATTTTGGCTGGTAAACTTTTCAATGCCGGGCAAACCTGTGTCGCACCAGATTACCTGGTCATGCCTGCAGATTTAAACGATAAGTTTATAGAATACAGTAAACAGGTAGTAGAAAAGTTTTATCCAGATATCGCGAATAACAAACAATACTCCTACTATAATTAGTGATAAACATTTTAAACGTTTGACATCGTTACTGGAAGACGCTAAACAAAAAGGTGCAGAAATTATCGAATTATGTGAAACTCATGAGCTGCCTGAAGGAATGATGACTCCAAAACTGGTCTTTGGCGTTGGCAGTGATATGGACATCATGCAGGAAGAAATCTTTGGTCCGCTATTGCCCGTATTAAACCTTGATTCTGTGGAGGAAGCAATCGATCATGTAAACGCGAATGCGAAACCTCTCGCGCTTTATTATTTTGATGATAACCAGGATCGTATAGATCATCTTTTAAAATTTACGCTTTCAGGTGGAGTGACCATTAATGATAATATTTATCATTTAGCGCAGCATAGACTACCTTTTGGCGGAGTGGGAACAAGCGGAATGGGCCACTATCATGGTTTTGACGGTTTTAAAACCTTCTCGAAAAATCGAGCGGTCATGCAGCAGAAGAAATTCGCTGCCACAGATATTCTGCATCCTCCTTATACCGATATTAAAAAGAAACTAATAGGCGTCATGGGAGATATTAGCAAAGTTTAAAGTTTTTATGGAAGGAAAATTAGAAAAGAAAATAGTTGAGGTAAACGGATTCCCGCACATTCCCTTTTATTCTGAAGAGTTTACCGAGACCGAAATGCTATTGAGAGCAAGAAAGTATTATGCAGAACTTTCTGCGCGAAGATCTGTCAGGCATTTTTCAGATCGACCCGTAGCGAAAGAACTTATTGAGCAATTGATCCTTTCTGCTGGAACGGCGCCTTCAGGAGCACATAAGCAGCCCTGGAAATTTTGCGCGATCTCTTCCGAAGAAATCAAACGGAAAATTAGAATCGCTGCAGAAGAGGAGGAGCAGGCAAATTATAATAGTAGGATGAGTGGACAATGGCTGAAGGATCTGGCACCACTGGGAACCGATACCAATAAGGAGTTTCTGGAGATCGCCCCCTGGATCATTGTAGTTTTCAAGGAAGCCTATGAAATTGGAACGAAAGAAGAAAAACTTACGAATTACTATGTAAATGAGTCGGTTGGGATCGCTTGCGGAATGCTAATCTCTGCTATTCATAATGCCGGACTTGTCACTTTAACGCACACTCCCAGTCCTATGAACTTTCTCTCAAACATTCTTAAGCGGCCAAAGAATGAAAGGCCTTATTTATTATTGCCGGTAGGTTATGCAGCGAAAAATGCGTTGGTACCGGATATCGATCGAAAAACGCTATCACAGATCACAGAGTTTTATGAATAAAAAAACGCCGTATCTGTAGGGTGATACGGCGTTCAATTTTAAAAACCTGTAAAATCTAACCGCTTACAATGTAGATGAAAGCTCAAAAACCGAAAGTAACATTTGTTACAAAACCTAAACTAATCCATTAAATGCCAGTTATATACATACAACGTGATTCAGAATGGGCAAATAAAATGAGAAATTTTGAGCTATATCTTAATGGAACAAAGATTGGTGATATAGGCGATCATGAAACAAAGAAGTATACGGTCCCTCCAGGTGTTTATAGTCTGGAAGCGAAGATAGACTGGTGCGGTAGTCAGCCGCTTGCTTTTACACTTGGTAAAGATGAAAGCGTCCAAATACAGGTTTCAGGATTTGTGATGTCAAAATACTTTATGCCCTCTGCGATCCTTATCGCTTTATTATATTTCTTTCTGTACTTAAAATATGACTATAATAGCCTTGTTCTTGGGGTGATCTTAATGGTGTTACTAGGTTATTTGATATTTTTCCTCAGTTTTGGAAGGAACTATTACTTAAGGCTGGAACTAAAATAAAAAACCCCGGTCGATGCCGGGGTTAATAATCATTCTGGAGTTTCACATCTGCTATCGATGAGGTTCCTCTCTTTGAGTTCCTGCCAGAAACCTGATGGGATCTTAGCATCAAAAGCTTTCATGTTTTCTTCTACCTGCTCCGGCTTACTGGCACCTGCCAGCACCGTATTTACAACTTTAGGAGCATAAGAGAATTGAATGGAAGCCTTACTTAGATCTACGTCATAATTCTCTGCAACCTCTTTCATTCCGTTTAGCTGCTTTACTTTATCATCAGGCATTTCTCCACCATAATTATAGCGCTTCTGTCCTGATAACAGACCAGCACTAAATGGTGCAGCAGCAATCAGCCCCACATTGTGTTTCTCGATCACCGGAAATAATTCATCCAGCGATTTTTTATGATCGATCATGGAGTACTGAATAGCAGATAGGAACAGATCAGGATCTGCATCTGTCTCTTCGAGTGTCTTTACTATAGGCTCTATGGTATTTACTCCAAGACCCCATCCTTTGATAATTCCTTCTTCACGCATTCTGGTAAGTTCTGGCATCGCACCAGTTCTGGCTACTTCAAAATGATTCAGCCAGGTTGTACCATCTTTATATTCATCATTATGATCTGGAGAAAGATCATGGATAAATACATAATCTATGCTTTCAACTCCCAGTCTTTGTAAACTGTCTTCTACAGATCTTCTCACAGCTTCCGCCGAATAGTCATATTCATAATCGAAAGGAGCAGGTTCGTTCCACATTGTTTCCGGCTTATTTCCATTTGCCTTTAGTAATCTGCCTGCTTTGGTCGTAAGAATATAATCCTCACGTTTTTTGTTATGCAGAAAATGTCCAAATCTTCGTTCACTTAATCCCAATCCATACCATGGAGAGGTATCATAATAACGTACACCTGCATTCCATGCTCCTTCAAGGGTTTTTTCTGCTTCTTTATCGCTAAGTACTTTGAAACCGTTTCCAATGGCTACACCACCTAGTCCGAACTTTTGTTTTAAAACTTCTCTACTCATAATTCATTTTTTTAGCAGTATAAAATTAAGCAAAAGCTATAGCCTGAAAGGGATGTTTAACGCACTCTAACATACAAGGTTTTCGTACGTTAAGGTTCTCAAAAAACAACTGTAACCAATGTTACTTCCTATCCCACAAGATATTTCTATTTTTGTAAGGCAATGAAAGTGGAGAAATATCTAGAGATCATCCAGAGTTCTTTTTCAGGGTATGCAAATTACCTCTGGAACGAGATCACCAGTCCTACCTGGACCAGTTATTTTTACTGGCTTATAGGTTTGTCCCTTCTGGTTTGGACGTTAGAGGTATTGATCCCCTGGAGAAAAGAGCAGAAACCAATACGTAAGGGATTCTGGCTCGATTCTTTTTATATAGTATTCAATTTTTTCCTGTTTTCTCTTATTGGGTATAATGCGCTGAGTAATGTCGCCGTCGAGATATTCAATGATTTTCTGGGACTTTTCGGGATCAATAATATTGTTGCTTTTCAAATAGATCAACTACCAGCCTGGACGCAATTACTAATTATGTTCGTGATCGCCGACTTTATTCAGTGGAACGTGCACAGGCAGTTGCATCGCAGGACATGGTTATGGGAGTTTCATAAGGTACATCATAGTGTAAAGCAAATGGGTTTTGCGGCACAGTTCCGGTTTCATTTTATGGAAACCATTATCTATAAAACTGTACAATATATTCCACTGGCTATGATTGGCTTTGGGATACAGGAGTTTTTCGTGGTACATATGTTTGCGGTATTGGTAGGTCATTTAAATCATGCGAATCTAGGTTGGGGCTACGGACCGCTGGGATACATTTTTAATAATCCAAAAATGCATATCTGGCATCACAGTAAAGAATTGCCAAAGGACAGACCCTTCGGAATGAACTTCGGGTTAAGTCTTAGTATCTGGGATTATCTCTTTGGTACCGCCTATATTCCGAAGAATGGAAAACAAATAGAATTAGGATTTCATGGAGATGAAAATTTTCCGGAGACTTTTCAAAGTCAGACCCTGTATCCTTTCAGAAGAAAATAAAATTTAAGAACAATAAATAAAGATCATATTATGGATATAAAGCAATTTAAAGACGAACCACTGGCACATTACTCTTATGCTATTGTGAGTGAAGGTAAAATGGCGCTGGTTGATCCATCCAGAAACCCGATGCAGTATTATTCTTATGCTGAATCCAAGAATGCTAAGATTGTGGCTATTTTTGAAACACATCCACATGCCGATTTTATTAGCGGACATATGCAAATTCACCAGGAAACGGGTGCGACGATATATACCAGTGAAATGGTGGGAGCAGATTATCCTCACCAGGGATTTGATGATGGTGACAGTTTTGAAATAGGTAAGATCACCTTTAGTGCGATCAATACCCCAGGACACTCTCCAGATAGTATTACGGTAGTGGCGAAAGAGGACAAAGACACTGCACTATTTACCGGGGATACTTTGTTCATTGGAAATGTTGGTAGACCAGACCTTCGGGAAAAGGCTGGCAATATGACTGCTAAACGTAAGGAACTGGCAAGTGATATGTATCATACGATCAAGAATAAATTTACAGATCTTCCAGATGATGCGCTGGTATATCCTGCGCACGGTGCAGGTTCTCTCTGCGGAAAGAACATGAGCGATGATTCTTCCAGTACGCTTGGAAATGAAAGACAGGGCAACTGGGCATTTAAAGAACAGACGGAAGAAGAGTTTATTGAGGAAATACTGAAGGATCAGCCATTCATTCCTAGTTATTTTGGTTTTGATGTAGATGTGAACAAAACCGGACCAGAGAATGTACAGCGTACAAAATGGTCTAATGAAGTACGTCTTTATGTGACTGAAAAAGAAGATGAAGATATGCTGGTAGTAGATACCAGGGACGAAGAAACCTTTAAGAACGGTCATCTTTCCAATAGTATCAACATCATGTGCCGTTCAGAAAAAGATAAGTTTGAAACCTGGTTAGGTGCGATCGTTAAACCGCAAGAAGCATTTTACCTGGTTATAGAATCTGTAGACCAACTTGAAGAAGTACTGGAAAGAGCTGCCAAGATTGGTTATGAAAAGCAAATCAAAGGCGTTTATACGCTTGGAGAAGATCTTTCAGTAGAAAGCAGGGAATTTGACCTGGAAGATTTCAAAAACAACCAGAACAACTACACGATTGTGGATATTAGAAATACCAGTGAAGTGAATGAAGGTAAGTTCTTTGAAGATGCTATCGCCGTTCCTTTAAATGAACTTAGAGAGGAACATATCGAGATTCCTTCACACAAACCGGTAGTGGTTCATTGTGCCGGAGGTTATAGATCTGCTGCAGGTAGTAGTATTCTTGAAAATATCTTTGAAGCCACCCGGGTGTATGACCTTAGTGATGATATCAAGGAATTTAAATAATAGTAACTAAATTCAAAATTAGAGCTTGGGAAATTCCCAGGCTTTTTTATGGAAAGCTGTGAAATTTTTAATGATCGGCTTTAAATCGAGAAACCTTTAGATAGAAGTTTAAATATTTTGGGCATTTTTTGATATTTCAGCAATAGAAATTGCTTTGTAATTTTTCTATATTTACGCTCCTACGGTTAAAATCAATACATAAACGTATTTATGGATAAAAAATACAAGGTTAAAGTAAATGAAGATTTTGAGTTCGAGTTCAGCCAGGAAGAGATCGCTGCACTGGATACCCAGAAAACTTCAGAAGCACATTATCATATCTTAAAAGATAATCGTTCCTTTTCCGCAGAAGTCTTTAAACCAGATTTCCTTCACAGAAAATATGATATTAAGATCAACTCCAATATCTATTCGGTAAGGATCAATAATGATCTGGACCAGTTGATAGAGGAGATGGGACTTTCATTAGGTAGCTCTCAGCAAATAAACGATATCAAGGCACCTATGCCGGGACTTATTCTGGAAGTAAATGTAAAAGAAGGCGATGAGGTCAAGGAAGGTGATTACCTGCTGGTTCTAGAGGCCATGAAAATGGAAAATACACTTACGGCACCCAGAGATGGCGTGGTGAAATCTGTTAGCGTGAGCAAAGCAGATACGGTAGAAAAGAATCAGTTATTGATCGAAATGGAATAATGATAATATTCAAAATTTCAGGATTAGAAATATGAAGAAAATATTAGTAGCAAATAGAGGCGAGATCGCGCTTAGAGTAATGAAAACTGTAAAACGTATGGGTATAGATACGGTTGCAGTTTATTCTGAAGCAGATAGAAATGCACCTCATGTTCGGTTTGCAGATGAAGCGGTTTGCATTGGACCTGCGGCATCCAGCGAATCTTACCTTAAAGGAGATAAGATCATTGAAGTTGCCAAACAACTCGGTGTAGACGGGATTCACCCAGGTTATGGATTCCTTAGTGAGAATGCAGGTTTTGCAGAAGCTGTGGAAAAAAATGGGATTACCTGGATTGGTCCTGGTAGTAAGGCGATCAAGGTAATGGGAAGTAAGCTTGCCGCGAAAGATGCGGTAAAAGCCTACGATATTCCTATGGTTCCCGGGATTGATGAAGCGATCACCGACACTGAAAAAGCAAAGGCAATTGGAAGAGATATTGGCTTTCCAATTCTTATCAAAGCCTCTGCCGGTGGTGGTGGTAAAGGAATGCGTGTTGTCGAGAAAGATGAAAACCTTGAAGACCAGATGAAGAGAGCGATCAGCGAAGCTGAATCTGCTTTTGGCGATGGTTCGGTTTTTATCGAGAAATACGTTTCTTCTCCTAGACATATTGAAATACAGGTATTATCTGACACTCACGGTAATTATTTACACCTGTTCGAAAGAGAATGTAGTGTACAGCGTAGACACCAAAAGGTTGTAGAAGAAGCACCTTCTGTAGTTCTTGATGATGAGTTGCGCATTAAAATGGGTGAGGCAGCTGTAAAAGTTGCCAAGGCCTGTGATTATGTGGGTGCTGGAACTGTAGAATTCTTGTTCGATGAAAACAGGAATTTTTATTTCCTGGAAATGAATACAAGATTGCAGGTAGAACATCCTGTAACCGAATACATCACGGGTGTGGATCTAGTTGAACAGCAGATCAGGATCGCTCGTGGGGAAGCAATTGCTTTTAGCCAGGATGACTTAAAGATCAAAGGGCACGCCATGGAACTCCGCGTTTATGCTGAAGATCCTCTGGAAGATTTTATGCCAAGTACGGGAACCCTTGAGAAATACCAGATTCCGCAGGGAGAAGGAATCAGAATGGACAATGGTTTCGAAGAAGGAATGGAAGTGCCGATCTATTATGATCCTATGCTTGCAAAACTGGTAACCTACGGTAAAACCCGGGAAGAAGCGATCGAGGTTATGATCAAAGCGATCGATAATTATATCGTGGAAGGTGTTTCGACGACACTTGCCTTCGGAAAATTTGTTTTCCAGCATGATGCCTTTAGAAGCGGTGATTTTGACACCCATTTCGTTAAGAAATATTATTCACCGGAAGCGCTGAAAGAGGAAACAGAACAGGAAGCCAGACTGGCAGCATTACTGGCGCTGAAACAATATTTAAAAGATAAGGAACAGCTAAGGCTGCCTTCAAACTAATTCTATATAATTCAGAATCATACGAATGAGTCAGAATCTAGAAAAATTAAAAGAAAAAATTGCTGAAGCCCACAAGGGTGGAGGTGAGCAAAGAATAGCCAAGCAACACGAAAAGAAGAAACTTACCGCGAGAGAGCGGGTAGATTATCTTCTGGATGAAAATTCCTTTGAGGAGATCGGTATCCTGGTGACCCACCGTACGACCGACTTTGGAATGGAAAAGCAGAAATTCTATGGTGATGGGGTTGTTACAGGTTACGGGACAATTCATGGAAGACTTGTGTATGTATTTGCACAGGATTTCACGGTTTTTGGAGGTTCACTTTCAGAAACTCATGCCGAGAAGATCTGTAAGATCATGGACATGGCTGTAAAAGTTGGAGCACCGCTAATTGGACTAAACGATTCCGGAGGAGCAAGAATCCAGGAAGGGGTTAAATCTCTCGGAGGCTATGCTGATATCTTTCACAGAAACGTAAAAGCTTCAGGAGTAGTTCCTCAAATTTCAGCTATTATGGGACCTTGTGCCGGCGGCGCTGTGTACTCGCCCGCTATGACCGACTTCACCCTAATGGTAGAGGATACTTCCTATATGTTCGTTACCGGTCCCAACGTGGTGAAAACGGTAACTAATGAAGAGGTGACTTCCGAAGAACTTGGAGGAGCCAGCACACATTCTACAAAATCTGGGGTTACTCATGTGACTGCTGCAAACGATATTATCTGTCTTGAAAACATCAAGCAATTGATAAGTTACATGCCGCAGAATAACAAAACTGCACCGGAAAAACTGGAATTTAAATTAGGTGATGAACACAGGGAAATACTGGAAAGTATCGTTCCAGACAGTTCCAATAAGCCTTATGATATGCATGAAATCATTCATGGTATCATAGACGCTGATTCGTTTTTCGAAATTCACAAAGATTACGCCGAGAATATTATTGTTGGTTTTTCACGAATTGGAGGACGTAGTGTCGGGATCATTGCGAACCAGCCTATGAGTCTTGCGGGAGTTCTGGATGTAGACGCTTCTAAAAAAGCAGCGAGGTTCACCAGGTTCTGTGATTGCTTTAATATTCCGCTATTGGTGCTGGTTGATGTACCAGGTTTCCTTCCGGGAACAGATCAGGAATGGAACGGGATCATCCTGCATGGTGCAAAATTATTATATGCATTGAGCGAGGCGACCGTTCCAAAAGTTACGGTGATTACCAGGAAAGCTTATGGAGGCGCTTACGACGTAATGAATTCTAAACATATTGGAGCCGATCTTAACTTTGCGTGGCCAACTGCGGAAATTGCGGTAATGGGAGCAAAGGGAGCTTCGGAAATTATCTTTAGAAAAGAGATCTCACAGGCAGAGGATCCGGAAAAGAAACTGGCAGAAAAGGAAGCTGAATATGCTGAAAAATTCGCCACTCCTTTTGAAGCTGCACAACGTGGCTTTATCGATGAGGTGATCATGCCAAAAGATACCAGAAGAAAATTGATACGTGCATTTAGTGCACTGGAAAACAAGGCGGTTTTAAGACCGGATAGAAAACATGGCAATATTCCGTTATAGGGAATGTCAAATTACTTATAAATGCTGAATGAAAATTCAGCATTTATTTTTTACTGAAATTTGAAGATTATGAAATTTAATAAGATCGTTTTAGTGGACTATACGAAGATGAACGATGAGTCCATAAATAAGCTGAAGGAATATTCAGAAAACGGGGTAAAGGTATATGATGATTACCCTGAAGATGAGCAGACAATTATAGAAAGGATTGGTGATGCAGAAGCGATTATCGTATCCTGGCATACTCAAATCACTGAAACCATCATAGACTCCTGTTCCAGCTTAAAGTATATAGGAATGGCTTGTAGCCTATACGACGATGAATCGGCAAATGTGGCGGTGAAGTTCGCCCGGGATCGTAGGATCGAAGTACGCGGGATTCGCGATTATGGAGATCCAGGGGTAGCTGAATTTATAATTTCTGAATTGATTCAGTTATTAAATGGTTATTCGGGTAAACAATGGAAAGACATGCCCCGGGAGCTAACCGATCTTAAAATTGGGATCGTAGGTCTGGGAACTACCGGAAAGCTGCTGGCAGATTGTTTAAAGCCATTTGGAGCAGACTTATACTATCATAGCAATTCCAGGAAACAGGATTATGAGGAGAAAGGTTTGACTTATCTTGAATTACCGGAATTAGCAGAAACCTGTGATATTGTAAGCTTCCATTTGCCAAAAAATACTCAGGTAATGACTTCGGAATATTTTCAGAAGTTTGGAAATTCTAAAATTATCATCAATACCAGCCTGGGGCTTCCTTTTGAACTGGACAGCTTCAGTAACTGGATAGCGCAGGATTCCAATTTTGGGATCTTCGATGGTGATGGAGGGAAAGAGCTTTCCGAAGAAATAAAGAAAAGAGATAATGTGATCGCCCACGATAAAAGTGCAGGCTGGTCGTCCCAAACTCTTGTAAGGCTTTCTGAAAAAACACTACAAAACCTGGCAGACTTTTGCGAAGACAGATAGTGTAACCATTGTTACTTAATTATCGGTGCACTTCTCGCATCTTTGCAATCAATAAAAAATAATTATGGATCTAATTTTTCAGGGTTGGCCCTGGTATGTGGCTGGACCGCTTATCGCACTCATTATGTTCCTCCTCATTTTTATGGGGAAGCAGTTTGGAATGTCTTCGAACCTTCGAACTTTATGTACCATCTGTGGAGCAGATAAATCTGCCGGCTTTTTTGATTTCAACTGGAGAGCTCAAAAGTGGAATCTTGTGGTGATTGTTGGAGCCGCCATTGGTGGTTTTATTGCGATGAACTTTTTGACAGTAGATCCTGCAGTGACCATTAATCCAGATACGGTCGCAAACCTTAATGAACTGGGATTTGCCAGTGCAGGTGAGGCATATCTTCCAGATGAATTATATGGTATAGAAGCACTTACAGACTGGAAAGCGCTTAGTATCCTTATTATTGGAGGATTTTTGATAGGTTTTGGTGCTAGATGGGCTGGTGGATGTACTTCTGGACATGCAATTTCAGGACTTAGTAATTTACAGTTGCCTTCGTTGATCGCTGTAGTTGGATTTTTTATAGGTGGATTATTTATGATCCATGTGTTGTTCCCTTTAATTTTTTAAGAGATGAGAGTAATAGGATATTTAGTAATAGGAATCATGTTCGGTATTGTGATGTTTAAGTCTGAAGCAGCTTCCTGGTTCAGGATCTACGAGATGTTCAGGTTCGAGTCATTCCATATGTATGGTATCATAGGTTCTGCTTTGGTTATTGGCGTACTTGGGACTTTACTGATCAAGAAAAAAGGAATGAAGGATGTTCAGGGTGAACCAATCACTTTTCAGCCAAAGGAAAAAAGCTTCAGTAGATATATGTATGGCGGAATTATTTTTGGATTGGGATGGGCGCTTGCAGGAGCTTGTCCGGGTCCAATTTATACACTTATTGGTGCAGGTTATGTAGCCGTGATCGTAGTTTTCCTGGCAGCAATGCTTGGAACCTTTGTTTACGGACTTTTACGTGATAAACTTCTGCATTAATCATTAGACTATAACAAGAAAAAGCTTGCTGAAATTTTAAATCTCAGCAAGCTTTTTTAATTAAATCTAAACTCTGGAAATAAGCTCTGGCTAATTCACTTTCTCAGCCTTCATATACAATTCCTGAGCCCTTATTTTATCTATCGTTTTTTTACCTTTTTCAGCAACAGCTTTCCACTTTTCAGAATTATGGATCTTATCATAGGTAGCTGAATCTGGCCAGACACCTTCCATAAAATAGCTGTAATCATTATTCTCAGCGATTTTGTACAAATGATAACCGGCTTCCGGGTATCCTTCTTCACTAATCGCATGATTCATTTCCTTAAGGAAATCACTTACTTGCTTCTCGCTAACATCATCCGGAAGCTTGAATAAGTGCAGACTTTTTTTACCAGCTGTTTTGGTATTGTTCTTTAGTTCTATCTGAATTACTTCAAACGAATTATTACCAATGTTCATAGGTTCGTGTTTGGTTTTGTCCACCCATAAAACATCTCCGCTATTTCCCTGCATTTTAAGCGTCTTTCCCTCACCGGTTTTCATACTTGCAGTATGCTCGGTAAGAAACACGGCTACTCCTTCAGGATGCGTATGCATTTTTGAGGATTCCCCGGCATTGTAGTTAATTCGAAGAACTCTAACCTGGTCATTTTCAAGTTCTACCTTGTAATGTTCAGGATCGATCTTTATCGCATCCTGTGCATTTATTGTTATTACTGAAAACAGGAAGAGTAAGGTAAAAACCTGAATTCCTGAATACTTTAAAGATATTATATTCATTGTTTAGATAGATATTGATGATTTTATATTTCTAATATCAGCAGACTTTGCTAAAACACTTCATTAGAACTTTAAAGTTCTTGCCTACAAATTACTACTCGATGGAATCCTGCATGCTACGTGTTTCTTCCAGCATTCTAAGAGCATCGTTCATTCCGGAATTATTGAAATAGAGATATTCTTTTACAATCTTTCCATCCTCAAATCTGGCGGTTATATGCACCGGGATCACGATCATTGAATCATTTTCTGCGATCGTACCTTCCCATTCTCCCCAGAAATTAACCCAGGTTTCACCGGCATCTGTCACCACCATTTCAAATTCATTTTCAGAATCCACGAAATCATAGGAAGAAAGTGCCGAGTTATTCTGCTTATGCATAGCTACCGCGGCAGATACATCTATTGATTCCCGACTATTATAAAAAAGTTCTACGCTGTCTGCGAAGTGGGATTGATACTCCTCCCATTCTCCGTTCTCATAATTCTGCAGAACATTTTTAAAAGTGTTGATCTGTTCTGAATCCTGCGTGTACCGGATCTTTTCTTCCTCCTTATTATTCTGATCACAGGAAATAAGGAGAAATATGCATGAAAATAAAATGAATAGATTTTTCATAATCTTAATTTTCAGCCTGGTAAGAGATCTCTGGTTTTACGTGTCCTGTAACAACTTCACGTTTAGAGAAAACTTTCTGTATTTCTGAAGATAGTTTTTCACCCTCTTCACCAAGTAACTCTCCATTCTCTTTTCTCATTTTTTCTACGGAAGCAGCATCTTTACCAGATACAGCTACCATAAAATAGGAATCCATAGTTCCGAAGCCACTTCTATAAAGTCGGTAGTAAGCTTTTGAATCTTTATCTTCATATAGTTTCTTGGCAGCTTTAGCCATCTCCACAGCTTTATCCATTTTTCCTGGAGGAATATGATAAAAGACAAGTTCTCTGTAGTTCATGCCTTCCATACTTTGGTCCATACCTTCAGGCATATAGGAATGCTCTTTATCAAGATTTAGGATATAATCTCCGTGTTTGGTAAAAGTTTCAGCAAAAGGTTCAAAGAGCTTTTCGAAAGCTTCTTCGCCCATTTTTTCCTGCAGGTCTTTGAAAGGATTTTTATCCAGTTCCGCAAAATTGTCAATTTCCGTGAGGTACATTACGCGATTATCATCTGCCTGAAACGCCAGCCATTCCATTCCCTCCATATTGTGCTCTTTAGCAGCTTTCAGTAAGGCTTTGTCGGCTTCAATATGCTTATCCATCATACCGTCTTTAACGCGATCTTCGTGAACAACATACATTTGATAATTATCACTTTGCGCGGTCAATAGACTTGTGGAACATAGCGCAAGAGTCAGGAGAATCGAAAAGGATCGTAGTAATTTCATTTGGTCTGGTTTTTTATGGTTAATAACCTTGAATTTAACAAGTAATCCATTGTATATGAGTAGTTTCTGGACGTAACCAGGCTAAAAATGTCCGGGAGTAGCTAAAAAGTTTCCGAAGATAAAAAATTTGAAGATAAGGAGGATGGAGCTACAACGCTATATGACCTGTAAATGTTGAAATAGCTCTAGTCTCATGTTTTTACTAAGTGGAAGTGTATGAGAAGCGATGAGGACATGATTGCTTCCTATCTCATCGATATGGGAGAGATTGGCAATATACGATCGATGAATTCTTAAAAAACGTTTATCGGTAATTTTGTCGTTGACCTCCTTCAGGGAACAAACCAGAAGGAATTTCTTATTTCTGGAATATACCTTACAATAATTACGGTCTGCTTCGATATAGTGTATATCATCAAGCGAAATTCTTACCATGGTATCATGGCAGCGAACAAAGATGCGGTCTTTCAGAATAAGTTGACAGTCTGTTTTCGCTGGCTTCTTTCTTAGTCTCTCAAGCGATTCTGAAATCTCCTCTTTGAATAATTGTTTCTGTTCTTTCAGTTTATTGAAAATTAACTTCTGAAGAGACTTTGTTTTACCTCCGTTGAAATACAGGACTGAATGATCTCCTTTTGACTTATTGGATTCAAACCCATTTAGTTGACCTTTAAGATGATCTTCCATCAAAATAAGATCTGGTGCATCCTGTTCTATAAAATTAAGTGCATCTTTTGCTCTAGAGAATATACCTGTGATTTGATAGCCCAGTTTATTAAGCCGTAAAGATAACTTTGCAGCCATGGGAATGTTGTTTTCAACAATAATGATCTTCGCTTGCCTGGTCATTCATCAAAAGTATACTATAAATATACTGAAACTATTGATAACCAGAGGAATATGAGCGGTTTTATCTTATTCTTGAACTTCCGGGGGAAGTAGGATAGAAGGAGGGAAGTGTGATTTTATATTTTACAACAACGAGTCTTATACTAATTACCGTAAGCGCCGTAGCGAGGTAAATTACGTCCGCGTTCATTCCCAGGTCGTAAAGGGTGACATAGGCAAGCGCTCCAATAAGGCAGGCGGTTGCATAGATCTCTTTTCTAAAGATCACCGGAATTTCATTACAGAGAATGTCCCGTAGAACACCACCAAACGTTCCAGTCATGGCGCCAAGTGCTACAGAAATTATTGGATCAAGACCGTTCTGTATTCCGGTTTCCACTCCGGTAATAGTGAAAACACCAAGTCCTATGGTATCAAATAGAAAAAGTGATTTCTTTAAATAATTCAGTTTATTTCTGAAGACGATCGCGAGAATTGTTACGGTACCAATAAGGTATATGTACATAATGTTTTCCATCCAGGTAACTGGTGTATCACCAATTAGAATATCTCGCACAGTTCCACCGCCAATCGCTGTAACGAAGGCAATAATAAAGATACCGAAGAGATCAAGTCTACGGTTCATGGCAGATAATGCCCCGGAAATCGCGAATGCGATCGTACCAAGGATATCCAGGATGCTGAACAAACTTATTTCCATACTTGGCAAAGGTAGTTTTATCTTTTAAATTTGCCTGATTGTGTGATAGTTTCGTGCTTATTTTAGCTTCCTATTTAGATATAGATTAAGTTAATATCTATTTTTGTAAGTTTTAGTGCAAACTACCTACTTTTATAACATAGAAAATCAAAAGACATGAGTGATACTATCGAGAGAATAAAATGCCTTATCATAGGTTCAGGTCCTGCAGGTTATACCGCAGCGATCTATGCCGCAAGGGCAGATATGAAACCAGTTATGTATACCGGAATGGAACCAGGCGGACAGTTAACTACTACTACGGAAGTTGACAATTTCCCAGGTTATCCTGAAGGTATCGATGGTCCAAAGATGATGATGGATCTGCAACAGCAGGCTGAACGTTTTGGCACGAAGGTGAGAATTGGAATGATCACTGAAGTTGACTTTTCTAAAGAAGTAGGAGGGATCCACAAAGCTCTTGTAGATAATAAGACCTGGATCGAGGCTGAAAGTGTAATCATATCTACCGGGGCAACTGCCAAGTATTTAGGTCTACCTAGTGAGCAAAAGCTTAGAGGTGGAGGAGTATCTGCATGTGCAGTATGTGACGGGTTCTTTTATAAAGGCCAGGATGTAGCCATCGTAGGTGGAGGTGATACCGCTGCTGAAGAAGCTACTTACTTATCTAATATCTGTAATAAAGTGACCATGCTGGTGCGTAAGGACTATATGAAAGCTTCTAAAGCAATGCAGCATCGTGTGGAAACTACCAAGAACATTGATCTTCGCTACAATACAGAAGTGGATGAGATCCTTGGAGAGCAGGTAGTAGAAGGACTTAGAATGGTGAATAACCAGACTGGAGAGAAGGAAGAAATCGATATTACAGGATTCTTTGTTGCTATTGGACATAAACCAAATACCGACATTTTTAAAGGCTGGTTGACAATGGATGAAACAGGTTATGTTATTACCGAGAGTAAGACGACCAGAACTAATATTCCAGGGGTTTTCGCTTCCGGAGATGTTCAGGATAAAGTTTACAGACAGGCGATTACCGCTGCTGGCACAGGCTGTATGGCAGCATTGGACGCTGAAAGATATCTTGCGGAAATTGAGGTTGAAGAAGATATAGAAAAACCACAAACAAGACCTGAGACAGTTTAATTCAGGTAGTATATAAAAGAAAAAAGTCCCGCAATTGCGGGACTTTTTTTTGATACTAGCTTAAGATCTTAATTGTCGGTCTTCACCTTTACTTCTCCATCATCAACCTTGATCTTGGTTTCTGAACCATCGGCTCTGTCAACTTTTTTCTTATACTCGCCGTCATCCTTTTTGATCTTGATCTCGTCTCCTTCCGGAGTTTCGATCTTGATCTTGTCTCCGCCATCTTTAACTTCAACTTTATTATCAGGATCCTCCATCATTCTTTCAACTTCAGTTTTCTCTTCTTCTGTATCTTCATTTTCTCTACAAGACACTAAAGCCAGAGATAGTAGCAATACAAGTACAATATTTTTGGTAATAAGTTTCATCTTTCTATTAGTTTATTTTGGCTGCAAATGTATTCAATCCACTTATTCATAATGAATTAAGGATCAAAATTTAGCATTTATTTAAACAGACCTTTGCTGAATTCTTTTTTGGACAAACTTGCTTCATCTGAAAATTGTAAGAGTTTGATCACCGGTGTATTAAATACTTCGATCTCACTTTTTCCTGAAGCAGTAATATTCAACGTATCACTCACATTTACTTTTGATGATGAACCTCCCTGTGCCAGCACTTCAGTTTTGAAGCTGCTAAAATTTTCACCGTCAAATTTAGATGATTGGTCTGCTCTTAAGTTGAAGGTTTGGGTTTCGCCATCTATTCTTGCAGATGCTTTTTCATAAATATCGATCTCAACATCAGGAGCATTCAATAGTGCCTCAACCTTGGATGATTGATTTAGCTGACAGACAATTTCCTGGGCTGTTACATTCAGTTCAGCTTCTGCATCATCCTTGTGGATAAAGTTAAATTTACTTGCCGTAAGTGTTAGAAAAGCTTTCGCGTCCTTGCCTGTTTCAAGCTTGAAATCTTTTACATAAAGATCCTGCAGAGATTCTAGTTCCACATCATCGCCTATAAGTATACTTTTTAAAGTATCAGAAAAAGTAATTCTTAATTCCTGTTTCTTGGTACGGGAAAGTTTTTTAATAGGTTTAATATAAAGTGTTCCATCGAGAACTTCAGTCATAATGAGATCATGAATATTATCATCGGCCTCAATCTCGATCATGGATCTTCTTCCCTTTAGGATTCCGACTTCAAATTCTCCTTTGATCTGGATCGAGTGAAATTTTTCGAGATCATATTGTTCGGTTTTTACGTTTCGGCTACCTTTTACCTTGTCCTGGGCATTGCAACTGCATAAAACGATTAATAGTAATAATGGGATTTTTTTTAGCATAACATTTTTTCTTGATAGATCTTTCGGTTTTAGCCGATCAGATACTTTTTTGCAAAAGATAGGACTAATTATTTCAAAGCCTGTAAAGCAGAGAGAAAAATCACGGTAATCGGCGGTTAGAACTGCTTTTCTTCGTTAGATCCTGTATTTCGTAACAGAAGAGTTTTCAGAAGAATTAAAGAAAAAAGCCTCCACATGGGAGGCTTTAATTCTTCAACTATCCAGAATCTTCTGATAATTTTCCAGCTTCTGAAATATTTCAGTACTGTTAAGTGGTTCTTCAATATCCACAGTTTCCTTGTTTACGGGCTGAATATATAATACCAGTCCTACAAAAAAGCTGATGACGAGGTTGATTAGTGAGCTCATACTAGTTTTGTATTTGTACTCCGTTACTGTCTATTCTTACACGGTCGCCATCCTTATCCTGGATTTCCACGCCGTTATCATTCAGTCTGATATTAACTTCTTCACTATTTACGTCTACTCTTGCATTAAAGTCATCTGAAGTGTCATAATCATCTTCCCAAGTATCTTCTCTATCCCAGTCACCATTATCGTCATCCCATACATCTTCTACAGGACAATCTTCACAGCTGGTGCCGCCGTCGATGATCTTTAGAAAATGTTCTTCTTCGCCATTATGTAAAATGTCTTCGTAAGAATCGGTATTTCGGTGAAACGTAGAAGTATTATCATCAGCATACAGGGTGGTGCCTTCAGGAAGATATAACGTGATTTGTACTTCCTGATCTCTGTAACCAGACTTTGCTTCTGTTATAAAATAACTATCCAGCAATAGTTCATTTCCTACCAGACTGCGACCGTAACGTATTGCCTTGGCTCGGTCTCTGGCTTCGTTGTAGTTTTTACCTTCAGCCGACTTCAATATCTCCATTTT
The DNA here is from genome assembly GCF_045055805.1 of Christiangramia sp. LLG6405-1. Lineage (GTDB taxonomy): Bacteria > Bacteroidota > Bacteroidia > Flavobacteriales > Flavobacteriaceae > Christiangramia. Next base: position 2,926,566 of record NZ_CP159330.1, on the reverse strand, counting down.
TCCTACGGAATCTCTGGTCGATCTAACGATAAGCCTGATATCATTTCCAACGATCATTTTAGTGTCTTCTTCATATACAATTCTGAAGTCTGATGATCTTCTGGTTCTGTTACTCATTTCAGGATTATGCTTCATACGCAGGTAGATAGTATCTGCTGAAGTTACCTTTAAAGTTTCTGTGGTTGCAACCTCACCGTCGAATGCACGATTGGTCGCCTGGCTTATACCAATTACTGATAGTCCAATGATCGAGATTAACCAGACTCCGAGTAATGTTAGCAGGGCAATTCTACCAACAGATCTTAAGTTTCTTACCAGTATCTTCAATCCAAGAACGAACAGGAAGAAGAAGGGGATCCCAACTGCAAAGAATACAAGCAGTGAAGTAAGCCATATAGGAGCGCCACTATTCACCACATCTATATATTCAGTCCACGGTGCATCAACGATCCCGAAAGTGCCTACCGCAAATAATCCTACGAATAGTGCAATTAGAGTTGAACCGGCGAAAAGGATTAGGATGATCCCGATGAATTTTACAAATAGTTTCAGACAGAACTTGATAATATTCCCTAGAGTGGTTGCTGCAGAGTTTGCTCCAGCAGACGCCCTTTTCCCGAACTTATCATAGTCAACATTTTTTATACTGTCTGAAACATCATGAAAACCCTCACGAATCTTCTTTTCGATGTTACTAACCGTTACTTCTTCACCGCGCATGGCAAGTTTATCTGCCGTAGTTTTTGCTTCCGGAACAAAGATCCAGAACGCAATGTATATCAATAGAAAACCACCACTGGAAAAGATCGTAAGCAATACCCAAAGCAATCTTACCCAGATCGCATCGATCGCCAGGTAATGACCAAGTCCTGAAGACACGCCACCTACGAATCCATTTTCAGTATCACGATATAGTTGCTTTCCACGAGTTCTTGCAGACCTGTGCGTGGCCGTTGGTTCATCTTCGAAGATCTCCTCATCGACCATATAATCTTCAGGTTGCCCCATGATCGTGATAACTTCTTCTACTTCTTTAATGCTGATAACCTGCCTGTCATTCTTCACTTTATCATTGAACAATTCAGCAATACGAGCTTCGATATCTGAGATGATCTCATCACGACCCTGCGTATTTGAAAACGAATGCCTTATAGTCTCCAAATATCGTTGAAGTCTGGCATAGGCATCCTCATCTATGTGAAAGAAAACGCCGGCAAGATTTATGTTAACTGTCTTATTCATGATTGTTCTTTTTTTGAGTGGTTACGATGTTAACGGCAGTTTGTAATTCATTCCAGGTACCCGTTAGTTCCCTTAGAAATATTTTTCCTGTTTCGGTAAGTCCGTAATACTTACGTGGCGGCCCGCTTGTTGATTCTTCCCAGCGATAATTGAGAAGTCCCGCATTTTTTAACCTGGTTAATAAAGGATAGATCGTACCCTCAACTACCAGCAATTTTGCGTCTTTTAATGTGTCCAGAATTTCTGCCACATAGGCATCTTCGTCTCTTAGAACTGAGAGAATGCAATATTCCAATACACCCTTACGCATCTGGGCTTTGGTATTTTCAATCTTCATAGTGTTTGTTTTTGGGTGTCATTAAACTGTTCATTTTTTGATTGATGATTTTGATGATTTGCTTCATACGGTTTGTCCGAACTTAAAAAATTGATGGTTAGCGGGTAGCTGTACTCTTTTCCTTCGTTTGCTGAAAGACTTGCAGAGATGACTGCAAAGATCTCCAGAACAAATAGTCCAAGTAATAATATTCCCAGAATACCCATGATGATGATAAAGGGTAATGCTTCTGAAAACTGGTTCACTTCAAAAGAATCGTTAGTCATTAGAGGTTCTACTAAATTGAATTTTAATGCAAAATACAAGAAGGTGGCACCTCCAATGGCTACCAGTAATACCGTATAAAGAAAAGTGCTGATTTGAAAATTCAAAGCATTTCTCCCATGGCGATCGACAAATGCATCTTCTTTCTGGCTTAACCAGAGTAGCATGGGGAATATGAAATTACCCAGTGGTATGAAATACTTCGTAAATACCGATAGATGGAGTACGGTAGTTAGAGTACGGTTTTTATGAGCGCTAGTGTCCAGCACGATTAAAGATTTAAAACTATTAAAAAATGATCGTGCTGAAAACGTACACGTAAATGGCGAAAATGGTAATAGAGATCTTGATTCTATCTGCTAATGTTCCGGGTAAAACGCTTGTGACTGACTGTTTTTTGATTGATTTTTTCATGATGTTTTAATTTTGATGATCTTATACCTATTAGGTTCTTATGCAAATATATATCTAAAAGAAGGTATTATGCAAAGCAAAGTACTAAAAGTTAACAAATATTTAAGAATTACGGTCTCATTCTTATTTCATATTTTTATGAAAATTTGATAATAAACTCTGCTCATGAAGCTAAATCCCTCAAAATTGAATTCTTTTCTAATGCTTAAACTTCCAAGTGCCTGGTTGTGTGGTGTTAGAGTTAAACATATAGATGAAACCGAATGTGCTGTTGGTGTTACCCATCGATGGATCAATCAAAATCCTTTTAATTCCATGTATTTTGCTGTGCAGGCTATGGCTGCAGAGCTAAGTACTGGGGCTCTGGTTATGGGGAAGATCCAGGAATCCGGTAAAAAGATCTCCATGTTGGTGGCCCAGAACAAGTCAATTTTCTCGAAGAAGGCTACTGGAAAAATAAGATTCACCTGTCATGATGGACAGAAAGTGAAGGAGGCCATTGAGCGAACGATTGCTACTGGAGAAGGACAAACCATGTGGATGAAAGCAATTGGTCTAAATGAGGAAGGCGTGGAAGTTTCGGTTTTTGAATTTGAATGGACTGTTAAACTTAAACAAAGAAAGTAACACTCAACTTAAAAGAGCTACTCATCATATAGAATAAACATCAATCAAAATTTAATCATTATGAATGCACATGAAATAGATTACCAGATATTTGGAGAAGAAATGCAATATGTGGAGCTTGAACTCGATCCACAGGAAGCGGTCATTGCCGAGGCTGGAAACTTTATGATGATGGATGATGGCATTCGAATGGATACCATATTTGGTGACGGATCGAAGCAAAATGAAGGTTTCCTTGGAAAGGTCCTTGGAGCTGGAAAGAGATTACTAACCGGGGAAAGTCTGTTCATGACCATCTTCTCCAACGAGATCCAGGGAAAGAAACGTATAAGCTTTGCCTCACCTTATCCTGGCAAGATCATTCCTATAGACCTCACTCAATTTAATGGAAAATTCATTTGCCAGAAAGACGCTTTTCTATGCGCAGCCAAAGGTGTGGCTATTGGTATAGAATTCAGTAAAAAGCTTGGTCGTGGATTCTTTGGAGGTGAAGGTTTTATCATGCAGAAAATCGAAGGAGATGGAATGGCATTTGTTCATTCTGGTGGGACCATGGCCAGAAAAGAATTGGGTCCTGGTGGGAAGTTAAAGGTCGATACCGGTTGTATCATAGGTTTTACCCAAACCATAGATTATGATATAGAATTTGTAGGTGGAATTAAAAATACCATATTTGGTGGAGAAGGTTTATTCTTCGCTTCCCTTACTGGTCCGGGTACGGTTTATATCCAGTCATTACCATTTAGCAGGCTGGCGAATCGTGTATTACAGGCAGCGCCTCAAATGGGTGGAAAGGATAAAGGTGAAGGTAGTTTGCTTGGAGGAATCGGTGATGTATTGAGCGGAGATAATAGGTTTTAATTTGTTAAAAAATTAACACTTTTGATTCAGTTATTCTTTTAATAACTATATTGTTATATCCAAAAATCTAAATGCTTATAAGAATATCTCTACTCTTATTTTAAACCTAATCTTTAACCTAAATCCTTCAAAGTATGGCGAGAGCGATGTTTGAATACACCAAAACGATACTTGATAAAGTAAGTTTTGATACAAACTTGTTCTGTAGAGAAGTTAAGAAAGCGATCGATAGATTGCTTCCACATGAGATCGAAGAGTTACGACTCTGGATTCTCGCACTAACCAAACAGAACCCCGAATTAAATCAATGTTTAATTTATTTGAACACTTAAATAAAAAGCGGCTATTAGCCGCTTTTTTTAGTTCTTCTGAAAATCCTTTTTATGATTTAAAGGACTTATGATTTTTACATTCTGATAGGTTATTGCACCTTTTACCACACTGGCAATAGTACTGCGTAATGCTTCTATGATTTGCATTTTTAATTCACTACGATTATAGATCAAGCTCACTTCCCTCGCAGGAACCGGATCGTTGAACATCCTTAAGTTCTTTTTTTCAGAATCTTTAAGTTCTAAAGTGTGCAGGTAGGGTAGAAGCGTCATTCCCAGACCTTCATTTGCCAGTTTTATCAGGGTTTCGAAACTGCCGCTTTCCAGTTGAAGCTGATCGCCATCGTATTCCCGGTTCGCTTTGCAAAGATTGATGATCCCATCCTTAAAACAATGACCATCTTCCAGCAGTAGTATCTTATTGATATCAAGACTATCTATATCGATTTTCTCATTGGAATGCATGTCCATTTCCTTCGGAATATAAGGAACAAAGGGCTCGTAATAAAGCACATTTTCTTTGATTCCGTCGATTTGAAGCGGAGTAGCAGCGATTGCCGCATCCAGATGTCCTTCCTTTAGTTTTTCAATGATCGCTTCCGTATGTAGCTCTTCTATTTTCAATTTTACCTTCGGAAATTTCTTCATAAAATTACCTATGAACATAGGTAACAATGTAGGCATAATCGTAGGGATCACTCCTAATCTGAATATTCCGCCAATAAATCCTTTTTGCTGATCAACTATATCTTTAATTCGATCGCTTTCGTTAACAATGTTTCGAGCCTGTTGAACGATCTTCTGCCCAACTTCTGTCAGCTGGATCGGCTTTTTGGTTCGGTCAAAAATAGTAATATCCAGTTCTTCTTCCAGCTTCTGGATTTGCATACTCAGCGTTGGCTGGGTTACGAAAACTTTTTGAGCGGCCTTTGTAAAATTCTTATGTTCAGCAACAGCTAATACATAATGCAACTGGGTAATTGTCATTTGAATAGATTTGAACTACAAAGGTATAAGATTTTCTTATTCTAGATAGTCTTTGACTTTGTTTTATCTATACAAAAAACCCACCAATTGGCGGGTTTTCATACGATTCTCTGAGATCTTAAAATCTCAGACTTAATTTTTTCGTGGAATCATCCAGCTTAAATTTGGTATCACTCCACATTGGTGGTCCCATGAATTTACTTTCACCGCTGGTTGCATAACTTTCCGTAGGCATTCCATTAGTTTCGAAATCCATTCTACCATTGCTATTTTCGTCGTGCATCACAACCAGTGCATAATCTCCTTCTGGCAGATCTTCAAATTTTACCGTGGCTTTCCCGTCTTTAATATCAGATTTTTGAGAAAAGGTAGGTTCTCTCATAAAGTTTTCCTCCTTGTAAAGTGCGAATAGCACTTCGCCATTGTCGTTAGTGACATTTGGAATTGTTACTTCAAGTTCGTGAGTGGTTGCAGTCTGAGCATTTAATAGACTACCAATAAATAATGCGAGTAATAATAATACAGTTTTCATAAGGATTGGTTTTGATTACATTTCAAATGTAGATCATAACCTCCTTGTATAGAAGTAATTATATCTGAACTGTCGAATTTTGAGGATGAACCGTTTATATGAGTCCGCGAGCTTTCACTTCCAGGTATTTATTGATCGTATTGATACTTAGATCTTTTGGAGGAGTAAGTATGGTCTGGATGCCGAATTTTTCCAGCTCTTTGACCATCATGATCTTGTCATGTTGAAAAGACTCAGCAATCGTCTGGTGCGCCATGGTAGATATATCCTTTTCTGCGGATTGTTGGGTAAGGCCGGTAATTTCAGTGTTTTCGAAGAATATGACTACCAGCAAATGTTTTTTACTGATCGCTTTTAAATAAGGTAGCTGCCTTTGCAGCGCGCTCATATGTTCGAAATTGGTATATAGCATTATAAGACTACGATGGGTAATACTTTTTTGAACTCGCGCGTAAAGCGTGCTGAAATCACTGTCCAGGTAGCCTGTATCTACACGATATAAGGACTCCATGATCTGTTGCAGCTGGCTAAGTCTAGAGCTGGCTTTCAGAATACCATGCACTTTATTACTAAAACTTAGTAACCCAACCTTGTCTTTTTTGCGGAGTGCAATATTGGAAAATGCAAGGGAACTGTTAATCGCATAATCCAGTAAGGATAAACCTTCAAAAGGCATCTTCATGACTCTTCCTGTATCTATGATACTATAAACCGGTTGGGAGCGCTCATCCTGGAATTGACTGACCATCAAGGCATTTTGTTTCGCTGTCGCCTTCCAGTTGATGGTTCGTACATCATCTCCACGAACATATTCTTTGATCTGTTCGAATTCCATCGTATGTCCAATCTGCCTAATACGTTTCATTCCCTGCAAATTGATCTTTTGGTCCAAGGCTAGAAAATCCAGTTTTTTCATCTGAACAAAAGAAGGATAGACTTTTACAGATTGCTCTTTTCCAGTTATATATCTTCTTCTTACAAGCCCAAGCCTGCTAGAAATATAGATATTCAGGTTGCCGAAAATGTATTCTCCACGTTCCAGCGGGATTAGTTGATATTCTAATTTTTCTTCGGAACGGGAGCCGAGCTTTTTATTTTTTAAAAAATCTCTTTTCTGAAATTGTAGAGGAACTTCATCGATCACTTCAGCTGTCACTGGAAACCTGTAGTTATTCCGAAGTTTAAGAATTACCTGATTAGGATCTGAATTGGAAAATTTCTCTGGCAGTATGCGTTCTGCTAACACTGCTTTTCCAGAATATAACGCGATTATATCCAGCAAAGTTGCTATTGCCAGTATCATGCTGATGATCCAGGTAATGCTGTAGAGCCAGTCCACCCAGAACGAGATCAGGAATAAGACCGCGATCCCTATCAGGCAATAGAAGAACAGTTCTTTAAAATATAGACTTTTCAGAAACTTCAGCACTATCGGGGAATTTCTACAGATTGAGTGATCATATCCACGACGTCATCCGCTTTCATTCCTTCCATTTCTCTGTCTGGAGAAAGTATAAGCCTGTGACTTAATACAGGTTTCAGTACGTTCTTAATATCTTCCGGAATTACAAAGTCTCTACCATTGATGGCGGCGTATGCTTTAGAAGCATTCATGATCGCTATGGAAGCTCTTGGACTTGCGCCAAGATATAGATGAGAATGATTTCTCGTTTTCATCACCAGTTCTGCAATATAATTCATCAGTTTGTCTTCTAGTACGATCTCATGGATCTGGGAGCGTAACATAGCGATCTCATTTGGATCGAGAACCGGTGAAATTTCAGCTTCCGGCAAATTGCCTTTTCTAAGATGGTGACCCTTTAAAATCTCGATTTCTTCTTCCAGTTTCGGGTAATCTACTTTGATCTTAAATAAAAACCTATCCAATTGAGCTTCCGGCAGGGCATAGGTTCCTTCCTGTTCTATGGGATTCTGGGTGGCCAGCACCATAAAAGGTGGTTGCATAGGATACAGATTCCCATCAATCGTAACCTGCCTTTCTTCCATCACTTCGAACAAAGCTGACTGTGTTTTTGCCGGAGCTCTGTTGATTTCATCGATAAGCACTACATTCGAAAAAATAGGACCTTTCTTAAATTCAAATTCCGAAGTTTTCACATTGAAGATCGAAGTTCCCAAAACGTCACTGGGCATAAGATCTGGTGTAAATTGAATTCTACTGAAGTCGGTTTTGAGACTTTTAGCAAATAACTTTGCGGTCACCGTCTTGGCCACTCCGGGAACACCTTCTATAAGAACATGTCCGGTTGCAAGTAAGCCTACGATCAAAAGTTCTACGAAATTCTCCTGACCCACAATCACCTTTCCTAGCTGTGATTTTAGTTTATCCACAGAAGATTTCAGGCCTTCCAGTGGAATCCTGTTCTCAAATTTTAATTCGTCCTGTGGCTTATGTTGCTCCTGATTTTCCATCGGTAAATTTGTAATGATTAATATAAGTACTTAGCTCCAGAAACTCCTGTTTCGAGCTATTCTTATTCTTTTGAAATAATTCTATTTTCTTAAAAAGCTCATTCGTTGCTTCCACTGAATTTGAGCTTTTAGCAGCCAGATCCTGTTTAAATTCAGCATCTATTTTTGAAGTTTCTAAACGATAATCCCGTCGAATATACTCTAGAAATAACGCGATCTTTTTATATCCCAGTTCCTGAAATCGATTTTGCTCTAGGTATAAGCTTGAGATAATCCCTGTATACTCATAAGACCGGTTCTTTGGTGGATCAATGACCGGAATTGCGCGTTGCTTTCTTTTGCCTTCAAAAATAATATACAGTACGACGCATAAAAACAGGGCATAATAAGCCCATCTCAAGGATCTGTTATTCAGTAAAATATATAGCGAAGAACTGTAGAAAGATTTTCCGGATTTATAATACGCATCCCAGTAGACTTTACCAGCAGGTAGATACGCCAGAAGATTACCGGTATATTCATAATTATCATCCTTTAGCATGAAGTAATTACTAAAAACCTGAGGTGCTGTATGAAGAAGGATCGTTCCTTCTCCAAATTCTGCTCTTATAAAATTGACCTTAGGCAACAGTTCGTCTTTGCGTGTAAATCCTAGTGCTGTATGATTTAAGGTGTCAATTTCAGTAAAAAAAGATTTCGTTACCTGCTTATCGAATACGGCATCATCTTTCAGTTTGATATTCGGATTGTAAAAGTTCAGATCCTGAGCTTCAGTAAAACCATCTACATCAATTTCAGAACCTATTTCTATCTTCAAGGTATCCATCAGATTCTGACTGTAATCATGTGCTGAAATAAATACAGTATTTCCTTCAGAAACCCAGTTCAGCAAATGATCCAACTCATCATCATCAAACCCAACACCTTTATTAAAGAAGAAATAAGTGCCTTTGGCCTCTTCAGAATTCAAAAATTCATAAGGTGGGATTTTGAGCATTTCCAGGCTATCCCCCGAAGTTCGTTTCCAGCTTTCATAAAAAACCTTGGAGCCAAGCGGAATTTGATCGGAATGAGTATAACTTGGATTCCAGTTGATCTCTTCTTTTACCGATGTTTTCAGCCAGGTGAGTACAATGACCACTAGTACGAAAAGTGCGATCGCAAACTTGTAGGTTCTATGCATTTTTGACCGGTTTTAATTCATTTTCGATCTTGCTGAATCCATTTGCGGCTATCTTATAATCTGCGGAAGAAACCCTGAAGTTACCATACCAGATAAACTCATAGAACTTAGTGACCTCTGCAAACAGCTGTTGTAATCGCTCTTCCGGGATCTCCTGTAAATATTCTTTATTGGTCTTCTGAAATTCATACTGAATAAAATCATTTTCATCCAGTAATTTTAAACTTCTCAGGTATTGATATCGCACAGCAAACCTGTAGTTTTCTTCTGAAACTGCTTTACTAATCAGGCTGCTTAAATCTTCATTTTTCACCAGTTCCTCTTCCTCGCTAAGAATGACTTTACTTTTTCCAGGTTCTGCCAGGATCTTAGCACCTGGATTAAGCCGGGTGAATAACCAGACAATCAAAGCCAGAACGGCGAAAATAATTACGTACGGGAAGATCCTTATAAAGAATGCCAGGATTCCGTTTGCATCATAACTTCCAAAAAGCCAGTTTATAAATTGATTATACTTGAGGTTCAACCATTTTTTAAATCGAACCCACCAACTATCTTCCTCTGTACTCTCAAGATAATTATAGGCATCCTGCTTTTTGTATTCTTCAATTTCAGTAGCATCGAATTCAACCGGAACAAGATCTTCAGACTTTTCCACCTGAATATCTCTCAGAAAAATTGAATCTTCTTGAGCACGTATATCCTGAGTAAGACTCAGAAGAATTATAAAATACAGCAGGTATAACTTCAAACTATCGGTTGTTTCCCAGGTTTTGAATTGTTTCGTAAGTACCGGTAAAATTTTTCTTTTCGTTAAGATGAAAGTATACAAAGGCAACCCCAATTACGGTCATACTATAAATAATATATTGTATTGCTGAAGAGATCGCGTTAATGATCACATACCCAGTTCCAAACATATCCTGAGGTTCTGCTGCAGAAGATTCTGAAGCTACTGTAAAAGCGCGAATGAATATATAAATAAGTGCAGGCAGCTGGAAGATGAGTCCGATAACATAAATCAGCAGGTATATACAAAGAAGGGTGGCGAAGGTCATCCACCAGTTGTCTTTGACCAGCTGAAAACTTTCAGATATACTGTCGGTTACTCCATTTCTACGGAAGACGAGGATTGCAGTTACCAGTGACAATGGAACAAATACATAAATCCCCGGGATCACAAAGAACATAAACGCGGCGAAAGTAATAATGCCTGTAAGTATAGATAATAGCAGGATCTTTCCGAAGTCCTGTTTCAAACCATTTTTGACCTCCTCATCTTTTATGTGTCCGTCATTATTTATATACGACAGGATCATATGATTCATAGTCCCGGTCATAGAACTGAAATACGCTAGGTAGGCGATCATAAGTAGTGCCAGCGCAACGATCACGTTGGAAGCGTCCAGGTTTCCGCTGGTAAATAAACTACTTCCAAGGGTGGTGTAGGTGTAAAAGGTAATGGCAGCAACCAGTAGAATAAATGAGGGCCCTACGAGTTTAAAGAATAATCGCAGTCCGGTTTTATAATTCTCTCTAATAAATTTGAAAGTAGCACTCAGGATCTCCCCAAGTTCTCGCTGTTGTTTAAAATTAATGTGGTTGTTATGCATTGTTGGTTTTGTTAGATAATAGGATTGGGTAAATAACGTAGTAGAATATGATTAGTAGTAATGATAAGCTTATGATAGTGATGGCAAGCCAGTCCGGCATTTGAGTGATCCTGGTCACAAATCCCTCCAGGAATCCGGCTATAATGAAAAAAGGTACTGTACTAATCACAATTTTGAGTCCGTCCTTAATTCCCATGGTAAAGGATTTCAGCCGGCTGTAAGTTCCCGGGAAAAGGATACTTTTTCCAACCACCAGGCCTGCGCAGCCAGCTACAATAATAACCGAAATTTCTATGGTTCCATGGATCCAGATCGTTCTGGCAGATTCCCAGAGCAAACCCTGTTCGTAAAAGAAATATTGAAAACTGCCCAGCATAACTCCGTTTTGCATCATCACGAAAACAGTCCCGATCCCGGCGAGTACTCCCAGTGAGAAGGCAGTGAGAGCTACCCGAATATTGTTGATGGTGATACCCAGGAACATATTTGTTTCTGAAGCCTGTTTATAAACAGCCATTGGATCTTTGTTCGCAATATTTTCAAGCGTCATGTTCACATAGGCATCGCCTAGAATAGATCTTAGAAATGAACCATCTGTAGCCGCGCTATAAGCACCAACCAGGCTAAAACCTGCAAATATTAGAAAGCTCCATAAAAGTTGCTTTTGGTGCCGATGAAATTCCCTCGGGAATTCTTTAGTAAAAAATGTGATGAACCTGCTTTTAGATTCTTTTTTTGCTTTATAGATTTTCTGGTGGGCAGTAGTTGCTAGTCCGTTTAAGTATTGAACGGTATTGGAACCAGGATAAAAGGTTGAAGCGTAACTCAGGTCATCGCTAAGCTCCACGTAAAGATTGGAAAGTTGATCTGGATTCAGTGATTTATATTTCTGAAGCAGACTTTCATACTTGACCCATTTATCTTTATTTTGCCTTACAAAAGCTGCCTCGCGCATTCTTAAATTTAATTGAACCAAAGTAACATATTTAATGGATAATTTTCAAATCGAAACTGCCCAAAATATCAATATTCAGCACAATATTGCGGGAGTGGGTGAGAGGATCCTTGCTTTTTTTATTGATCTCGCAATTATCGTGATCTATATGATCCTTTCTGGTCTTCTCATCGCAGGAGCGACCAATGGAGCTGGAGACCAGTGGATGTATTATACAGTTCTTGGGCTTCCCACCATGTTGTACTATTTACTGTGGGAAACTTTCTGGAACGGGCAGACTCCGGGAAAGGCGATTCTTGATATCCGCGTGGTACGCAAAGATGGTAGTCGTCCTACTTTTTCTAATTATCTAACCCGCTGGTTACTTCGGTTGATTGATATCTCGGCAAGTAGTGGAGGTGTTGCGGTGGTAACTATTCTATTCACTGGAAAAGGACAGCGACTGGGAGATCTTGCGGCGGGTACAACGGTTATTACTGAAAAAAAGAAATTTGGTATAGAGCATACGCTCGGTGCTAGTTTTTCTGAAGATTATACTCCTAAATATCCGCAGGTCACCGTACTTTCAGATAAAGATGTGCAGGAGATAAAGAATTTGTACCAGAATGCTAAAGCTGAAGGGCATCACCATATCATCCTGAACCTGAGTAAAAAAGTAGCTGAATTACTGGATGTAAAATTTGAAGAAAGACCTATGGAATTTCTGGATAGAGTGGTGACCGACTATAATTACTACACCAGTCGATAGTTATTCCATAACTTCAATATCCATTTCTATATTATTAACAGGCCATTCAGATTCTCCGGTTTCAACCTGGGAAATCTTTTCGGCTACATCCATACCACTTATTACACGACCAAAAACCGTATGATCGTTGTTTAGATGCGGAGTTCCATTTTTATTCATAACGATAAAAAACTCAAATGGGGAAGAGGCTTTGCTTACGTTCTGTTCGGCATATTTTGCTGCTGAAAAGGCTCCGTAGCTATGTTGATGTCCTGCTTCATACTCGCTTGGGATCAAATAACCTCCCACGTCACCACGATTATCTGCGGTGATCTGGTTGTCTGCATTACCACCCTGTATCACGAAACCCGGTGCAACCCTATGGAAAAAAGTGTTGTCAAAATAGTCATTTTTCGCAAGCATGATAAAGTTTGCCCGATGCAATGGAGTATCCCTGTATAGCTCGACATCTATATTTCCGAATTTTGTTTTGATCCTTATCCTGGTTTCAGGATGCTCATTACCGTACTTGCGTAAGACCGGCATCAATTCTTCCTGCGCGATAGGATACATGTCATTCTTCTCGAATTCGGTTTTAGTGTTTGCTTTTTTAATTTCTGCTTTACGAATCTTCAAGATACTATCTCTGGCCTGCTGTGTAGAGTCTTTTTTTCTTTGAAGCTGCAGCTCTTCTGCAGTAGGTTTAGCCGACTTTTCTGAGGAACTTTGCTTATCTTCACAACTTGCGAAAAAGAGAACTGAAAAAATTGTTAGTAAAAGAGACTTTCTAAACATGGAATTCAAAGATTTTAAAAACAGGATTTCAAAGTTAAAAAAAATGAAGTTGCCGGGAGAGGAGGCGCATCGAAAACTGGCTCCAATGATGAGAATAAAAGAATTGGAGGAGCTAGATATGGAGCAGCTAAAGCCTCAGGAAGCTGGAGTGATGGCTTTATTTTATCCAGACCTGCAGCAAAAAACCCGGATGGTATTGATTCTTAGGAAAACCTATAAAGGAGTGCACTCCAATCAGGTAGGATTTCCAGGTGGTCGGGTAGAACCGGAAGACAGAGATATGGAACATACCGCTCTAAGAGAAACTGAAGAAGAAGTAGGAGTTCCACAAAGTTCAGTAGAAGTGATTGCAAAATTGTCTAGGTTATATATTCCGCCTTCCAACTTCTGGGTTTATCCATTTATAGGAATACTGGATCATACTCCAGAACTTATTCCGCAGGAATCTGAAGTAGAAGAAATTATGGAGGTACTTTTAAGTGAATTTCTGGATGATAATAATTTAATAAACGAGACTCTAAGTACTTCTTATGCCACTGAAATTGAAGTGCCAGCTTATAAACTGAATAATAAAGTTGTGTGGGGAGCTACTGGAATGATGCTCGCTGAAGTTCGGGAAATGTTGCTTAAGATTTAAGTTGAGAGATATTACTATATTTGCCCGGTTTGTTAAGGAAATCTAAAAATTTCAACAGGATAAAATAAGTAGCATGGGATTGTTTAAGAAAAATCCGTTTGGACATTATCAGTTCTTGAAGAAGTGGCTTATTCGCATTTTTGGTGTTTTAACTCACAGACGCTATCGTGGATATAATGAATTACAGATAGAAGGCTCTGAGATCATCAAGAATCTACCAGATACCAACGTACTTTTTGTTTCCAATCATCAAACATATTTTGCAGATGTTACGGCAATGTTTCATGTATTCAACGCAAGTTTAAGCGGACGGGTAGATAGTATTAAAAATGTAGGCTATATCTGGCAACCAAAACTAAATATCTACTATGTAGCTGCTAAGGAAACCATGAAAGCAGGCCTTTTAACCAGGATCATGGCTTATGCCGGAGCGATCACTGTGGAACGAACCTGGAGAGCAAAAGGGCAGGAGGTAAAAAGAGATGTTAATCCCAACGACACTCAGAACATTGGTACGGCACTCGATGATGGGTGGGTGATTACATTTCCGCAGGGAACTACGAAACCTTTTAAACCTATCCGGAAGGGAACGGCTCATATCATCAAGAATCATAAACCTATCGTGATCCCAATCGTGATCGATGGCTTCCGAAGATCATTTGATAAAAAAGGACTTAGAATCAAAAAACGAGGGATACTTCAAACATTTCAGATCAAGGAACCTCTTGAATTTGATTACGAGAATGATAGTATTGAAGATATTGTAAAGAAACTGGAATATGCAATTGAGCAACATCCTTCCTTCCTTAAAGTAATTCCTTCAGAAGAAATACAGGCGATGGAAGACCTGAACGAACAAAGACGTTTCGGGTATTAATAAAAAAAGCCGGAATCACTTCCGGCTTTACTTTTACATTTCTAACTTTTTCAATTCCTTATAATTTCGGTGCAATCTTCGAAGCAGGATTCCGTAGACCAGCGTGTAGATCAACCAGATAACTCCAAGTATTGCCGCCAGAAGAAGCAAAACTCCTCCAATAAATAGTACCCAATTCTTCCAATCGAAAGCCATATCTGGATTAGCAATTTCCGGTGTCAGTGCATGAGTTCTAAAAACGATTATAATGGAAAATATAAATACGAAAGCACTGGAGATCAGAATGAAACCTATGTAATATTTTACGGTTTTTCTAACTTTCAAAATGGTCTTCATTAAAACTGCAGCGCTATCTGTAGCATTGATTGCGCGGTAATTTTTATAGAATTTATAGATAAAATAAAATGTGATTAGGTAAGAAACCACATATGTTATAATTGAGAATAATGTAAGATTATATTTTTCCAGTTTAGCCCAGTATTCATCATCTGTGACAAAAATATTCAATGCTGCTCCAAGTCCAAACTCAATAATACTTATAAAAAATATCCACTTCACAATCGAAGAAGAACGCTTCCAGATAAGCTTATATATCTGGTCGTAAGACAGCTGGGGAATAGACTTCTCCTGCTTCTTCCAATCCTTTTTTAATAGATCTAAATTATCCATACGCTATCAAGGATTTATAATGTTCTGTAATTTCGTTTTCACTCTATTCATTTTTACACGTGCATTAACTTCGGTGATCCCAAGAGTTTCAGAGATCTCGGCATAATTTTTATCTTCAAGATAAAGAAAGACCAGTGCCTTGTCGATATCGTTCAATTGTTTGATCGCATCATACATTAGTTTTAAATGTTGTTCCGCAGTATCATCATAAGCTTCCGTTTTTATTTTAAAGTGTACACTATCATAATCCTGGGTTCGTATACTTTTCTTCTTTTTTCGGTAGAGCGTGATGGCCGTATTCAAAGCAACCCTGTACATCCAGGTACTAAATTTTGAATCTCCCCGAAACTTGGGGTAAGCTTTCCATAACTGTATCGTAATTTCCTGAAAAAGATCATTATGCGATTCCTGATCATTGGTATAGATACGGCAGATTTTGTGTGCAATGTTCTGGTTTTGCTCCAGGTTTGTTACAAACTGATGTTCTAGGTCTTTGTTCACGAATCTTCTTGGTTAGCACTAATAGGTAGATAAAAAGCCTGTAGCGTTACAAAAATCTTTAATTTATAGTTAATCCATCTTTCTTTGCTTCTAAGAATCTTAAATTTGAATAAAACCAACCGAAAATGATTATTCCAAAGTCTGATTTACCTAGAGTTGTAGTAGTTGGCGGTGGCTTCGCCGGGCTGGCACTGGCAAGAAATTTATTGAAGCAGGACGTGCAAATGGTCTTGTTAGATCGCCATAATTATCACACCTTTCAACCATTGCTTTACCAGGTTTCCACTTCGGGACTGGAACCAGATTCGATCGCTTATCCATTAAGAAAAATTACGCGTTCCAGTGATCGCTGTTTTTTCAGGCTTACGGAGGTTAAATCAATTTCTGCGGAAAAAAATACCGTTCACACCAGTATTGGTGATATTATCTACGATTATCTGGTCATCGCGACGGGTTCAAAAACTAATTTCTTCGGAAATGATAGTATTGAAGAACATGGAATGTGGATGAAAACTGTTCCGCAGGCGCTGAATATCCGTAGTCTTATCCTGGAAAACCTGGAACAGGCTACCATCACAGATGATCCCGAAAAACGTAAATCATTGCTGAATTTTGTTCTTGCCGGTGCAGGACCTACAGGTGTAGAGCTTAGCGGGGCGATTGCAGAACTTCGAAATCATATAGTACCCAAAGATTATCCTGATCTGGATCCAAACGAAATGAACATTCATCTTCTGGAAGGTATGGGACGGGTTTTACCTCCTATGAGTGAACATGCTTCTGAAAAGGCTCAGGAAATGCTGGAAGAACTTGGTGTGAAAGTACACCTGAATACGATGGTTGAAAACTATGATGGTCATTTGGTAACAACAAATACGGAACTCGCACTAAAAACTGAAACTTTTATCTGGTCAGCCGGAGTGACAGGAGCACCTGTAGAAGGTTTGAACGCTTCAGCTATGGTCGAAAAAGCGAATCGATATGAGGTCAATGCCTTTAACCAGATTAACGGTTACGAGAATATCTTCGCCATTGGCGATATCGCTTTAATGGCAACCGAAGACTTCCCAAGAGGTCATCCTATGGTGGCACAACCTGCTATACAACAAGGGAAACATCTAGCTAAAAACATAAAAAGATTGATCAAAGGAGAGCCTCTGGAAGCTTTTGATTATTTTGATAAGGGAACTATGGCTACTGTTGGTAGAAACAGGGCAGTAGTAGACCTGCATAAATGGAAATTTTCAGGCTTCTTCGCCTGGTTCGTCTGGATGTTCGTGCACCTGTGGTTTTTGGTAGGCTTCCGTAACCGAGCCGTTACTTTCTTTAACTGGCTATATAATTACGTGAACTTCGACAAGGCTGCAAGATTGATCATAAGACCTTTTAAAGGTCATGAAGAACGAATGTCCATGGATAAGGATAAAACATAAAAAAAAAGGCCGTCGTATGACGGCCTTTTTTAATTTATCTTCTTTCTTTAATCTCCTTATTATAATCTGAGGCCAAAGAAGTTTTTTGATTATCGGTAAGTACTTTTCCAGCCAACTGAAATACTTCCTGCTCTTCTTCATCGAGATGGTGGATCAATTGATGTTCCAGATCTTTGGCGATTTTCAGCCAGTTAGAAGCATCCATTTCGGTATCTTCAAGTTGTTCAACCAGTTCATCCATTTCATGATGCTCTGCAACACTATGTCTTGCCTTTTCCTGGGTCATGTCCTTTTCCATAAGCGGAATATAAAAATGACGCTCTTCAGCATCTTCATGAATTTTTAATTCATGCTTTAGATCTTCAAAGATCTTTTTTCTTTCTTCAGTTTTCCCTTCGGTTTTTATAAGCTTGTCGATCAGGTCACGCTGTATTTCGTGCTCCTGTCTTAGTGCTTCAAAAATTGTCATGCTTGTAGAATTTTATGATTTGTTTCCAAGATATTCATTTTTAATTTAAAGATTTTCTAATTTACCGAATACATTGGTCAAACTTCTAACAGTTCAGCCATTAGAAATAACAGTTCAGTAATAAAACTTTCAGTAAAAGACAGAAAGAGTACATCTTTGACATAGAATTATACAAATGAAGAACCTATTAAAAATATTAAAGATCAGTGTTATTGTGAGTTTAGTCATAGCTCTACTGGATGCTACTTTCAATGGATTTAGCTTTAAGGCTCTTGCCGACTGGGAGAACCTGGCCATGTATTTCTTTTATTCATTTGTACTAACCTCGATAAACGTACTTTATTTCTATTACTTTAATAAAAAGGTAGGCTGGAAAGATGCCGGACTTAAAAGAGCTTTTATAGCTTCTTCCGGTTCAATCATATTGACCTTACTGGGATATTTTCTATGCAGACTAATTGATAAAACAGTTTTTGGAAAACAGCCAATACCGGAGTTTCTCGAGAATGAAAGTCTTAGCTTTTATTTCTTTCCGCTACTATTTACCACGATCGTTACCCTGGTTTTTCATCTTATTTATTTTTATAAAGCACTTCAGGAGAAGAGAGTCAAAGAGCAAAAGATCATAGCAGGAACAGCTTCAGCTAAATTTGATGCATTAAAAAATCAATTAGATCCACATTTTCTATTTAATAGTCTGAATGTGCTTGCTTCGTTAATAGATGAAAATCCATACCAGGCACAACGTTTTACTACCTCACTTTCAAAAGTTTACCGTTATGTGCTGGAACAGAAAGATAAAGATCTGGTGCCACTTTCAGAAGAACTGAAATTTGCAGGGACCTATATGAAATTGCTAGAAATGCGTTTTGAAGACAGTATCTTCTTTGAATTTCCTGAGCAATTATCTTCAGAAGAAGCAAAAGTAGTTCCGTTATCATTACAGCTGTTACTCGAGAATACCATCAAACATAACGTGGTAAGTGACAGCAGGCCTCTACATATTAAAATTACTGAAGAAAACGGCTACCTAATTGTACAGAACAACTTTCAGAAAAAAGAAGTTCTGGGCGATCGAAAAGGCGTAGGGCTTCAGAATATCGTAAACCGCTATGATGTGGTGACCGAACGAAAAGTATTAATCGAACAAAATGAAGATCACTTCAAGGTGAAACTTCCAATACTAACTAAACAAATATCAATTATGGAATCGACCAATATCAACGAACAAAATGCGTATTTCAAGGCAAAACAGAGAGTAAAGGAGATCAAGGAATTTTATGGAAACCTTATATCTTACTGCGTAGTAATCCCTTTTCTAATATTTATAAATTACTTTACCTACTGGGGTTTCCAGTGGTTCTGGTTTCCATTATTTGGATGGGGAATTGGATTGACCATTCACGGTTTTTCAGTTTTTGGATATGGATCTGACTGGGAAGAGCGTAAAATCAGGGAATTAATGGAAAAGGATCAACAACAAAATAAAAGCTGGAACTAATGGAAATCGATTATAGAAAAGATATGCGCTACAAGCAGGCGCAGAAAAGGATCAAAGATATCAAAGGTTTTTACGTCCACCTAATTGTGTATGTATTCGTGAACATAGCCATTTTTGTGGTAAGTACACGCCAGACAGGTTTCGAAGAAGGGCTTACCAGGTGGCAGAATTATTCTACACTATTCTTTTGGGGGATAGGTTTATTCGCTCATTGGGCGAGCGTATTCGGTCCAAATTTTATCTTCGGAAAATCCTGGGAAGAGCGTAAGATCAAAGAGATCATGGAAAAAGACAAAAAGCAACTTTGGAAATAAATCTGGACTGTGACGAAAGTAGTAATTATTGAAGACGAAAAACCTGCCGCACGACGCTTGCAGAGAATGCTGACTAATCTGGGAATGACTACGGAAGTGATGCTACATTCGGTTAGTGATGCTGTTAAGTGGTTCCAGAATAATCCGGATCCTGAGCTTATATTTCTGGACATCCAGTTAAGCGACGGACTCTCCTTTGAGATCTTTGAACAGGTTTCTCCGAAAAGTGCCATTATCTTCACGACGGCCTACGATGAATATGCTTTGAAAGCCTTCAAATTAAATAGTATCGATTACCTGTTGAAGCCAATTGACGACGAGGAACTGGAAGCCGCAATCACAAAATTTGAAAGTACGAGAAAGAAGGAAGGTCTGGACCTGCAGGAAATTAGAAGTATGCTTACGGGACAATCTTCTTTGAAGACATATAAAACCCGTTTTACAGCTCAGGTAGGACAGCACTTAAAACTCGTAGAAGCCAGCGATATCGCCTGCTTTTATTCTGAAAATAAAGCAACCTATATGCATTGTTATTCCGGGAGAAATTACCCGGTTGATATTCCTCTGGAACAACTGGAGGATGAATTAGATCCTGAAAGGTTTTACCGGGTGAATCGAAAATGTATCCTTAATATCAAAGCGATCAAAGACATACTAACCTATTCCAATTCAAGACTTGAAGTGAAGATCGAAAACTTTACTGAATTTCAGATCATTGTAAGCCGTGAGCGGGTTAAGGACTTTAAATCATGGCTAAACAATTGATGTTGAAATGTTAAAGTTGATTATTTTAAAACCGCAGGGAAGAAGCTTCCGTATATCTTGATATATAAACTCGGTTTGTTTGAATAATTTTTGGTCGAATTATGTCGATTTGAGTTTTTGATTTTTTTGGTTGGTTAGATGTTAGGAGTGAGGACCCTCGGAAATCCTTCTAACGTTTACAAAGTAAGCCCCACGCATTCGCGTGGGGCTTATTAATTTATATAAGGTGTAGTTTGCTTTTATTGATCTAGAAAAACAAAACCCTGCGTTATAACGCAGGGTTCTTAAAATCTATTGGAGTTGTTTTATTTGTTAGGGAGCAGATACTGCACCAAGTACATAGAGTTGCTCCATGGTTGGTGATTCACTACCACCTTCAGGCTCTAGTGTAATACCGAAAGCTTCCGATTGGTTTGCATTCTCAAGCTCGAATATTTTGTTGTCGTCTACTGCGTAAGTATCCAGAAGACCTATACTCGTTGGTGTTAAAGGATCCATTTTAAGAGACCATACCTGGTAGACCTTTCCTCTTGGAGGTTCAGGTAATTCTTTAGCATCAATGTATGCTTTGTTGTCTTCCTTGTTCCAGTAAACTGCTGCATATGCTTCAGGAGCTACGTTCTGACCTTGTAGGCTTACCCTTGAAATGTTCTTACTTCTAAGAATGGAAAGGAGATCTTCGCTTTTTTCTGCATCTTCACGAATATCAACAATTTGTTGTTCCATTCTGGCACTGCGAACCTTTTCAGAATTCAGTTGCTCCCTTAGATCGTTATTATCTTCAAACAGGAAGAATAATCCAACTAAGAGTAGGATACTGGCAGCCCATCCAATATAGGATACCCATGGTGTTCTACTTTCAGTTTCCATGGTAACTACTTCACGATCACCTTTTCGGGATAGTTTCGCTTTTATACTTGCTAACAAGGCCTCCGGGTTGTAAGGAGCTGTCGCTGCCGAAAGTTTAAGCAATGCAGCCTCGATCTCTTCAACTTCCTTTTCAACCTCAGGATGTTTCTTGAGTACTGCAGAGACTTCCCTGCTTTCAGTTTCGGTTAAAGCTCCATAAACATAAAGCTCTAAAATTCCTGATTCTATGTATTCTTTAATTTCCATTCTTATTCAGCTAACATATTCCGAAGTGAATTGATACACGCTCTGTTTCGGGTTTTAACCGTGCCCAGTGGCATATCCAGCTCTTCCGCTGTTTCCTTCTGTGTAAATCCTTTAAAGAACAGCAGATCTATCAATTTTTTGCAAACAGGTTTTAGAACATCAATATATTTATGAATTCCAATTGCATCTGCCTGAGCAGAGAAGTTAGACTTGCTTTCCAGAATATCTACGAAATTATCTGCTGTCAGGTTTTTCTGGCTGTTCTTGTGTCTCTTGGAGCGAAGCTGATCTATAGAAGCGTTCCGGGCAATATTTAAAATCCAGGTAAAAAACCTTCCTTTGCTCGAGTTGTAAGATGAAGCGTTATTCCAGATCTTTAAAAAGACATCCTGTAATATTTCCTCTGCGATATCCTTGTCATTTACTATACTAAAAATAATCCCGTAAACACTTTCAGAATAAAGCTCGTAGATTCTTTCAAAAGCTCTTTGGTTACCATTCTGAAGTTCAAGGATTAAACCGTCTTGCTGCATAAGTAGTATTTATAAAAAATAAATATAGTTCATAATATGGTATAAAAAAAGCGGCTAAATAGCCGCTTTCAAATAATATTTAATGCTTATTACATTTCAATAACTCCGCAACCAACTCTGGTTCCGGCAGCTCCTGAAGGTTGAGACGTATAATCATCTACACCATCATGAACGATTACTGCTTTTCCAGCAAGATCTTTATTTTTGTCACCACAATCAAGACACCATTCATCGGTAGTAAGATTAACGGTTCCATTACCTTTGTCATCAACTTCGAAGTTTCCTATATCACCTTTGTGGAAACCTTCTGAATCACCCCATTTTCCATGGTCTTCACCAGTTGGGTTCCAGTGTCCACCGGCAGATTTACCATCTGCTGCAGAACAGTCGCCTTTTTCGTGAATGTGAATAGCGTGAGTTCCTTCAGCAAGACCACTAATAATTGCGGTCATTGAAACTTCACCATCTTCCTGGGTGAATACTACATTACCACTAAGGTCTGAATTGCTAACAGATTGCAAAGTAACTTTTGCTTTCTTCTTTTCATCATTTTTCTGGCTATCCATTTCTGAAGACATTTCGGTCTCATTCTGGTCATCCATTTCTTTTTCTTTCTTGTCGTCTTTACATCCTGTGAAAACTAATCCGGCGCAAAGAACTAGAGATAAACTAATACGTTTCATACTGTATCGATTGGTTAAAATTCGGTTTACAGGTCTAAATTAGTCCTATTGTCATGTGCAGCCAAAAGTTTAAGGAGAGCTTAACAATAGAACCATACCCGCTTAATCACGCAATTTGGAATATATTTTACCGGTAGAGGATAAGGTTTTATGGACAGGGCATTTATCTGCGATCTGCATCACACGTTTCAGTTGCTTTTCATCAAGATCACCTTTGATCGAGATCTCTCTTTCGAAAGTATCAATCTTAGCACCGGCATCTTCGCAATTTTCGCAGTCATCAGCATGCTTTTTCGAATAACTAACGTGGGTTTCTACATTCTGAATACTCCAGTTCTTCCGGCGGGCATACATTTGAATGGTCATGGAAGTACAGGCGGCAAGTCCCGCTGATACCAACTCGTAAGGAGTAGGACCAAGATCTGCACCACCAACTTTGGCAGGTTCATCTGCTATAAAACTATGATTTCCCGTTCTAATCTGGGTAGTATAGCCATGTTCACCAAGGTTTGCAACCACCTCATGATCTGTACTTAATTCTTCCTTTTCTTCGGAATCTATATAACGTGCAGCCCAGGTAGCGATCAGGTTTCCTGTATATAAGGAGTCACTCTTATCACTCAGCATATGATCTGCACCATCTAGGCTCACAAAGCTTTTTGGATGCCAAGCAGATCTATACAAATCTTCAGCATGATCTATGGACACAATATTATCTTGTGGAGAATGTAATATCAGCAAAGCTTTTCTAATTTCCTGAAGCGCTGTGGCATCCTCATTGTCATCCAGGTCCTTTACAAATTGCTGTTTGATCCTGAATTCTCTACCACCAATATTCACTTCGGCATAACCCTGTTCCTCGATCTCCTTCATATTGGATTTAAAGTGAGATTTTACGTGGGTAAGATTGGAAGGTGCATTTATAGTGACCATACAACGAATGCTTTCCAGCTGTTTTGAGGCAAATAAGGCTGCCGCTCCTCCAAGGGAATGTCCAATCATGATGCTAGGCGCATGGTAATTTTCCTCGAGGTACTTAGCTGCCGAGATAAGGTCTTCTACATTTCCTGAAAAGTTGGTGTCTTCAAAATCTCCTTCACTATCTCCCAGGCCAGTAAAATCGAATCTTAGCACACCGTAGCCATGTGATGCCAGCGTCCGGCTAATATTCGTAGGTGCGTGAAAATTTTTGTTACAGGTAAAACAGTGGGCAAAGATCGCGAAATTTGTAGGGGTTTCATTAAGTGGCAATTCTAGAACTCCCTTCAGTTCTTTACCGTCTGCATTTTTAAAGCTTATATCTTTCTTGTTCATGTATCAATTTTATTTTTTTAAGATACTTTATTTTGTAGAGTATGGGGTATAAAAAAAGCTGCATCACGCAGCTTTAATTATTATTTAGCAGAATTTTATAATTCCTTGATCTTTATGTTACGATACCAAACCTTGTCATCATGATCCTGTAAGGCAATATGGCCACTACGATTAGCTCCGAAACCTTCCCATTCACCAAATTTAGAGTTTTTTACCATTTCTTCCCATTCTTCTCCATGTACTGGAAATTCAGTTACAAGAGTTCCATTTAGTTCTACCCATCCTTTATTCTCTTCGTGGTTGATATAGATCGTCTCTTTATTCCATTCTCCGGCTGGTTTGGTCGCATCTTCACTTGGAGGAACCATATCGTAAAGGGCTCCTGCAGTTCGGTTTGGACCATTTTTAGCGTCTGGGTGTTTTTGATTGTCCAGTACCTGTATTTCTGGTCCGGTTAAATAAGGCTCAGCATATTTTTCATCTTCCTGAACTGCCCACATCACACCGCTATTTCCACCTTCGGAAATTTTCCATTCAAAACTCATTTCAAAGTTTTCGAATTCCTCTTCAGTAATAAGATTTTCAGAAGATTCTCTTTCTTCAGCTGAAGGAGCAAAGGCGATCACACCATCTTCAACTTTCCATTGGGAAGAGATGCTATCTTTATTATATGCTTTCCAACCATCAAGATCTTCACCGTTAAATAATTCCTGCCATTCCTGCTCTTCTTCCTGCATGGCAACCGACTCCTGAGAGTCCATATTCTCAGCTTCGGTTTCTTTATTTTCATTCTTACACGCAGTAAGCGCTAATATTGAACAGCCTATAATTGCTAATCTTTTCATTGTTGAGTGTTTAAATTCCTAAAATATTCTTGAGTTTATTTTCATCGATTTCTGAACCTGCAAAATCATCAAAACGCTTTTGAGTTGCTTCAATTATATGTTTCTGAATAAATGGAGCACCTTCTCTAGCACCCTGTTCAGGACTTTTGATACAGCATTCCCATTCCAGCACCGCCCACACGTCACAACCGTATTCAGTAAGCTTAGAAAAAGCATTTTTGAAATCTACCTGTCCGTCGCCTGGATGTCTGTATCTACCAGCGCGGTCTTTCCAATCGCCATAGCCACCAAACATTCCTTTTTTGCCCGTAGGCTTAAATTCGGCATCCTTAACATGGAACATTTTTATGTATTCATGATAGTGATCTATGTACTCCAAATAATCGAGTTGCTGTAATACAAAATGGCTTGGGTCATAAAGAATATTCACTCGTTTGTGATTATTGGTAGCCTCAAGAAAACGTTCAAAGGTCACTCCGTCATGCAAATCTTCTCCTGGATGTATCTCATAACAAACGTCAACTCCCTGTTCATCAAAAGTGTTCAGGATTGGCATCCATCTGTTCGCAAGTTCCTTAAAACCCATCTCCACAAGTCCTTCAGGTCGCTGAGGCCAGGGGTGAAAGGTGTGCCATAACAAAGCACCACTAAAGGTTCCATGAATATCAATTCCTAAATTTCTACTGGCCTTAGCCGCATATTTTAATTGATCTACCGCCCATTCGGTTCTTGCTTTCGGATTATTCTTATAATCATCTGGAGCAAAATTATCGAACATTAGATCATAAGCAGGATGTACAGCAACTAGCTGTCCCTGCAGGTGTGTGCTTAGCTCGGTGATCTCTAGTCCGTAAGATCCTACGGCGCCCGCTAGTTCATCGCAATACATTTTGCTTTCTGCAGCCTTTTTAAGATCGATGAGCCTGGTTTCCCAGGTTGGGATCTGAATTCCTTTATAGCCTAAGTCTGAAGCCCATTTACACAATCCTTCCAGGGAATTGAAAGGCGCATGATCATCCATAAACTGAGCCAGAAAAACTGCCGGTCCTTTTATTGTCTTCATCATATTATTCTTCTTCCATGCTTACCCAAACATTACCTTGTTTGTGTGAAGCTACTGTTTGTTCTATAAAATGCATTCCTCTATAGCCATCATGCAATTTTGGATATGCACCTTCAAATTTGCTGTTATCTTTTATTGCCTGCGCAACTCCATAATAGATATTCCCCATAGAATCAAAAATCCCTTCAGGATGTCCTGCAGGAAGTTTAGTTCCTTCAAGGGAGAAGTGGCTATTATAAGCATGACCTGGTTTAAGTACTTGCAGTGGTTGATCCTCCTTTAGCAAATAAAGATAATTTGGGTTTTCCTGTTCCCATTTTAAACCGCCTTTATCTCCATATATCTTGACTGAAAAATTATTCTCTTCACCTGTTGCGATCTGGCTTGCCCGCAGAACACCTTTTATCTTTTCAGAAAAGCGTAAAAGAACGGTTCCGTCAATATCCATAGGATTATCTTCATATAGATAATTAAGGTCTGATAGGATATTTTTCACCTGCATTCCGGTAACATACTCTGCCATATTAAACGCGTGCGTTCCAATATCACCAATACAACAGCTAATTCCAGACTTTTCAGGATCCAGTCTCCATGTGGACGCACGTTTCTCCTTATCATGAATTAACGGATTGATCCATCCCTGGTAGTATTGTACATCTACTTTCTGAATTTCACCTATTTCACCATTTGCGATCATGGTCTTCATTTGCCTGATCATAGGATACCCGGTGTAAGTATAAGTCACCGCGAAAATCTTGTTATTTTTCTTCTGAAGCTTATTCAGGATCTTAGCTTCTTCGAAAGTGGTGGTCAATGGTTTTTCGCAAATCACATTATAACCATTCTCAAGCAACTGTTTTGCCATTGGAAAATGCAGAAAATTAGGAGTGAGTACTGAAACTACCTGCATTCTATCTTCTTCTGAAAGCTTTGCTTCTTCATCTACAAGATTATCTAGATCACGATAGACTCTTGAAGGATCAAGCTGAAGTTTCTTACCAAAATCAAGACTTTTTTGATGATTGGTATCAAATACACCACCTACAATTTCAAACTGGTCGAACATATTTGCTGCGACTCTGTGCAGAATTCCTATAAGAGATTCTTCACCGCCACCTAATATTCCGAGTTTGATCTTACTCATAATTCAATGTTTAAATTTCAATATCTTTTTTGTCGATCTTTTCGTTTCTGAAAAATAAGGCAAAAAGGAGCAGGACTCCAAATGCAAATGCCGCAGGATATACCCAAATAGTTTCCCATTCATGCATTTTGTCTCCTGTGACGTACGCATTGGTAATCAAACCAGCCACATAGAAACCTATCAACATTCCCACGCCATAGGTAGCTAGAGTGATCAATCCCTGTGCTGAACTTTTATATTTTGAGCCGGCTTTAAAATCTGTATAGATCTGTCCAGAAACGAAGAAGAAATCATAGCAGATCCCGTGTAAGGCGATCCCGGTAATAAGCATAAATATTAGTTCTCCGGAATTGCCATAAGCGAATAGCAGGTAACGTAAGGTCCAGGCCAGCATTCCAGCGATAATTGTTAATTTAAAACCAAATCTTTTAAAGAAGAAGGGTAGTAGTAACAGGAATAAAACTTCAGATGCCTGCCCAATGGTCATTAAGCCGGTTGGGTTTTCTACTCCAACTTCAGAAAGGAATGGATTTGTATTCTGATAATAAAAAGCCAGCGGAATACATATAAGAACAGATGCCAGGAAGAACATTAGAAAGTTTCTGTCTTTCAGTAATCCTAGTGCATCTAACCCCAGCGTTTCTACGACACTTACTTTTTTAGATTTATCTGCAGATGGTGGAGTTTTTGGAAGCGTAAAGCTGAAAATTCCTAAAAATGCTGAAGCGATACTTACCATCAGGAAGGTGTTTTTCAGCATGCCTTCCTGTCTTGATTCCGGAGAATCCCAGAAGAAAATATAACTGATCACCAGTCCGGCTATGATCCATCCAATTGTCCCGAAAACACGTATAAAGGAAAATTCTTTTGCAGGATCTTTCATCTGGTTAAAGCTAACCGAGTTTACAAGAGCCAGTGTCGGCATATAGGCGATCATGTAACCAAGTACTAACGGATAGAATTCAGCAAAATCTGTGCTTTGATACATAAAGTACATTAAAATTGCACCTGTAAGATGTAAAATCCCAAGGATCTTTTCCGCATTAAAAAATCTGTCGGCAATCATTCCTACGATAAAAGGTGCGATGATAGCTCCCCAGGATTGTGTAGAAAAAGCAGTTGAGATCTGAACGTCTGTTGCATCTAAATTGTAACCGAGATAGGTTCCCAGTGTAACGAACCAGCCACCCCAAATGAAGAATTCTAAGAACATCATTAAGGATAATTGGAAGCGGACTAATTTGCTCATAAATAGGACTTGTTGGAATTGGTTTAAATTTGCTTTCCTGCTTTGATAAGAAGATCTCTGGTGGCATTGATCCCTTTTTCAGGATCCATGTCTGTACCTTCATATTCGATACCGATAAAGCCGGTATAACCACCATCTTTAACGATCTGTAGCATCTTTTTATAATCGATGACTTCTTCGTTGCCTTCCATATCAAAGGTGTAAGATTTTGCACTTACAGCCTTTGCATGTTTCATCAATTTCTCCACGCCTTCATACTTTGGAAATTCCTCAATACATTCTGCCTGCCATCTGGCACCACCTTCACGTTTCAAACAGAAATTTCCAAAATCTGGCAGGGTTCCGCAGTTTTCCATATTAACGGCATCCATTACACTAACCAGAAGATCTGCATCTGAAGATAAGTATCCGTGATTTTCTACTAATACATTGATGTCCTTGGTTGCGGCATATTCAGATAGCTTTTTAAGGGCATCTATAGAATTGTTTTTCCAGTTCTCTCTTTCCTCGTCACCAAACAGATTTACTCTTATGGAATGACAACCCAGAAATTGAGCGGCATCCACCCATTTTTTATGATTTTCTACAGCCTGGTTTCTTGCTACAGAGTCTGTAGTTGCAAGATCTCCTTCGCCATCGATCATAAGTAGTAAGTTTTGAACTCCAAATTCTTCACTTCTGTTTTTAAGTGTGTCCAGTACTTTCTGTAGATCCTCTTCAGGAGTTTTTGAATCCTTTACTTTTTCAGCATAAAAACTTGTAACATATTCTACTCCTTCAAAACCCATTTCACTGGATTTTTCAGCAAAATCCATCGGGTCCAGACTACCTTCAAAAATAGGGCGGTGAAGGGACCACTGTGCCAAAGAAATTTTGAAGAATAGGGAATCATTTGTTTTTTCTGCAACTTCCTGTGATTCATCCTCTTTACTGGATTCAGCTTGATCTTTACAAGAGAATAAGGACAGCGAAAGGCTAATAGCAAGAAAGAGACTGCAGGCTCTAAGTGATCTGAATTTCATTTTTTGGTATGCTTAGGTTGTATGGCTTAAAGCCATTGAAAGATTGAAAATTAAATGTAGTCTTTTTTTTAAAGATGTAAAATTATAGGCATTAATTTATATATTTGGTAGACTTTGAACTATTTTTTCAACGATAAATCAATGTATTGTGAATAACTATTATGAAAATGACAGCTATGATGCTATAGTTGTTGGAACAGGTATTAGTGGTGGATGGGCAGCTAAAGAGCTTACCGAAAAAGGTTTTAAAACGCTTGTTTTGGAACGTGGTCGTATGGTAGAACATGTCAAGGACTATCCAACGATGAACGATGATCCATGGGATTACAAATTCAAGGGACAGGTTCCACGGGAAGAGAAAAAACGACAGCTAAAGCAGGCAAGAACCGGCTATACTGTTGCCGAGCCTAGCAAACACTGGTTTGTAGATGATATAAAGCATCCCTATAATGAAACAAAAAGATTTGACTGGATGCGTGGATACCACGTTGGAGGTAGATCGATTATGTGGGGAAGACATAGTTACAGATTAAGCGATCTTGATTTTGAAGCGAATAAAAAGGATGGGACAGGAGTGGATTGGCCTATTCGTTATAAGGATATTTCTCCCTGGTATGATTATGTAGAATCCTACATAGGAGTTTGCGGTGAGAAATTAGGTTTGAGTCAATTACCAGATGGTCAGTTCTTACCACCAATGGAATTAAATTGTGTGGAAGATCATCTTAGACAAAGTATTTCTGAAAATTTCGACGGTCGGGTAATGACTTCCGGTCGGGTTGCTCATATAACCGGTGATAAAAAGTTCGAGGGCCGTTCTAAATGCCAGTTTAGAAATCGCTGTATTCGTGGTTGTCCTTATGGAGGATATTTCAGTAGTAACTCTTCTACTTTACCTGCTGCGGAAAAAACCGGGAACATGACCTTGAGACCAAACTCTATCGTGAGTGAAGTACTGTATGATGCAGATACCAAACTTGCTACCGGAGTAAAAGTCGTAGATACTGAAAGTGGAGAGACTATGGAATTTAAAGCCAATGTTGTTTTTCTTTGTGCTTCAGCTGTGGCTTCTGCAAGTATTTTAATGCAATCAAAATCTGATCGTTTCCCTGATGGTATGGGGAATGATTCAGGAGAACTAGGACATAATGTGATGGATCATCATTTTAAAGCTGGGGCATCCGGTAATTATGATGGATTTCAGGATATGTATTATAAAGGAAGAAAGCCTAATGGAATATACCTGCCAAGATTCAGAAATCTTAACGGTAATAGCGAAGTTGATTTCTTAAGAGGTTATGGTTACCAGGGTGGTGCAAGCCGTACGAACTGGGCAGATAGCGTTGCGGAAGCAGGTTATGGTGAAGATCTTAAGAAAGCGGTGACAGAACCAGGAGGCTGGAATATGGGATTGATGGGCTTTGGTGAAACTCTGCCATATCACGAAAATAAAATGAGTCTTGATTATAATAAACTGGACGAATGGGGACTACCAACCGTAACTTTCGATGCTGAATTTAAAGAGAATGAGCTGAAGATGCGTAAGGATATGGTAGATCAGGCTGTAAAGATGCTTGAAAAAGCTGGATTTAAAGATGTTAGTGGTTACGATGATATTGGTGCTCCAGGTCTTGGAATTCACGAAATGGGGATGGCCAGAATGGGTAGAGATCCTAAGACATCTGTGCTTAACGGAAATAACCAGGTTCACGAAGCTAAGAATGTATACGTAACCGATGGAGCATTTATGACTTCTGCAGGATGCCAGAACCCTTCTTTAACTTATATGGCGATGACCGCAAGAGCGGCAGATCATGCCTCGAAAAACTTTAAAAAGTCTAATGCATAAAAGATTTTATCATGAATAGAAGACAATTAATAAAAAATCTCGGACTGGGTGCAGGAGTTTTTGTAATAGGGCCTTCCGCATTAAGTCTTTTGCAAAGCTGCAAGAATGAACCTGATTATGACTGGCAACCGGTATACCTAAGTGCTTCAAACGGACTTGCATTAAAACAGGTACTCGATACTATTTTACCCGCGACAGATACACCTGGAGCTTCAGACCTCAATATTGCACAGTTCATTGATTCTTACATGGATACCGTGGCTGAACCAGAAAGAGCTAAAGAATTTAAACGATCTGCAGATGCTTTTGCAAATGCCTTTGAAAAAGAATTCGAAAAATCACAGGACGATGGAGCAAAAGAAGATTACGATCAGATACTCAAGAAATATCTGAAAGCGACTCCGGCAGATCAGGAGAAATATATGAAACGTAATACCGAGACTCAGGATGCACAAAATCAGGAGCCTGATGTTAAAATGGATTCAGATGCCGGTGCTTATGCTTATCTAAATAACGTTCGGGATATGGCGATCTGGGCATGGAAGAACAGCGAAGAAGTGGGTGAGAATGTTATGTGGTATGACCCAATTCCTGGAGAATATATTCCTTGCGGCCCGGTAAGTGAACTTGGTGGCGGAAAAGCGATGTCTTTATAGATTCTTAGTCATAATCCCAAAAATTTGAGATTTATCAACAGTTGTTGGTAAAAAAAATCAAATTGTGAAATTTTTAATAATATGGCGATAATGCTCATTTCATTGCATTATCGCCATCTTTTTGAGGATTCTTTAAAAATTGCTGCAAGAAATTTACGTTTAAAAATTTCAAACGTTTGCGAATTCCTATAAATTCAGAATCCCGATTGTTTTGTTAACAATAAATTATATAAATTTATCGTGCTCAACGTGTATTTGAGCGATTCCAACTAAAACTTTAACTTATGAGAAAATTGATTTTCAGGAGCCTTTTGTTCATCGGAGCACTTATTACCTTCGGTATGGCAAAAGCGCAAACTGTAACCGGAACAGTGACAGATGAGAGTGGTCCGCTGCCCGGTGCAACCGTTTCCATTAAGGGAACATCGACGGGTACCACTACAGATTTTGATGGTAATTACACCATCAATAATGTTCCGGCAGACGCTACGCTTATGTATAGCTTCGTTGGTTATGTAACTCAGGAGATCAAGGTAAGTGGTCGTGAAACTATCGATGTAAACCTTGAAACGGATGCTTCTGAACTGGAGGAGATAGTTTTAATTGGTTATGGAACCACAACTGTAAGAGATGCAACCGGTGCAGTTGCTTCAGTAACTTCCGAAGAATTTAACAAGGGTAACATTTCTTCCCCGGAAGAATTGATCCAGGGTAAAACAGCTGGTGTACAGATTACACAGGCGAGTGGTGAGCCTGGAGCTGGAATCGCACTTCGTATTCGAGGAACAACTTCAGTAAGATCTAATAACAATCCATTATTCGTTGTAGATGGTGTGCCATTGGCTGGTGACGCTACTGCTGCAGGTGGTGGTGACCTTGGAATTGGGTCTAGCTCTTCAAGAAACCCATTAAACTTCTTAAACCCTAGTGATATTGAAAGTATTAGTGTTTTGAAAGATGCTTCTGCTACTGCAATTTATGGTTCCAGAGGTGCCAATGGTGTTGTGATCATTCAGACCAAGTCTGGTAGAGGAGCCCAGGGAGGTTCTTTTACTTATGATGGTTCTGTAAGTATCGCAAATGCCGCCAATGAATTTGATCTTTTAAATGCTGAACAATTTTTAGATGCTGTAGATCAATACGGCGGAGACAGAGATGCTCAGGATTTTGGAGCAGACACAGACTGGCAGGATCAGATCCTCAGAACTGCGATTTCTCAAAATCATGCTTTATCTTATATGAACAGTTATAGTTCTGGTAACCTTCGTGTATCCTTAGGATATAATGGAATTGAAGGTGTGGTTGAGAATTCAAAAATGGAACGTCTTACAGGTCGTTTAAATGCTAATCAAAGATTCTTTGACGACAAGTTAAATCTTGGTTTACAATTGACACTTTCTAATGTACAGGATGAAGCGGCGCCAATTGGTAATGACGGTCCATCTACAGGTGACTTGCTGGGTGCAGCGTATTACGCAAATCCAACATGGCCTGCTGAAGTAGGTTTTGACCCGGTTGGAAACAGTAGAAACCCATTGGAAATTCTTGAGTATGTTCGCAATGAAACAGAAACTGACAGAATTCTTTTAAACCTTTCTGCAGATTATGATATTCTTGAAAATCTGAATGCAAAAGTAACTTTGGGTTATGACAGAGCTGAATCTGAGCAGAATGCTTCAGTTTCAGGAAACGTTATCAACTTCGATAATGGCTCACCAGGAAATGGTCGTGCTCAGTTGAACGATCTTGAAGCTACGAACAGATTAATGGAGTTTGTAGTAAACTACGATAAGCAGTTCGATAACTCTACTTTTTCAGCTTTAGTTGGTTATTCTTTTCAGGATTTCCAGAGAGAAGGTAGATACGCTAACGGTTTCGGATTTGCATCTACAGACAATGGAGCAATGTCTTCAGAATTAAGAGGCGATATTGATGCTTTATATGGAGCGGTAAATGGTGGTTTTAACCAGTTACGTTACAATGCTGATGGATTACTTGTAGACAGATTATTTACAGATAACGGTCCTGTATTAGGAGAAGCTGTAAATGGGCCAGGTGGAATCAATACCAGAGTACTTACAAGTGGTACTTTCGATAATACAGATGAAATTCAGTCATTCTTTACCAGGTTGAACTACTCTTTGATGGACAAATACTTATTTACGTTCACCATGAGAGCAGATGGATCTTCAAGATTTGGTCCTGATGACAGATATGGTTATTTCCCTTCAGGTGCATTTGCATGGAAGATTGACCAGGAAGATTTTTCTCCAGACGCTTTATCTACCTTGAAACTTAGACTTGGTTATGGTATCACAGGTAACCAGGAAGGTCTTGGATATGGAAACTTTACGATTCGTCGTGTGCTTAATGGCTACGGAATTGATAATGGTGGAAACATTAATGGGGGTGGACTTGGAACTGCAGGATTCGCTAACCCAGGATTGAAATGGGAAGAAACTGCTCAGGCTAACGTCGGGATCGATTATGGTTTCATGAATGATAGATTATCTGGTAGTATCGATTTTTACTACAAGGACACCCAGGATCTTCTTCTTGTAGCAGAACAGGCTCAGCCTTCACCGGTACCTTTCACTTTCCAGAATTTAGATGCTAGTGTAATCAACAAAGGTGTTGAATTCGCGATTGATTATGATCTAATCGACAATGATAACTTCTTCTGGAATTTTGGTTTCAACGTAGCTTACAATGATAACGAACTTCAGGATTTTGATGGTTTGATCCAGACGGCTCAAATTTCAGGTCAGGGACTTACAGGAGCTTTTGCTCAGTTATTAGCTGAAGGTCGTCCATTATTTTCCTATTACTTAAGAGAGTTTGGTGGATTTGACGAAAATGGTCTTTCTATCTATCCTAATGGAGATGCTCAACAATTCGTTGATAAGAGTGCACTTCCAACTACAAACCTTGGTATTAATACCAGAGCTGAATTTGGGAATTTTGATGCATCTATCTTCTTTGCAGGACAGTTTGGTCACTATATCTATAACAATACTGCCAATGCATTCTTTACTGCAGGTAGTATAAACAGTGGTAGAAACGTAACTACAGATGTACTTACAAACGGAGAACTTCCAGCGAATGCTCCAGATGTATCTACAAGATTCCTTGAAAAGGGTGATTTCTTAAGATTACAGAATGCAAGTCTTGGTTATACCATTCCTCTTGCTGAAGATTCTTTCGTGGAAAATCTAAGAGTTTATGTAAATGGACAAAACCTTTTTGTGATCACCGACTATTCAGGTCTTGACCCAGAAGTTAGTGTAGATAAATCACTAAATGGTTTACCAACAGCTGGTATCGATTATACAGCATTCCCTAGACCTAGAACGGTAACATTTGGATTAAATGCTAAATTTTAAAAAAAAAGAATGATGAAAAATAGAAAGTATTTTACTTTAATTCCAGCCTGTGCACTGCTTGTCTTTAGTGCATGTACAGACCTGGAAATTGAGGAAACAGATTCGATCATCGTAAACCAGACCGGAGAATTTACAGGTGTGGGTGACGTAGATGCGACCTTGAGCGGTATCTATGATGCTGTA
The DNA here is from genome assembly GCF_045055805.1 of Christiangramia sp. LLG6405-1. Lineage (GTDB taxonomy): Bacteria > Bacteroidota > Bacteroidia > Flavobacteriales > Flavobacteriaceae > Christiangramia. The sequence continues at coordinate 2,891,058 of NZ_CP159330.1, read as the reverse complement.
CGGGGACAATTAGAAACTCAGGAAAACCTTTACGGACTTAACGAAGTAAGTTCAGATGAATTTCTGGTACCTACCAGAGGAACAGACTGGGGAGATAATGGTGTGTGGAGAACATTACATCAACACAGCTGGTCACCAATTCACCAATTCGTTAGAAACGTGTGGAATGATCAAAACTCAATAATCTTTAGAACAACAGAGATTATTGATGAAAGAAGCAACGCCACTCCACAACAAGATGCAGAGGCAAGATTCCTAAGAGCTTTTGCTACATTCTGGGTCATGGATCTATATGGCCAGGTGCCATTTAGAGGGCCAGATGAAGGAATTGAAGTAGATCCTACAGTAATGTCCAGATCTGAAGCTTTTGACTTTATCATGGAAGATTTGAATACAGCAGCCGCGAATATTTCGACAGGAGCTCCAGGAACCGAAGCTACAAATCGTGCTACCAAAGCAGCGGTTCATTTCATGCTAGCCAAAATGTATTTAAATAAGCATGTTTACACCGGAACAGGTTCTCCAGATGCTGGTGACATGCAACAGGTAATTAGCAATGTTGATGCGATTAGCGCTATGGGCTTTGGTCTTGAAGAAGGATACTTTGGTATATTCTCTCCAAAACTTGATAACGAAACTATCTGGTATACGAATTCTGGAGTAGGTCCAATGATGTGGCATACGTTACACTACAACCAGAATACCCCTGCCAATGGTGGTGGTGGTTGGAATGGTTTTACCACTTTAGCTGAATTTTATGACCTTTTCGAAGGTGATCCAAATTCAAACTTTATGGGTGATGGTCAGGAAGAACGTAGAGGATATGTTCCAACTGAAGGAACTGCTGTAGGAGTTGATTTTGATGGTGATGGTGAAGTAGATCAGCTCGATGAAAATGAAGATGGAATGCTTGATGGTTCTCAAATTGGATTTGGAATGCTAGTTGGTCAGCAATATGGTATCGACGGTTCTAAATTACAGGCAGAAGCAGGTAAAGATCTTAGCTTTACTAAGGAACTTCCTGGACTTTTAGGTAACGGCCAGTCAACTGGGGTTCGTGTGATCAAGTATCACCCAACAAATGGTTCTTTCGCTGGACACAAGATTGTCTTTAGATATGCAGATGCACATCTAATGAAAGCTGAAGCTGCGCTTAATGGTGGAGGCGGAGATGCAACAGAATTAGTAAATGAGCTTAGAACGATTCGTAAAGCAACTCCATTAGGGAGTGTTACAGCAAAAGATCTACTGGACGAGCGTGGAAGAGAACTATATACAGAGATGTGGAGAAGAAATGACCTTATTCGCTTTGGTAAATTTACGGAAGCATGGAGTTATAAAGATGCTTCTGAAGATTTCAGAACATTGTTTCCAATTCCGGCATCTGCGATTATTTCTAACCCGAATCTAACTCAGAACGAGGGTTACTAAACTTTTAAAATTTGAATGAAAAGAGGGCTATTTTAGCCCTCTTTTTTTGTTTTACATTTGTTAAAATTATTTACCTTTCAACCTGCTCCTCAACGCGATTTGTTATGGAAAAAGCCATCCGGCTTACATATTTCATTTTTATCCTTGTCCTGTTCTCTGCCTGTGAGAAAAAGAAAACTCTTTTCGTAGAAAAAAGCAGTGAAGCTACCGGAATTCATTTCAGCAATGAGCTTGATACGGACTCTAAATTTAACATCCTCAATTATCTATACTATTATAATGGAGCTGGAGTCGCTACCGCAGATTATAATAATGATGGACGTCCAGATCTATATTTTACCTCCAATGAAGCATCAGATAAACTATATCTCAATCTTGGAGATTTCAAGTTTCAGGATGTAACTGTTCAAAGTAATATTGATAATTCTGAAGGATGGACCACAGGAGTTTCCAATATCGATATTAATAACGATGGGCTTATGGATCTTTATATTTCGAAAGTCGCGGGAATTGAAGATCTGGAAGGACATAATTTGTTGTACGTAAATGAGGGAGTTGATTCGGAAGGAAATTTAAAATTTAAGGAAAGCTCTAAGGAATACGGCCTGGATTTCAGCGGATTCTCTACGCAATCAGTTTTTCTGGATTATGATATGGATGGTGATCTGGATTTGTTCTTGCTCAATCATTCCATTCATCCCAATAGAAATTATGGTCGCGGTAGTAAACGAAATTCATTCGATGCCCGGGCAGGAGATCGAATCTTCAGAAATGAAGGGACAACATTCGTAGACGTTTCCGAAGAAACTGGAATATTTCAGGGTCCTACTGGCTATGGTTTAGGTGTCGCGGTTGGTGATCTTAATAACGACAATTATCCAGATATTTACGTTGGAAATGATTTCTTCGAGAACGATTATGTGTACATCAATCAGCAGAATGGTACTTTTAAGGATCTAATTACCAGCAGCCCACAGAGTCTAGGTCATACTTCGCATTATTCCATGGGAAATGATATTGCCGATATGAATAACGACGGACTTGCAGATATTGTATCGCTTGATATGCTTCCTGAAGACCTGCAAACCTATAAAACTTCCGGACTGGAATTTCCTTTTCAGACTTATTCCAATTACCTAAGAAATGGATTTGCTCCGCAGTACATGCAAAACACCCTGCACATCAATCGCGGTGATCTAAAGTTTTCTGAAGTGGCTTACCTGAGTGGTGTTGCTGCGACCGAATGGTCCTGGAGTGCTTTGTTTGCCGATTTTGATAACGATTCCCATCAGGATATATTTATCACCAATGGTATTAAAGGTGCGACCAATAATATGGATTATATAAAATTCATTTCTACGGAAGAGATTCAGCAACAAATTAGTACCGGGGAAAAAATAGACCTTGAAAATCTTACTAATCGACTTCCTGAGAAGAAGGTTGATAATTACATTTTCAAGAATAATGGTGATCAAAAGTTCACAAATGCTTCTGAAGACTGGTTACCTCCACAAGAAAGCTTTAGTCATGGTAGTGTTTATGTAGATCTTGACGATGATGGCGATCTTGATCTGGTTACCAATAATACTGAAGATGCCGCCTTTGTTTATGAAAACACCACGAATGAAAGCAATTTTTTAAAGATCGATCTGCAAGGTCCTGATAGAAATCGATTCGGGATTGGAGCGAAGGTCACGGTTCATACTAAGGAAATAACGCAAACGAAAGAACATTACCTGAGCAGAGGATATTTGTCTTCGCTGGCTCCAGGTTTACATTTCGGCTTAGGATCGAATACAGTAGTAGATTCGGTTATTGCTAAATGGTACGATGGTAGCAAAACGGTATTGAGAAAGGTGAAATCTAATCAAAAACTAGTTGTAAAGTATTCAACTTCAGAAAAGAATAAAAAGGAGAGCGCAGAAGTACCAGGATATGAAATTGCAATCGATTCTATTTTGAATTACAAGCATATTGAACAGGCAAGTCTTGACTTCAACAGGCAACCTTTGAGCTTGTTTGCGTATTCCAACCCTGGACCGAGTATGGCGACAGGGGAATTAAATGGAAACGGAAACATGGATATTGTTCTGGGAGGCGGCAAGTCACAGCCGCTGCAAGTCTTCTTCCAGAACGATGAAGCTTTCGAAAAATTAGAGACTTCAGCTTTTGAAGCAGATGCTATTTCAGAAAACACTGGCATAGCTTTGCTGGATCACGATAATGACGGCGATCTGGACATACTGGTGGTAAGCGGTGGCAATGAATTTAGATCTGGTGAAGCAATTCAGCCAAAACTATATGTGAACAATGATGGTCAGTTTCGAATAGATAATAATAGTTTTAACGGACTTTCCTTAAATGCCTCAGGAGTTAGTGTAGCAGACGTTAATAATGACGGATTTCAGGATGTATTTATTTCATCCAATATCAAACCGCATGAATTTGGTTCCAGCTCAGAACAGTTTCTTTTTATCAACGATAAAGGTAAATTCAGAGATGCCACCAGAGAATATTTCAAAGAACTTCCCGGGAGCGTTCAAACATCAAAATGGGTTGATTTCAACAGAGATGGTTATTTGGACCTAATACTGGCAGGACATTGGAATGCACCGGAGATCTATCTCAATAATAGCGGCAAGTCTTTTTCGAGAATGGGTAGTAATTTATCAGATTTTCAAGGTTGGTGGAATGATCTGGAGCTTGCCGACTTTGATAACGACGGCGACCTTGATCTTGTGGTTGCGAATTGGGGTCTTAATTCCAGGCTTACGGCATCACGGGAAGAGCCAGTAAATCTTTACCTGAACGACTTCGATGGGAATGCTACTGCAGATCCTATTCTTACATATTTTTATAAGGGTGAAGAAACCTTATTTGCGTCAAAAGATGAACTGGATCAACAATTGCCCTATTTGAAGAAAAGATTCAATACCTATGAACAGTTTGCAAACGCAGAGCTTTCAGAAATATTTCCGAAGGAAAAATTAGAAGAAGCACAGGTGCAAAACGTAACAGAGCTGGCGTCCTGTTATTTCGAAAATCTAGGAAATGGGACGTTCAAAAAACATGAATTACCTTTTGAAGCTCAGGTTTCACCAATGATGTCTATAGAAGTTTCAGATTATAATGCTGATGGTTTTCCAGATGTTCTTTTGGCAGGAAATAACTATGAAATAAGCACTCAATTAGGTAGATTAGATGCTTCACATGGGGTTTTATTATTAAATGATGGCAGCGCAAATTTCGCAGTTTCAAAACAGTTTCCAGCGATCTCCGGGGCGGCACGTGATATCCAGAAAATATGTGTGGGAAATCAGGAATATGTGATTATTACCAGGAATAATGATTCCCCTGTAATTTTAAAATCAACGAATTATAATGAATAGAACCAGTTACTTTCAGGTTTTAGCAATTTGCTTTTCAATATTTATAGTCTCTTGCGATTCAGATAAAAAAAAGGAGGAGGATAATTCCGCAGAAAATATTCGCTCTCAGAATACTCTTTTTACTGAAATGCTTCCAGAAGAAACAGGGATCGATTTTATCAACGAAGTTAAGAATCAGCCAGATTTCAATATTTTCAAATACCGGAACTTTTATAATGGTGGCGGTGTTGCAATTGGCGATATCAATAATGACGGACTGCCAGACATCTATCTAACCGCCAATATGAAACCGAACAAATTATATCTGAATAAGGGTAATTTCGAGTTTGAAGATATTAGTGAATCTGCAGGCGTGGAAGGTAATAAACCATGGTCGACCGGAGTCAATATGGTGGATATCAACAATGACGGTCTCCTCGATATCTACGTGAGTAACGCTGGAAATATGGAAGGCGATAATCATGATAACGACCTGTATATAAATAATGGAGATCTAACTTTTACTCAAAAAGCTAAGGAATTTAACCTTGCAGAAACTGGATTTAGCACTCATGCATCCTTCTTTGATTATGACAAGGATGGTGATCTGGATGCCTATATTTTGAATAATTCCAATATTCCTGTAAGTACTCTAGGGTTTGCCGAGCAAAGGAATATTCGAGCACAGGATTGGGAAGGAGTGCCTAAAATTTTCAGAGGAGTAGGAGATATGCTGCTTAGAAATGATGATGGCGTATTTACCGATGTGAGTGAGGACGCTGGTATCTTCGGAAGTTTGATAGGTTTTGGACTTGGAGTGATGGTTAGTGATTTTAATAACGACCTCTATCCAGATATCTATGTCTCCAATGATTTCTACGAGCGTGATTATTTATACATCAATAATCAAGATGGTACTTTTACTGAAGAAATTGAAAACTGGACGCAGCATTTATCGCTTTCTGCAATGGGAGTGGATATGGCAGATATCAATAATGATGGTTTTGCTGATATTTTTATCACCGATATGCTTCCCGATTCTGAAGAAAGAGTAAAATCTGTGATGGAATTTGAAGGTTATAACGTCTTTAAACTGAAGCAAAGCAAAGATTTTTTTCAGCAATACATTCATAATACCCTGCAATTAAACAATGGGAATGAGTCATTTTCAGAGATCGCTCATTTTAGCGGTGTTGAAAGTACAGACTGGAGTTGGGCAGGACTTATCTTTGATATGGATAATGATGGAAACCGTGATATATATGTCACAAACGGAATTAATCATGATCTAACCGATCTCGATTTTGTTGAATTCTTTGCCAATGAGATCATTCAGAAAATGGCATTAACTGGAAAAAAGGAGGCAATTGATTCTATTATCAATAAGATGCCGGTAACCAAACTGCCTAATTATGCTTTTCAAAATCAGGGTAATCTGAAATTTAAGAATAAAGCTAAAGAATGGGGATTAGGTCTGCCAGGTCTTAGTAACGGTAGCGCTTACGGTGATCTGGATAATGATGGGGATCTTGATCTGGTCGTAAATAACGTAAATATGAGTTCCTTTATTTACAGAAACAATTCTGAAAAAATTGCAGATCACAATTACCTTAGAATTAAGCTGAAGGGTGCTGATAAGAACAGGTTTGCGATTGGAGCAGTTGTCAAGATATATACCGGAGAAGAGATTATTTTGCAGGATCAAAATCCTTCTCGCGGCTTTCAGTCCTCCATGGATTATGTGATGAATATTGGCTTAGGTAAGAAACAGAACCTTGATTCCTTGAGAGTGATCTGGCCAGACAATGCGACTCAATTACTTCAAAATGTAAAAGCTAATCAAACTTTGGTGCTGGATCATTCCGAAGCTAAAGATCAGTTTAAGATCAGGAAACAAACAAAATCAAAAACCCTGCTTACCGAAGTTACCAACGATCAACTGGAAAGTCATTCAGAAAATCAATATACCGATTTCGATTTTGAAGGAATGATCTATAAGAAATTGAGTCAGGAAGGTCCGGCGATGGCAGTTGGTGATATCAACAATGACGGAAATGAGGATGTATTTATTGGAGGTGCTAAAAAACAAGCTGGAACTATTTATCTGAATCGTGGAAATGGAAATCTGCAGAAGATGAATCAACCCGCTTTAACGGCCGATGCGATGTTCGAAGATACTGCAGCTGCATTTTTTGATGCTAATGGCGACGGTAAAATAGATCTAATGATAGGCTCTGGAGGTAATGAGATTGGCGAATCGACGAATTACCGTCCAAGACTTTACCTGAACGATGGTCGAGGGAATTTTAAACCAACTCAGTCGAAGATCCCTTCTGTAGAACAAAACGTGGCTACGATCGCTCCCCATGATTTCGACAACGATGGCGACGTGGATATTTTTATAGGCTCCAGAAGTGTTGCGGTAAATTATGGAATTGATCCACAACATTTATTTCTCGAAAATCAAGGGAATGGTGAATTTGTAAACGCTACAGAAAGGGTCGCTTATGATGTTAAATATGCTGGAATGATTACTGATGCAACCTGGGAAGATATAGATGGCGATGGAAAAAAAGATTTGGTAACAGTTTCAGATTGGGGTGCGCCTCATGTGTATACAAATTCCGGAAAAAGATTAAGCCTGCTTAAGAATGAACTGGAAAAGTATACTGGATGGTGGAATACTGTGGAAGCTGCAGATCTGGATAATGATGGCGATATGGATCTGGTTCTAGGGAATAAGGGAGCCAACCTGACGTATGAGACAAGTTTTGAAAATCCAATGAAATTATGGGTCAACGATTATGATGATAACGGAACTATCGAGCAGATCGTAACCCTGCATAGTGAAGGCAAGGACTATCCATTGCATATGAAGAAAGAGATGATCTCCCAGCTGGTTTTTCTGAAAAAGGAAAATATAAAAGCTTCAGAGTATGCTAAGAAAACTGTTCAGGAATTAATTCCTGATCAAAAGATTCAGAATTCCATCGTGAAGCAGGCAAATATTTCAGAAACTATTATTGCTATCAATGATGGGATAGGTCAGTTTAAAATTCAGAAACTTCCGGGAAGAGTTCAGTTTTCATGCGTTTGCGGAATTTCCTGCGTAGATGTGAATAATGACGGAAATCTTGACTTGGTGATGGCCGGAAACGATTTTGAATTCAAACCACAATTTAGCCGACTTGATGCTGGCTACGGAAACGTTTTACTTGGTGATGGCAATATGAATTTTGAATGGAAAGATTTTAAAGAAACTGGTTTCCATATTCGGGACGAAGTCAAGTTCCTGAAACGTATTCGTGATAAGAATGGAAAGACTTTTATAATCGCTGCTATTAACGACCAAAAACCTCGAATTTTTGAAATTAGCAATCCGTAGATACTTTCTTTATTCCCTGCTTATTTTTGTTTTCTCCTGTGCTAAGGATAAAGAAAAGGAGCAGGAATCTCTGTTTTTTAGTAATCCCAATGCTAAGGTAACCGGGATCGATTTTGTCAATGAGCTTATAGAAACCCGGGACCAGAACATCCTGGATTATCTCTACTTCTACAATGGAGGAGGCGTAAGTATTGGAGACATTAATAACGACGGACTTCCGGATATTTATTTTACTGGTAATCAAGTTCAAAATCGGTTGTATCTCAATAAAGGATCCTTACAATTTGATGACATTACTGCAACGGCTGGAGTTGGTGGTCAAAGTACCTGGAATACAGGTACTACTATGGCCGATGTTAACGGCGATGGATTATTGGATATCTACGTTTCTGCTGTCGTAGGCGTTAACGGGTTTCGCGGCCACAACGAATTATTCATAAACAACGGTGATCTTACTTTTACCGAAAGTGCTGCTGAATATGGTCTGGACCTCGACACCTACAGTTCCCAGACTGCATTTTTTGACCTTGATAATGATGATGATCTCGATGCATATATTCTGAATCATGCCGTGCATACGAATGAATCATTTGGGCCTGCAAATATTCGCAACAACCGTGTTTACGAAAGCGGTGATAAGCTGATGCTAAATGAGAATGGTAAATTTCGGGACATCAGTGAACAAGCTGGGATCTATGGTGGAGCAAATTCTTACGGACTTGGAATCACTACTGCCGATTTTAATAATGACGGATTTACAGATGTTTATATTGGGAATGATTTTCATGAAGATGATTACTACTATCTCAATAATGGGGACGGTACTTTCAGCGAGGAATTGAAGACCAGGTTTGGTCATACGTCCAGGTTTTCTATGGGAAATGATGCGGCAGATATCAATAATGACGGATTCGTAGACTTGATCACACTGGACATGCTTCCAGAAGATGAGACCGTTTTAAAATCTTCCGCAGGAGATGATAATGTAAACCTTGACCGCTTTCGTATAGAGAAATTAGGATATCACCCGCAATACACCCGTAATATGTTACAGATCAATAAAGGGGGTGAATATTTTTCTGAAACAGCCTTGATGAGCGGAGTAGCGGCTACCGACTGGAGCTGGGGTCCACTCTTTGCAGATTTTGATCAGGATGGATCTCAGGATCTTTTTATAAGTAACGGGATTCCCAGACGTCCTAATGATCTGGATTATGTGAAATATACTTCCAACGAGCAAATTCAGAAGAAACTGGATAAAACCACAATCGTGGATAACGAGGTGCTCGACAAAATGCCTTCCGGAGCAGTGACAAATTATGCCTTTAAAGGTTCTGGGAATGGACAGTTCGAAAATATAACCAATAAATGGATCGCAAATGATTCTATAATTTCAACTGGAGTGGCCTATGGCGATCTGGATAATGATGGAGATCTCGATATTGTCACCAATAACATCAATGCACCTGCCAGTATCTATATCAATGATTTTGCTGAAGGAAATTTTTTAAAACTGAAACTTCAGGGACCAGATTTAAATTCCTTCGGAATAGGCACCAAAGCGATTATTTATACTTCTGAAGCTGTTCAAATTCGACAATTATATACCACTAAAGCTTTTCAGTCTTCATCGGAACCTTTGATACATTTCGGTTTAAAACAGGGAGAGACTGTGGATAGTCTAAGGCTTATATGGCCTGGTAATCGTTCTCAACTTATTATTTCGCCAGCATTAAATTCTACTCTTTCGCTGAAGTTTGCCAATGCAAACGATAGTATTAAAACTTCTGAAATACTTAAATCCCGAAGCAAATTTCAATTCAAAAGAAGTGAGAACTTCGGTATCGATTATGGGCATGAGGAGAATACTTATAATGATTTTGATGTGCAAAAGTTGATACCACATCAAACTTCAGATCTTGGACCCGCGATTCAGGTAGCAGATATGAATAATGATGGTGAAGAAGACATCATCTTTGGAGCATCCAGGTTTAAGCCTGCAGTTGTATATTATCAGGAAAGAGGCAAATTCAGAAAAAATAATTTTACAGCAATAACCAGTGATTCGTTAGCGGAAGATGCTGCAATTACTATTGCCGATCTGAATAATGACGGACGCCAGGATATCCTGATAGCTTCTGGTGGAGGAGAGTCTGTTGGCAAAAATAAGTGGTTACAGGACAGGATCTATTACAATTCTAAAGAAGGGGATTTCCAGAAGTCGGAGTTGTTTCCTGAGCTATTTCTTAATTCCTCTGTAATCAAAACTGCCGATTATGATAATGACGGTGATTTGGATATTTTTATAGGCAGTAACGCACAGAATTACCAGTATGGAGCGATCCCAAAGTCGGTACTATTGCGAAATGATAAGGGCGAATTTACTGAAGTGCAATCAGAGATCTTTGAGAAAATTGGAATGGTGAACGATATGATCTGGACAGATATCGATGGTGACAATGATCTGGATATGATGATGGTAGGCGAGTGGATGTCACCGAAAATCCTGGAAAATAACAACGGAACATTTGAGAAATCGGCTGCACTGGAAAATATGCCGCTTAATGGATTATGGCAAACCTTGATAGCATCAGATATTGATCATGATGGAGATATGGATTACCTTCTCGGTAACTGGGGTCTCAATACTAAACTAAAAGCTTCTGCTGAACATCCTCTTAGATTATACCATAAGGATTTTGATCAAAATGGCCTCACTGAAACCATTCTGGCAATGGAAAAGGATGGGAAGTATTATATGCCGTATGGTCTTGACGAATTGAGCGCACAGTTGAACCAGATGCGCAAGAAATTCACTCAGTATAAAGACTATGCTGGAAAAAGTATTGACGAGATCTTTTCTAAAGAAGAACTGAACTCTGCCAGCTTGCTGGAAGTACATACATTATCTTCTGGCTACCTGGAGAATAATAATGGGAACTTCAGTTTTAGACCATTTAAAAATGAGCTGCAAACAGCTCCCATACGTGCCTTGCTCAGTTATGATTTTAATAAGGATGGCAGGACTGAAGTGCTGGTAGGTGGTAATTATTTCGGGATAACGCCTTATCATGGTAGATTTGATGCGATGGGTGGAATGATGATGTTAAATCAGGATAAAATTCTTGATTCTTATGAAATTGGTTTAAATTTATCACAAAAATCTGTTAAAGATTTTTCGATTATTGAAATTGCTAACAAGTCCTATCTAATAGTGACCATACATAATTCAGAAATTGAAATCTATGAATTCAGTTTTTAAACTTATAGCCAGCTTACCATGTTGTCTGCTTCTTTTTATCTCCTGTTCACAGGAAGATAAAGAGATCGTCGTAACTCCAGATGATTTTCATGCAGCTAATGAGCACATCAGTAAAACGATGGTGCACGATATTTTTTCACCTCCAGTGGCAAGTAGAGTATATGCATACTCTAATATCGCTGCTTACGAAGTCATGGCGCAATTTGATGAGAATTACCAGAGTCTTTCAGGTCAGTTGACCAATCTCGAGGAAGTTCCAGCTCCAGAATCTGATCTTACAAACCCTGAAGTTGCCGCAATTGTAGCATTTTACGACATAGCAACCAGCCTGGTATTTTCAGAAGATAAGGTTACGGTTAAAAGTGATAGTTTATTCTCAAAATGGAAAAACACGAATGAGAGATCCTTTAAAGTTTCCGAAGCTTACGGGAAAAGGGTGGCCGCTCATATAAAAGATTGGTTGAAACAGGATAACTATTCTGAAACCCGAACCATGCCTAAATTTTCCATTCTTACAGATGATGAAAGCAGATGGCAGCCAACCCCACCTTCTTATATGGATGGGATCGAACCGCACTGGATGAAAATAAGACCTTTCGTGATCGAGGATGCAAACCAGTTTAAACCAGCGCCACCACCAGAATTTTCTATGGAAGAAGGTTCAAGATTTCATACAGAACTCATGGAGGTTTATAATATTAGAGAGAAAATCGCAAAAGACGAGGAGAACAGCGAAGAAATGGCAATCGCCAAGTTCTGGGACTGTAATCCTTATGTTTCTATATTAAGAGGGCACTTGATGTTCGCTACAAAAAAGATCACTCCGGGAGGTCACTGGATGGGAATTGTGAAAATTGCCTGCCAGAAGGATGAAGCCGACTTCAGTAAATCTGTTTACGCGTATTCTAAGACCGCTATAGCGATCGCAGATGGTTTTATTAGTTGCTGGGATGAAAAGTATCGTAGCAACCTTGTGAGACCTGAAACTGTTATTAATAAATATATAGACGAGAACTGGACATCTGTGCTGCAAACTCCGCCATTTCCAGAATATACAAGTGGACATTCTGTAATTTCTGCGGCTGCTGCCACGGCTTTGACAGATATTTTTGGTGACAACTTCGCCTTTGATGATGATACTGAAGTAGATTATGGACTACCGGTTAGAAGCTTCGATTCATTCAATAAAGCTTCAGAAGAGGCCGCAAACAGTAGACTATATGGTGGCATTCATTACCGGGCTGCCATTGAAGTTGGGATGACCCAGGGACAGAATCTGGGAAAATATGTCATCGATAATCTTCAAATGACAAAATCTACTGAAAATTCCGAATTAGCTTCCAAATAATATGATCAAGAAGTTTATTACTATCCTGCTGGGTGTTTTACTCCTTAGCCTGGTGTGGTTTTTATTCATAAAAGAATATGATTACCAGTTTAGATTTCAGGCAAATCATTCGCCTGCTATGGTTCAGCAAGAACTTAAAAACATAGAAAGTTATAGCATTTTTGAAAGTGAACCGACAGTCTTGTATCAGAAAACTGAGGGATATGACGCACTAAAACAAACCCTACAATTTGGCGATCAGGAACTTGAGCTTCTGTGGGAGCTGGAAAATCAGGCAGATACAGTTACCGGTATTTCTGTAAATGTAGCATCGGGTAAGAATATTCAAAACAGACTGACTATATTAAATCCATTTTCTGAAAGTGAATATATTGATAGCCTCGAAAATTCGTTTCTCAAATTTGGTAAAAAGCTTCTAAAAAAACAGGCGTCTTATAATGTGCAGGTAGTAGACAGTATTATATATTCCCCGGTACTGGATTGTATTTGCAAACCTGCTGAAGGTATCAGGGTTGAAAACAAGGCAATGCAAATGGTCAGGGATATTACTTATCTCGAAGACTTTCAGATCGCTAACAAATTAAAACTGACCGGATATCCATTTGTTAAGATCCAGTCCTGGAATCAGGAGGCTGGGACTATTGATTATGATTTTTGTTTCCCGGTAAATCTTGCCCAGGATATAAGACCCAATACATTTATAGAATTTCAGCAATTTCCAGCTACTACATCTTTGAAAGCGATCTATAATGGAAATTATAGAAGCTCAGATCTCGCCTGGCACCAATTGCTTTCTGAAGCTAAAAACAGGGATCTCAAGACAAGTAATTTACCGCTGGAGATCTTCTGGAACAACCCTAAAACTGGTGGAGAAGCATTAAGCTGGAAAGCCGAGATCTTTATGCCTGTGGAGCCTGGGAATTAAATTCTGCCGGTACCACAACCTTTAGCTTTTCCTCCATAATACTTATTTTTACTTCGGAATTTTCTCCTTTGAACTCTCCGTCAATCTGAAATGCTACGGGCGTTTTACAGGTGATCTTCACTTCTCTAGCCTGAAAAATTTCAACAACATCTGAATTAACATCGGTTTCGTTGCGTACTGTTTTAATGATCTCTGCCAGGTCTAGTTTTCTGTAAATAATGATCTCAAACTTGCCGTCGTCCATCTTCCCGTTGGGATTAATATTGGCCCCAGTACCATACTTGTTTGCATTCGCAATAGCGAGAAGCGCACCGCTGGTTTCACGTTTTTTAAAATTTGTTTCTACTTCAAATTCAAAAGGATATTCGCTTTTTAAAAGTGTTGGAAGTGATTGTAATAGATACCCAAATTTCCCTCGAAATCTGGATTCTTCATAATTCTGAATTAGTTCAGCATTTATACCAAGATCACTGAGATGAAGACAGATATCATCATTAATGTTTAGCAGATCCATTTTAAAAATAGTGTCACCAAAGGCAATTTTCACCTGTTCTTCAAGAGATTCAGGGATTCCAAAATTTGTAGCTAATCCATTTGCAGATCCTGCGGGAATAATCCCCAAGGGAATGCCATAGCTTTTGATCGCTTTAGCTACCAGGTTAATGGTTCCATCACCACCTATCGCAATGATCCTTTCAATCTTGAGCGAATCCAAACGATCCTGAATTTTCTCAACGTCCTCCTCTCCAGTAGTAGCGAAAAGATGTATAGTAATTTGATGAGTATTTGCGTATTCACGTGCCTGCTGGATAATCTGTTTTTTGTCCAGATCACCAGAAATAGGGTTCACTATCAATAAAACTTGGTTAAAATTCATGTGCCATTGGTTGAATTACTTTTAAAATTAAGTATTTTGAAACGGAAGTGATTTTAAAAAAAGGCCAAATTTTGAAGCTTGATCTTAAACTTTATCGGGGTTATGTAAATGAAGAAGAACTAGTAGTTTTTGGACATCTGTTCCAGTCCTGGGCTCCAGATAAGTATAGTGTTGACAGAAGGGGAATTAAGCATGCTTATGCTTTACTTCACAAATTCCGTATTGAACCGCTTCCTAATTATGAAGTTCATTTAAAATTCCAGGATTTGGAGGTTAAAACTAAAACTCAGGATGATGGATATTTTAGATTTACCGTACCCTATGACTCTAACATAGAGCCAGGATGGCACGAGTATGAAGTTACCTGTAATACAGGTGAGTTTGGAATGATCGAAAAAGGAGAGCTATTAAAACCACATCCAGGTAAACTTGCGATCATTTCAGATATTGATGATACTTTCCTTGTTTCGCACAGTAGTAAGTTCTTCAAAAAGATTTACGTAATGCTTTCGAAGAATATTAATAATCGTAAAATATTTGAAGAGGTAAAGGATCATTATCATAAACTAAGCAGGGCGGGTAGAGAAGAACATAATTCGTTTAATTCATTTTTCTATGTGTCTTCCAGCGAATGGAATCTGTACGACTTTATTGATGAATTCGCACGGCTGCATGATCTTCCCAAAGCTGTGATCAAATTAAAGCAGATCAAGACCGGACTAATGGACTTCATTAAAACGGGTAGGGGAGATCACGATCATAAGTTTGTAAAGATCAAAGATATTATATCATTTTATCCACATCTGGAATACGTTCTTTTAGGTGATGACTCTCAACATGATCCTTTTTTATACGAACGTATCTGCAAAACATTTCCAAGGAATATTAGAGCGATCTACATTCGGCAGACTTCCAGATCTCCAAAAAAAGCGGTTCAGAAAGTGTTAGCCAATATTGAAAGTATGGATGTAAAAACCTGTTATTTCCAGGACAGTAAGACGGCGATCAATCATTCTGAAAAGATCGGAATCATTTAGAGAATGATAAAAAAAAGCCCTTCCGGAGAAGAGCTTTTAATCAGTTTATTCTATCTGAAATATTCGGGTTTCTTTAAAAACCGACATTTCTATTTGTTTCATTTCTGCTTTAAAATCTGGCCATTCTTCCTGATAGAATTCGTTCGTTTTGTTTATTGCTGACTGAAGTTCTTCCCACGCCTGTTCCATAAGAATTTCTTCAGTTTTTGTAATACCATTCTGTCTGGAACTTACATAACTGGATGCTGTACCAAGTCTGGTCATCACTGTATTTTCTCTGTTTCTTGTGATTCCCTGTCTATCATCAACTTTCCCCAGAAAGAGCGCGATATGTTCCTCCAGCCTTTTGGTGATGGAATCTACACTCTTTAATGCCGACCTCCTTTCTGAAGTATCTTCCAAATTTTGTTTGAGATCTTCAGCGAAAATTTCTGCTGTGTTCTTACTCTGCACCAATTGATTTACTGCATCTGCAGCGGTTTGCTGCCATTTTTCGATCTTCTCACCAGCTTCATAAACTTCAGCAATACTTTCTTCTGAAACCTCCAGACGAGGATCTGTTTTTACCTCTATCATTTCTTCGGAAGTTTCTCCGTCAAAACTCATTGCGAGTCGGTAATCCCCCGGTTTCACAGCAACCCCGCCCGGTTCTCTCTTAGATTCTCTTATAGTTCTTGATGGTCTGTCGGCTCCTTTTTCATCCAGATACCACCTCATAGTGTAAATTCCAGTGCTATCCGGCGCCTTTTGCTTCAAAGTTCTTATCAAACGTTCTGCGTCGTAGATTTTCAGACTTATACTGTCAGAATCAGTTTCTTTATTTTTCTCCTCATCTTCAGTATTATCTTCTGAATCATTCTCATTTTCAACTTTATTTTCCTCTTCCGAAGAATCGATTTTAATAAAGTAAGAGATTGGTGCTCCCTGTTCACGATTTTCACCCTGATAGACCGCATCACCACCAAATCTACTCCCAGTTGGTTGCTGTGTAGCATTGTGATAGGCAATAGGCGGTTCAAATAAGGTAAGTTTATTGTCTACGATCGTATTTGCTCCGGCAAGTTTTCTAAAAGGGCTAATATCATCAAGGACCCATGCTGCACGACCAAATGTTCCGATTACCAGATCATGCTCACGTGGATGTATCACCAAATCCTTCACTGAAACTGTAGGAAAACCATGGGTGTATTTCTCCCAGTTCTTACCTGCATCAAGTGAAATATATAGTCCGTCATCTGTTCCAAGAAATAACAGATTTTCTTCTTCCGGGTCTTCTACAATGCTAAGTGCATAGCTCTCTGTATCGTCGTTACTAACAATTCGCTCCCAGCTTTTTCCATAATTTCTGGTTCTATACGCATAAGGCTCATAATTAAATCTTCGGTAATCATTTGCGACTAGCAGTGCCTCGCCTTTTCGCTTGTTGCTGGCTTTGATCTGTACGATCCAGCTTCCTTCCGGTAGTTTTGGTAAGTTGTTGGATATATCTGTCCAGTTCGTACCACCATCACGGGTATAGTGAACTTTCCCATCATCTGTTCCAACCCACAACATATCTTCTTCTAAAGATGATGGCTCGATTACCAAAATGGTGGTAAAATTTTCAGCTCCGGTGGCGTCCATGGTGAGTCCACCACTTTCAGTTTGTTTCTGCTTTTCAGGATCATTGGTGGTTAGGTCTGGTGAGATGATCTTCCAGGTTAATCCTTTATCTGTGCTTTTGTGAACAAATTGACTTCCGAAGTAAATAGTATTATTACTGAACGGATCAATATTTATAGCTGAATTCCAGTTAAATCGAAGTTCTACATCAGGATCTGGATGCGTAGGTCTAACCGAATAGTTATTTCCAGTTTTATGATCGTATCTGCTAACATATCCCTGCTGACTCATACTCCAGCCATACCTGCTGTCGTCTGGATCTGGAACGACATCAAAACCATCTCCAAAGCTAATTTCCTGCCAGTAAGAATTTCGGATTCCCTGTGCCTTCCAGACATAAGCGGGACCTCTCCAACTTCCATTATCCTGCATTCCACCATAGACATTATATGGAAATTCATTATCCACAGCAATATGATAAAATTGAGCAACAGGAAGATTGGCTACAAATCTCCAGCTTTTTCCACGATCTTGAGAAATATTGAGTCCGCCATCATTCCCGTCCATTAGGAAACTTCCATCTTCCGGATGAATCCAGAAGGCGTGATGATCTGGATGTATACCATTGTCTACGCCATAGGCAGGCATCAATTCTTTAAAACTGTTACCTCCATCTTCAGAAACATTCACATAAGTAAAAACGGAATACAAACGATTCTCATTCTGAGGATCTACAAACAGATCTGAATAATAAAATGGTCGGTTTCCAATTTCATCCTTATCGTTGATCATTTTCCAGCTAAACCCTCCATCTTCAGATTTGTAAAGAGCATTCTTTTTAGATTCAACCAGAGCATATATAATATTGGAATCTGAAGCTGCGATCGCAAGTCCGATTCTTCCCAGATTACCTTTGGGAAGTCCGTCTTTTTCTGCTTTCTTCTTCCAGGTCTTCCCACCATCGAAGGTTATGTAAAGTCCGGAGCCTTCACCACCCGATTTAAAAAACCAGGGATCTCTTTTATGCTCCCACATAGCCGCGACCAGCTTATTGGGATTATTTGGATCCATCACCAGGTCTGCAGCACCTGAAAGACTATTGGTATACAGAATTTTGCTCCAGGATTCTCCACCATCGGTAGTTTTATAAACTCCTCTCTCTTCGTGAGCACCCCAGGGAGAACCAATTGCTGCTGCATAAACTATATCAGGATTATCTGGATGTATGATAACACGGTGAATATGACGGGTCTTTTCAAGTCCCATACTATTCCATGTTCTTCCACCGTCAAGACTTTTATAAATCCCGTAGCCACCATTCAGGCTATTTCTGGGATTACCTTCACCAGTTCCAACCCAGATAACCGAAGGATTTGATTGTTGCACTGCAACAGCCCCTATAGAAGCAGTAACTTCATTATCAAAGATAGGTTCCCATTTAATACCTGCACTGGTAGATTTCCATAATCCGCCAGATGCTGTCCCGGCGTACATAATATCTGGATCGCTGGTAACCACATCTATGGAAGTTACACGTCCACTCATTCCAGCAGGGCCTATATTTCGTGGAGTTTTATTTTTAAAAAGTTCAAGATCGAAGTTCTGTGCAGTAAGATTGGTAGTAATTATTAAAGCAAAAAGCTTTAACAGGTAGGAATATCTCATGAAAATGTTCAAATTTTTGAATATGATCTCAAGTTAGCAATTTTCTCTCAATCAAAATTTAAACACAAATCAAAAAAAAGGGACTTTTTAAAGTCCCTTTGTATTATTTTCTTCTGTTGAATTCCCTACGATTATAAAAATCTTCAGAATCATCTAAATTCCTGTCGTCATGCTGCCAGTGCTGATCTTCGTCGATTGACTTTTCAGGTTTGAATCCTGTATGCTTATCGTGAAAATCCTGGGAACGATGGTGGTCATCTATAGGTTTTCTAGAATCGTTTGAAGATCGCCCGGAATAGGAATCATCCTGCGATTTCGTGTGTTTCGAAGTATTTACCTCTTCACCAACCTTACGATCCAAAAATTGACGGTCGTCCCGGCCGGTATCAATCCTTGTATCTACCGCAGCTTTGCGGTCTTTCGAAGAATACTGCATATTCTCGCGTTCTCTTTCTACTCTTCTCTCCTCTTCGGAAAGCTTATCATATCCATGATCGCGATTTTCATTTATTATGGACTCATCTAAACTAGATCTGTTACGATCAGTGTTTTCGGTCGTTTGCAACTCATCATGATTATTATGATCTCTGTCTCTGTTGTAGGATCCCAACACATGATGTTCATAGTTTCTACTGATATCTGTACCTGATCGATAACGCTTGGTCTCGGCGAAAGTCTGATAGTCTATACCATCTGTAAATACGTATTTATCTTTAGCGTTGATATCAATTAGTCCAATAGGAATAATGATATGATTTTCACCCTCTTTGTTGATGAACTCCTTAAACTCACTTTGGTGTTGAGTGGAGTAGGGGTCATGGTTCCTGTCAATAATGTCCTGTTCTACCTGAACATCTACATAGACAACTCTTCCCAATTCTTTGTTTACTAAGAGGTTGTCTACTTTTCCTATTGTCTTTTTATCTCGATCCAGTAGCTTCCATCCACGAATATCATGATCATGATTGTCTACTTTGTATCCTTTTAACTGGCTTAAATGCACCAGGCGTTTTTCTGTTGTACTCATAACTAAAATTTTAACTCAGGAGGTTAGTGTTTACATCAGAGCTCTCATGTATCAACGTGATATCATCAGTCTCATCAATTTCATTATCATCGTTTTCAGCCATACTTCCGTAGAAATATAAGAACGCAATAATTGCGAGGATAATCACTAAAAGAATCCACGGCCAAACTGGTTTTTTCTTCCTAATTTTTATTTCTGCCATACTGTTGATTTTTTGGTTATTCTAAAGTACTACGGAGTAGTGCCAAAAAGATTTAAGTATTGTGTAAAGTATTGTTAATTAGAAACAACGCATCAAAAAAGCCAGGACTGTTGCCCTGGCTTTCTAATTATAGTTCTAGATTATAATTTATCTAAAGGTTCCACTAGGGAAAACAACCAAACTTTCATGGCCATTCTTACCAACCGCAGCAACTCCAAACAGGTAATTATCTATTACAATTCCCTCTAAAGTAAACGCTGTGATATCCCCTACAAACCTGGAATATTGCCATTGTGGTGAAGTAGTGTCTCGCCAATAGATCTTATAACCAGCGATCTCACCATCAACTGCATCCCATTTTAACTTCGTATCTGGTTCAACAATTCCACCAATTTCAACTTTTTCAGGTGCTGGTGGCGCCCAGGCCAGAGCAGCAAGGTTGATAGCATTTACCGCTGTTAATTTCTCAGCATAGTCAAAATTCACTCCGGCTACCACATCACCGTACTCTATACCATTCTCCGTTCGAATATCCTGGTGTTGCCTGTTATAGTTCTCATGAGCTTCCATGATACGAACGCCAGCAAAACCAAGATCATTGAAAGGTCTGTGATGACCACCACGGCCAAATCTATCCAGTCTGTAGATCATCATTGGGTTCATTTCTGGCATATAGGTCTCAACATTCGAATGTATATATCTTGCCAGTTGTCGTGAGATTCCATCAACTTCACCACCATAGAATCTTCTCATTCTTCTTTCGTTTTCTGTTTCGGTAGGTGGAACTGGTTCAGAAAAGATTCGGAAACTTCGATTGTCAATCACTCCATCTACACCTTCAATATTTCCGATCATATCATTGTTAAGAATACCAATAATATCCCAGCCTTCTTTTTTTGCATATTCGGCCAGACCTTTACCACCAAAAAGACCTTGTTCTTCTCCAGATAAACCTACATAGATGATACTGCTTTCAAAATCATATTTGGATAAGACTCTTGCGGCTTCCATGGTTCCAGCCATTCCGCTGGCATTATCGTTCGCTCCGGGAGCGTCTGTAGTGAAATCCATGGTATCGCCATTCCTTGAATCAATATCACCACTCATTATTACGTAACGGTTAGGATACTTGCTCCCTTTCTGGATAGCAACTACGTTTACTACCCACGCTTCCTTAGGAATTCTTTGTCCGTCATCTGGAGTTACGTAATCTTTCTGATAAAATACATCTAGGCAATTGTTGCAATCCCCAGAGATCCTATCGAATTCAGATTTTATCCAACGTCTGGCAGCGCCAATTCCACGAGTTTCAGATACTGTGTCGCTAAATGTGTTTCGTGTACCAAAATCCGCGAGTTTTCGAATATCGTTTTCGATCCGATCTGCACTTACATTCTGAATGATCTCGTAGATCTTCTCATCTGTGTCCTGAGCTTCAGAAGTATAAGATATGGTGCATAGACCTAGCATTAGAATAGCAGTTTTAAAGGTAGTTCTCATCATAAATGGAAATTTCTTTTAAAAATAGGGAAGTTATTTAACTCTATAAAATAAGAAAGCTCCGGTAACACCGGAGCTTTGACTTATTGATCTTTATGATCCAAAAAAATTAGGCTTGCATTTCGTGCATTTCTGCTTTAGCCTGGTTGATCTTTTCTTCAGACTTATTGCTAGCAAAACCAGCTTTAGTCTTAGATTTAAGAGCTTCCATTTTGTGGTTTAGAGAATCTGTAAAATCGTTGATTCCTCTGTTAGCGTCTTTGATATAACTGTTACTTGTATCAGCAATAGTTTTTCTCGTTTCTGTTCCTTTTTTCGGTGCGTATAGTAATCCTAGTACTGCTCCTGCAGCTGCTCCTGATACTAGTCCTAATAATAATTTTCCTGCTTTCATAATATTTGGTTTTAAATTGGTTCGATTTAAATTCAGGGGCTAAATTAAATAGAAATTGAACCTATGCCATTTTCTGCTAGTTAATGTATAATTAAATTTTCGATAGTATTCATAAATATTTTAACAACATAAAATGATCAGCTATTTTCACGGAAATTTTCTAGCAAGGTGCGAACTTTCGGTGTGCCTTCCACATAGTACCTGGCACTTGTTTTTTTAATGCCCACTTTAACGGTAACGCTATCTTCCGGAAGATCTTCAAACATATATTCATCTGTCCAGTCGTCGCCAATGGCGAAAATGAAATCGTAATCTTTTCCTACCAGTTTCTTTGTAGATGCCTTTCCTTTATTCACGCCGCTGCTTTTAATCTCCAGCACTTTATTTCCTTCCAGCACACTTAGTCCACGATTGGAAATAAGCTCCTTTAAAGTTGTACTCAATTCATTGGCACGAATCTCTCCTAGTTCAGGATCCGCTTTTCTGTAATGCCACGCCAGAGAATAATTCTTTTCTTCTATGAATGTACCTGGTGTTCTATCCACAAAATTTTCGATCACTGGACGAACTGCATCCATCCACTCGCTTTTCACATTTTCTGAAAGTTCCCATTCTCCATCAATCTGTCTCATCCAGACTCCATGTTCAGAGATTAGTTCTACCGGTACATCTTTCCACCAGGTTCCTAAAGTGTCTTTATCTCGACCACTTATTAATATGACATCTGTTTTATCATCGGCATTAAGATCACGTATAAGTTCTTTAAGGTCGGCATCAGGGCGGGCATTCTCTGGTTTGTCTGTAAAGTTTACTAGTGTTCCGTCATAATCAATGAATAAAATTCTTCTATCGGCCTGCTGAAATTTAGTCATGATTTCCTGTGAAATTTCAGAATTAATCTTAATAGACTGGAAAGAATCTCTATTTTCTTTTGTAGATCTAAGAGACTTCATAAAATCACCTGCCCATTTTTCTACACTATATCGTCTTAATCGTTTCTGAAGCATTTTATTTCTTTCGATCTGTTCTTCCTTTGGCATTTCGAAAGCGGTTTTCAGTGCTTCGGCCACCTGCTCGAAATTATTAGGATTAATGATCAGCGCTTCATTCATCTCATGGGCAGCTCCGGCCATTTCACTAAGGATCAGAACTCCTGTATGATCTGTTCGCGTGGCGATATATTCCTTAGCTACCAAATTCATTCCATCACGTATTGGTGTTAGTAAGGCGATCTCACAGGTCGTATAAAGGTCGATCAGGTTTTCGAACGGCATGGAACGATAGAAATACCAGATAGGTGTCCAGCTCACGGTAGAGAATTTCCCATTGATACGTCCAACCAATTCATCAATTTCCCGTTTCAGTCTTCTATATTGAGGCACATTCGATCTTGAAGGCACAGCCAGCATGACCAGCCGCACTTTTTCTATATATTCAGGGTTCTTGTCCAGGAAGTATTCGTAAGCTCTTATACGGTGTGCAATACCTTTTGTGTAATCCAGTCTGTCTATACTAAGGATCAACTTAGCATCTGGTGTAGATTCTAAATGATGATCCAGTCTTTTCTGTAATTCAGACTGGTCTGCGGAAGTACTTTCGTAATGATCAAGTGCAGCCTGCTCGAACTTTTTATAATCGATACCCATAGGGAAAGAATCTACTTTAACGATCCTGTCTGGAAGGGTGATCTGGTTAAAATCTACCTGGTGTCGCAGAATACGGCTAACAGAACTTAAAAAATGTCTTTCATAATCATAAGTGTGAAAACCAATAAGATCAGCCCCAAGCATTCCCTGTAAAACTTCATCTCTCCACGGAAGCGTTCTAAAAACTTCATAAGATGGGAAAGGGATATGATTGAAGAATCCAATGATAGCATCTGGTGCCTGTTCTCTTACCATATTAGGAACCAGTAAAAGTTGATAATCATGAACCCAGATTACATCACCTTCTTTATAATGTTTCAGTATTTCATCTGCATACTTTTGATTTACTTCCTTATAAGTATGCCAGTAATCATCGTCAGATTCGGTGTACTCCATAAAATAATGGAATAGAGGCCAGATGGTACGATTACTAAAGCCATAATAAAAGCCGTCGATCTCATTAGCATTCAGATGGACGGCTACACAATTCTCTTCACGGGCTTTTTGCTGAACATCATCCTTCAGATTTTTGGGAATTTCTTCTTCAGTCATTCCTGGCCATCCAATCCAGATACTGTCTCCATCTTTATGAAATGATTTTAAGCCGGTTGCGAGTCCTCCCACACTAGGTGTCACTTCGAGATGATCTTCAGAAATAGAAATTTGCAATGGTAAGCGGTTGGAAATAATGATTGTTTTGCTCATAATTAATTATAAATGCCGTGGTCGCGAAATTGATTTTTAT
Source organism: Christiangramia sp. LLG6405-1 (assembly GCF_045055805.1). GTDB lineage: Bacteria > Bacteroidota > Bacteroidia > Flavobacteriales > Flavobacteriaceae > Christiangramia. The sequence continues at coordinate 2,866,644 of NZ_CP159330.1, read as the reverse complement.
TAAATTTCCGAAAATCATTTAAGACAGCCATTGATTTATAAGATTTTTAAGATATATGGATAATCTCGACTACGGAATAATAAGTAATTGTAAAAGTGCAGCTTTAATCTCCAAAACAGGCTCCCTGGATTGGTGCTGTATGCCAAATTTTAACTCCTCGGCAGTTTTCGCAAAAATACTTGATGATGAAATTGGAGGAAGTTTTGAAATACTGATCGGCGACGATTATAATGTGAAGCAAGAATATCTTTGGGAAACTAATATCTTAAGTACGGTGTTCGATAATGGAACTGATGCCTTTCAGCTAATAGATTTTATGCCCAGGTATCCTCGTGAAGATGGATCTTATTATGCGCCGCCAGATGTTATTAGATTCTTCAGACTAATGAAAGGTGAACCAAAATTCAGAATCAAATATGATCCGAAACTGGATTTTGCAAGAGAAAAAACCTATAACGAGAATAAGGGTGATTATATAAAGAGCTTCACCAAGGAAGGTAAATACGATTCTGCTTATCTATATTCAAGTTTAAACCTGAATGATATCCTGGAACAAAAGGAGATCACATTAACCGGAAATGCATATTGCCTGGTCGGTTATCATGAAAAACTGGTAGAACAGACCCTGGACAGATCTTATTTGAAATTCCAGAGAACAAAAGTTTACTGGATGAACTGGGCAGATAATACAACCAGATATACCCATTACGGGCAGGAGATCATGAGAAGTGCGCTTGTACTTAAAGCATTGAGCTATAAAAAGTCTGGTGCTGTACTAGCCGCTGCGACTACAAGTTTGCCTGAAACAATAGGTGAGGAGCGAAACTGGGATTACCGTTTTTGCTGGATTCGTGATGCATCGATGGTGATTAAAGTGATGGCAGGTCTGGGACATATTAAATCTGCCAAGGATTTCCTTCAATTTATTATAGATATTATTCCGCATAAAGATGAGAAGATCCAGATCATGTACGGGATCAACGGTGAAAAGGAATTAACAGAACATATTTTAAGTCATTTAAAGGGCTATGAAGGATCCAGTCCCGTTCGTACTGGGAATGCAGCGTATATCCAAAAGCAGAACGATATCTACGGAATTTTGATGGAAGTGATCTATCAGCAATTCCTCATGTTCGAAACTTCGCTTGAAAATTCTGAAGCATTGTGGACCGTGGTTCGTGGTATTGTCATGATCGTGGAAGAAAACTGGAAGAAACCAGATAAAGGTATCTGGGAGCTTCGTACAGAAGACAGGCACTTTGTATTTTCAAAATTACTTTGCTGGGTAGCCGTAGACAGAGCTATAAAGATTGGTGAGGTTCTAAGAATGGGAATCAACGATACCAAATGGATCGCACTAAGAGAAGAAATTTACCAGGATATCTATGAGAATGGCTGGAACGAGGAAAAACAGGCTTATACTCAATCCTATGGTTCGGCAGATCTTGATGCATCAACACTATTAATGCAACCTTACGGTTTTATTGAAGCAGATGATCCAAGATTCGTAAGCACAGTCCAGGCTACTGAACGGGAACTTTGCGAAGATGGCCTTATGTATAGATATAAGAATAATGATGATTTTGGAAAACCAACCTCGTCATTTACGATCTGTACCTTTTGGCTAATTGATAGTCTTTATAAAATTGGAGAGAAGAAGAAAGCAAAGGAAATGTTTGATCAGTTATTATCTTATAGTAACCATTTAGGTTTATTTAGTGAGGATATCGATTTTAAAACCAAACGCCTACTCGGGAACTTTCCACAGGCTTATTCTCATTTAGCACTTATTGAAACAGCTGCGAATTTCTCAAAAGGAATTTCTGCAGAAAATGCCTTATTTCAGGATTAATTTAATTCCTGATCTTTTTCTATACTTACCCGGGCCTTCGGAAGATGTCCTGGGTAATTCTTTTGTATGAAATCCAGTAATTTTTCTCGCAAGTAGACACGAAGATCCCATGCCGTAGGAGAATTTCTTGCACTTACCAATATTCTTAACTCCACGGTCTTTTCCGAAGTATTTGTAACCTGAAGCACATTAACATTACCGTCCCAGAGAGAAGTGTTGTTTAATAACCTTGTAAGCTCTTCCCGAAGCGGTTCTAAAGGCAGACCATAATCAGCATAAATAAATACTGTTCCCAATATATCTGCGGAACTTCTTGTCCAGTTCTGGAAGGTTTTTTCAATAAAGTATGTTGTGGGAACTACCAGTCTTCTTTTGTCCCAAACCCGAACCACCACATAGGTAAGATTTATCTCTTCGATCCAACCCCATTCACCTTCAACGATCACGACATCATCCAGGCGGATTGGCTGAGTTATGGCGATCTGTATACCTGCGAGTAAAGTAGCAATAGCCTTTTGTGCAGCAAGACCAATAATGATTCCGGCAATACCTGCTGAGGTCAATACACTAATTCCGACAGAACGTATACTTTCAAAACTCATCAAAGCAATTCCAACGGCAAGTATTACGATAATGAAAATGACAATATTCTCAAGGATCATGTACTGGGTGTAAACCTTTCTGGCTTTGAGATTATCATCACTAGCCATATCGTACTTCTTGAGCATTCTTTTTTTAACTACTCTAAACAATAAGATTAGAAACCAGGCTATACTTAGAATAATACCTATTGTACTTAGGTGACCAACAATTTCATAGGTGGCTTCAAACCTGAAAATTTTACTGATGATCGCTATTCTGGCAATAATAGAGGCTAGAAAGATCAATAAAGGCAACCGAATCTTATGAGCAAAATTAACCGGAAGTATATTGGTTGGGTTTTTACCAAGTTTCCTGATGATATAGAATGCCAGACCGAAACTTATCATTAAAATGACAAGCGCTGAAACGAGGTATAGAAGTCCGCTTTTTTCCAATTCGAGCATAATTCAGGTTTAGATATTCTAAATTTAAAATATTGAAAGCTAAGTTGCTTCAGGTTTGCAGAAGATTAACCTATAACGTTTTAGCCCTTTTTATCCTCTTTGAAATCTTCCTTAGATTCTTCTGAATATTTATCGTCCAGTGCAACGCGCTCCCGTTTTAAGTAAATTCCGTCTTCCAGTTCACTGATGTATCGCATAATATTTTCTCGAAGCTCACAATGCAGTGTCCATGCAGTTGGAAAATCTTTGGCACTTACCAGGCATCTCAATTTGAGGTAATTGTGATCCATTCCAGATGCTTCTACTAGTGGCGATCTCTCCTCATCACCATCCCAGTCATCTGATGCTTTCAATAATTCTGTAAACTTCTCACGTACTTTTTGAACGTCTACCCGATGATCTACAAATAGCTCGATCTCCATAATGTTCTGTGGATTAGACATGGAAAGATTCTCAAAACTTTCAGTAATAACATCAGATAGAGGTATGACCAATCTCCTTAATTTAAAGGTGTTAACAACCATATAAGTAAATGTGATGTCTTCCACAAACCCATATTCACCTTCAATAATCACTGCATCACCAATTTTAGCGGGACGAGTAAGTGCAATTTGAACACCGGCGATAATATTACCTAACGTACTCTGGGCTGCAATACCAACTACTACTGTAGCGATTCCTGCGGAAGCCATTAAAGATATACCGAGTTGTTCAAGAGATGGAAATTGTGAGAATATGACTGAAGCACCAATAATTACGATTATAAAAATAAATATTCTTCTACCTACCGAAATATAGGTCATCAGGCTTTTCGCTTTGCTATCTTCTTCGGTTCTCACATCGCCTACTTTTTCCACAGCAAAGAAGTCCATGACATAGTCAATTACGCGCATGATCAACCAGGTGAAAATCGATATAAGCACAATTAAAATAAAAGTGTAAATACCTTTTGCAAGGGATCCGGTAAATGAAATCAGGTTATTGAGCAATAAATAGAAAGCCAGGATTCCAATAGCAGCGCCTGCAGGTGATGCCAATCTATAGGCAATATTCCGGATCCAGTATCGATCCACACCCGAAAATGCTTTTCTTATGATAGCGCTGACTCCTTTTGCGATTAGGTAGCAGATGAGAATGAGTAACAGGGTTCCTACAACTTTCCAGATAGGTATTCCTAAAACTTCAAAACTAATCCATTCAGGAATCATTCTATCCAGTTTTCTTGGACCATAGGCCGTATAAAGAGGTTCCGTATTTTCTACTGTTTGTGAAGAAATTAGCCAGATTGGATGTTCATCTTTGTACTTCACCCGTTGAACCCTGAAAGTAATATCACGATTGTCCAGGGTAGTAGTACCAAATAATAGACTTCTTCTGGGTTTTCCAGCTACAGCCTTATTTGTTGAGGTACTAACATCAATTTGTCCATCGGGACGATCAGGAAGACCATCCCACCCAATAGAAATTCGTTGTTCAAGAACGAAATGTAGTTTTTCCGCAAGTATCGCTGCATCTGCTTTTGAAATATTATCGGGCAATAAATTAAAATTCATTGCATACAAAGCTTCTTCGTAATTGTTGTTTCTGGCCTGTATTATAAAATGTTCCAGAGCTGCTTGAGGGGATTGCAGATTTATAGTGTTAGGAGGGAAGCCAATACCATCATTCCATTGTTGGGTCTGGTAGTAGGCATCTGCATACTCTCCAATGTCATTAGTAGCGACAGCGGCTGAGTCGCTAAGGACGGTTGCCTTACTGGGCAATTCCTGGTCTTTGGATTTTTTGTTTTCTGATTCCTGTTGGAATGCAAAAGCCGTTTGTTGTAAAAATAAAATGGAAATACATAGCCACAAGTGGCGTAAGGAGCGGTTCATGAGTAATTTCTTTGGTCGGTCAACTAAGATACTCAAATTTAGATTTTAAAAAAGAAAGGCTGGCTGGTAAAGGAAAAAAGCCACCTAAAAGGTGGCCTTAGGTGGTTATAATTTTGGTTGATTAGTTTACGAAACCAGTTCTTGGTCCTCCACTAGCGAAAACTGTTCTCATACGAGCTTTCTGACCTTCAGAGAACATATACATACAAGCATCATTAGTGTAATCCATGTAGTTCATAGTCATATCTGTAGATCTACAGTTAACAGTAGGGTAAGACGGACAGCTGTAGTTTGGTCCATCAGAAGAAGGAGTATCTGCAACGAAATCATCTTGTCTACATCTTCCATCACCCCAGATGTGACGTAGGTTTAGGTAATGTCCTACTTCGTGAGTAGCTGTTCTACCTTTGTTAAATGGAGCTGCAACATATCCAGTTGTTCCGAAATACTGAGGAGAAATTACTACACCATCAGTTGAAGCTGGTCCACCAGGGAATTGTGCATATCCAAGGATACCACCACCAATGTTACAAATCCAGATGTTTAGAGTATTAGAAGGAGAGGTTGGAGGGTAAGCATATTTCATTGCATCACTAGTTCCCCATTCAGATCTTGAATCACTGTATCTGTTTACTCCTGCAAGAGTAAAACTGATTTCTGAATCTGCAACTAATCCAGCAAATTCGCTAGGAACATTACCTGCATCATTATTGGAAGCTCTAAAGTCATCATTTAAAACCGAAATCTGAGAGTTGATCTGAGCATCAGAAATATTTTCCTGAGAGTTACTGTAAATAACATGAACTACAACAGGAATATCTACAATTCCAAGATTATCACCTACTGGTGGCTCAGTGGTTCCGCCACCATCACCAGATCCTGGTTTACCTTTGCCGTTTCCATTCTTAGCCAGAATAGACCGAGTATTTTGTTCTACATCGTACATTTTCTTGTGTAGCCCTGGATTCTGGTTCAATAAACGATTAAGGTTTCTCATAGAGTAACACTTCGTTTTGTCATCTTCAGTCTTTTTGCCGTCTGCCTCAGCATCTGTGTAAAGATAAAAATCACTCATGTCTACCTGAGCTACTTCCTGGTCAACACTGTTTTCTGTAGGATCTTGCTCACAAGAAGCAAATAGGAAGGCCACAGCGGCCATTCCAAGAAAAACTTTCTTCATAATGTTAAGTTATTGTTTGGTTTAGAGCCAATATATTTAAATATTTAAAAACAATTAACGATAACTAAGGGAATTTATAACATTATTGAAACAATTAGTATAAAAATAAAAAAACCACCCTTTCGGGTGGTTTTTCTCAGTTTAAAAGAATGTTTCTAAAAACAGTATTTATTTTCAGAAGTTAATTTCTCTGCGATCGTATTCCGAAGTGCCACAATATTAGGCAGGTTCGTATATTTAGTATATCTCTTAAGACCCATGAGCATCATACGTTGCTCGTCTCCTTCAGCAAAAGAAGCAATTCCCTCTTTAGCCTTAGTATTCACAGTATCTACTGCATGGTAGAGATAAAGTTTTGCCATGGCAATCTGTTCCTTCTGGTTATCTACTCCAAATCTCTTGGCATTTTTCTCTGCTCTAAGAATTCCAGATTCAGCCATATACACTTCTATTAGAATATCTGATGCAGCTAATAATAATTGCTGATGTTCTTCTAATTGTGGACCGAATTTCTGTACGGCACTACCTGCAACCATCAAGAAAACCTTTTTCAGTTTACCGATCATTTCCTTCTCTTCAGCGAACAGTTCAGAATAATCTGGTTTGTCCATGGAAGGAATTCCAGTAAGCTCATCTGCTACTTTCGTTGCTGGTCCTAGTAGGTCAACATGTCCTTTCATTGCTTTCTTTACCAACATTCCTACAGATAACATCCTGTTGATCTCGTTGGTTCCTTCGTAGATTCGAGCAATTCTGGCATCTCTCCAGGCAGACTCCATTGGAGTATCTGCAGAGAATCCCATTCCACCAAATACCTGGATACCTTCATCAGCACAATTCTGAACATCTTCTGAACATGCAACCTTCAGAATAGAACATTCGATCGCGTATTCCTCAACACCTTTAAGTTCAGCATCTGCATGAGAACTACCTTCTTCCAATCTAATATTGATACGGTCTTCGATATTCTTAGCCGCACGATAAGACGCTGCTTCACCAACATATGCTGAAGTAGCCATTTCTGCAAGCTTAGATTTTATAGCTCCGAATTTAGCAATGGGAGTATTGAACTGAACTCTATCATTTGCGTATTTAACTGAAAGATCTGTTACACGACGCTGTGCATCTAAAGAAGCTGCAGCAAGTTTAATACGACCTACATTTAACGCGTTCATAGCTATCTTAAAACCATTTCCACGGTCTGAAAGCATATTCTCTACTGGCACCTTGGTTTCATTAAAGAAAACCTGACGGGTAGAGGAAGAGTGAATTCCTAATTTCTTTTCTTCCTCTCCAAAGCTAATCCCATTACCTTCTTCGTTCTCTACGATAAAACCGGTAATGTTTTTGTCATCTTCAATTCTGGTAAAAACGATGAATACATCTGCAAAACCAGCATTGGAGATCCACATTTTCTGTCCGCTTATAGAATATGACTTTCCATCTTCTGTAAGGACAGCTTTGGTTTTTCCTGAATTTGCATCAGATCCTGCACCTGGTTCAGTAAGACAGTAAGCTCCAAACCACTCACCAGTAGCTAATTTTGGTACGTATTTTTTCTTCTGTTCTTCGTTACCATATAAGGTGATTGGCATTGTTCCAATCCCAGTATGCGCTCCAAAAGCTGTAGCCACAGATCCTGTAGCTCCAGAGATATAGTCACAAACAAGCATCGTAGAAACGAAGCCCATCCCTAAACCATCATACTCTTCAGGCACCGCAACACCTAGAAAACCTAGTTCTCCGGCTTTGCGCATTACCTCTTCAGTTAAAGCATAATTTTTCTTTTCAAATTCTTCTTTATGAGGCCAGATCTCGCGCTCTACAAATTCCTGAACGGAATCACGCATCATTTTCTGTTCCTCATTAAAATCTTCCGGCGTGAAAACGTCTTCACTTTTAGTTTCCTTTACAAGAAACTGACCACCGCGAAGAAGATCTTTTTTAGTTGTATCTGTACTCATTATAATTTTAATATTGACAGTAAACCTGCCTGTTAGTTAATTTACTAGTTTAAAAATTCGAAAACTCCGGCAGCTCCCTGTCCCGTTCCAACGCACATTGTTACCATACAATGCTTGTTCTTAAGGTCACGCTTACGCATTTCATCAAATATCTGGACTGAAAGTTTTGCTCCAGTACATCCCAGTGGGTGTCCCATCGAGATTGCACCACCATTCACATTTAGTTTTTCTTTATTCAGTCCGAGTTCCCGAATTACAGCAAGTGACTGCGAAGCAAATGCCTCGTTCAATTCGATAAGCTCCAAATCATCCTGTTTCAAGCCAGCTTGTTTTAAAGCCTTCGGAATAGCATGAACCGGTCCAATACCCATAATTCTGGGTTCAACACCCACTGCGGAATAGCTTACCATTCTTGCTATAGGCTCAAGATTCAGTTCCTTAACCATGTCTTCGCTCATTACCATTACGAAGGCAGCACCATCACTCATTTGCGACGAGTTTCCGGCAGTAACACTTCCACCTTCAGCAAAAACAGGTCTCAATTTATTCAGAACTTCTACAGAAGTATCCTTTCTAGGACCTTCATCTTTATTTACGGTATAAGACCTTGTCTTCTTTTTACCATCTTCCACATAAGTCTCATCGATGGTAATTGGAACTATCTGATCCTGAAAACGATCCTCTTGCTGAGCTTTGATAGCTTTCTGGTGAGAATCGTATGCAAACTGATCCTGATCTTCTCGAGAAACATTGTATTTATTCGCTACCGCTTCCGCAGTAAGACCCATTCCCCAGTAATAATCTTCATTACCTGCTTTCGCAACCTCATAATCTGGCACCGGCTTATAACCTCCCATTGGGATATAACTCATGCTTTCTGCACCACCGGCGATCACGCAATCTGCCATTCCCATCTGGATCTTAGCCGTGGCAATAGAGATTGTTTCCAATCCTGAGGCACAGTATCTATTCACGGTCATACCCGGAACGTCTTCGATCTTTAATCCCATCAAGGAAATTAATCTACCTACGTTCAATCCCTGTTCTGCTTCTGGCATAGCATTACCAACCATGACATCATCGATACGAGTCTTGTCAAAATCTGGCAACTTATCCATCATATACTGGATGGTTTCTGCAGCAAGTTCATCAGGTCTTTTGAATCTAAAAACACCTCTGGGAGCTTTCCCAACTGCTGTTCTGTATGCTTTAACTATATATGCTGTTTTCATTTTATACTTTTTAATTGTTAGAACTTGACTTCCTGCTTAGTTTCTCAAAGGTTTTCCTTTTTTCAACATATGCTGAAGGCGTTCCAGCGTTTTTCTCTCCCCGGTTAAGGATAGGAATGCTTCCCTTTCAAGATCAAGTAAATATTGTTCGCTTACCATCTGGCTGGATGATAAATCTCCACCGGCCATTACATAGGCCAGTTTGTTTGCGATCTTGTGATCATGCTCGCTAATGTATTTCCCTGCAGCCATCTGGTCTGTTCCAACCATAAATGCTCCAAGTGCCTGCTTACCTAACACCTTGATGTCTGTACGTTTGATTGGCATGGTATAACCATTTTCTGCCATCAATAACGCATGTTTCTTAGCGATCGCCAATTGTCTGTCTGGATTGATCACTACAATATCTTTTCCTTTCTGAAGAATATTAAGATCAAATGCTTCATATGCTGAAGTAGATACTTTTGCCATTCCGATTGCAAGGAAATTTTCTCTTAGTCGGTTTAATTCCACATCATCCTTCTCATAAGTATCAGAAGCACGAAGCGTCATTTCCTTGGTTCCACCACCACCTGGTATTACTCCAACACCAAATTCTACAAGCCCAGTATAGGTTTCTGCCGCAGCGACAACTTTATCGGCATGAAGTGAAAGCTCACATCCACCACCAAGTGTCATACCGTGCGGAGCAGCTACTGTTGGAATAGAGGAGTAGCGCATTCTCATCATGGTATCCTGGAAATACTTGATCGCCATGTTTAATTCTTCGTATTCCTGCTCTACTGCCATCATGAAGATCATTCCAATATTCGCTCCTACAGAAAAGTTCTTTCCATCATTAGCGACTACAAGACCCTGATAATCCTTCTCAGCGATATCTATAGCCTTATTTATTCCATCAAGAACATCACCTCCAATAGAATTCATTTTACTTCTGAATTCAACATTAAGGATTCCGTCACCAAGATCTTCCACTACAACTCCGCTGTTCTTGAATACTTCTTTAGATTCTCGAATATTATCAAGAATTATAAATGAATCCTGACCAGGAACTTTAGTTTGCTTCTTGTCATCGATGTTATAATAGTAAGTATTACCATCTTTCACACTGTAGAAGCTTTTGCTTCCATTTTCCAGCATTTCACTTACCCAGGCTGCAGGTTCATAACCTTCAGCTTTCATCATTTCAATACCTTTTTCAACACCTATAGCGTCCCAGATCTGGAATGGTCCATGTTCCCATCCAAAACCAGCTTTCATGGCATCATCGATCTTGTATAGCTCATCTGAAATTTCAGGAATACGATTCGACACGTAAGCGAATAGTGCAGAGAAATTCTTTCTGTAAAAATCACCGGCTTTGTCTTTTCCTTTGATCAATACTTCGAAACGATCTGCTACATTATCTATAGACTTGGTCATTTCTAGGGTTGCAAAAGACGCACTTTTACGATCTCTATATTCCATGGTATCAAGATCCAGAGATTTGATCTCACTTGAACCATCTTTATTTATTATCTTTTTATAGAATCCCTGACCAGTTTTGCTTCCCAGCCATTTGTTCTCCATCATGGTGTCGATAAAACCTGGTAAAGCAAAAAGATCATGCTGCTCATCATTTGGAACATTCTCATGAAGTCCATTTGCAACATGCACTAAAGTATCTAAACCAACTACGTCTACCGTTCTAAAGGTTGCCGACTTCTGGCGTCCTATAACGGGACCAGTAAGCTTATCAACTTCTTCAATGGTCATTCCCATATCCTTCACGGTGTGGAATAAGCTCATAATAGAGAAGATACCAATTCTATTACCTATAAAGGCAGGAGTATCTTTTGCTAATACAGCATTTTTCCCAAGGAATTTTTCACCATACATTTTTAGGAATTCTAAAACTTCAGAAGAAGTTTCTTTTCCTGGAATGATCTCAAATAATCTTAAATATCTTGGTGGATTAAAGAAGTGAGTTCCGCAGAAATGCTTTTTAAAATCATCAGATCTTCCCTCGGTCATGAAATTGATAGGAATACCTGAAGTATTTGAAGTTATAAGAGTTCCTGGTTTTCTGTGCTTTTCAAGGTTTTCAAACACCTGCTTTTTGATGTCCAGACGTTCTACAACAACCTCAATGATCCAATCTACTTCAGAAACTTTTGAAATATCATCTTCAAGGTTTCCGGTAGTGATACGGTTAACGAAGTCCTTGTGATAAATTGGAGATGGTTTGGACTTTACCGAAGCTGTTAAAGCATCATTTACGATCCTGTTTCTAACCACCTTGTCATCCAGACTAAGACCTTTTTTCTGTTCTTTTTCATTGAGCTCACGGGGAACGATATCAAGTAGAAGTACTTCTACTCCAATATTTGCAAAATGACATGCAATACCACTTCCCATTATACCGGACCCAATAACTGCAACTTTATTAATCCTTCTTTTCATTATTTGATTTTTATGGTTCAAAAAAACCAAACCTGTTAGGCCTGGTTTATTATTGTTTTACACTAATTTCTTCAGTATATATTTTCTTCTCACTAATAAGACCAGTGATCGTGTTTGCCACCTGTATAAAAGTTTTAAGATCCTTATCGCTCACATTTTCTTTTACAGACTCATCGAATCTCAAAACTACTCGCTTGGAATAATCGCGCATTTCTTTTCCGAAATCTGTTAAATAGATAAGCACGCTACGTCCATCATGTGGATTACGTTTTCTTTCTATTAAACCTTTTTCTTCCATAGTTTTCAAAATTCGCGAAAGGCTGGTAGCTTCCATTCCCATTTTTGGACCCAAGGAGGTAGATGGAGTTCCATCTTCCGGATCTATACTCAATAAGGCAAAACCTGTAGCCATCGTACTTCCAGCCTTACCTGCTTCTTCATTATACATTTTAGAAACAGCCATCCAGGTGGCACGTAAAACATAATCTATGGTTTTCTCCTTCATGGGGGATTTTGGATTGATTCCAAAGTTAGGAAAAAATATTATGCATGCATAATAAAATGTCTTTAAAAATACTAATATGTTGTTTTAATGCTATTTAAATTCCTAAAACCAAAAAACTCCCCAGTAGATGGGGAGTTTTTATTAGCATATTCTTAATGATAGATTAGAATCTACCGTATAGTTTTTCATAAAGATCCTGGTATCGGTCACGAATATTACGTCGCTTTAGCTTCATAGTAGGAGTAAGGTGTTCATCTTCTACCGTCCATGGTTCTGGAGTTAATTCAAATGTCTTGACTCTTTCCCATTTCCCGAATTTCTGGTTGTAGAAATCTACTTCTTCCTGAATACGTTCACGTACCATATTATTACGTGATATATCTGCAGGATCACCTGAGCCAAGATCGATATTCTTTCTCTGAGCCCATTCAGTAATAAATTCGTAATTGGGCTGGATCAAAGCTGCCGGCATTTTCTCACCATCTCCAACAACCATGATTTGCTCAATGAATCTTGATTGCTTCATGGTATTTTCAATAAGCTGCGGAGCAACATATTTTCCTCCAGATGTTTTGAACATCTCTTTTTTACGATCTGTGATCTTAAGAAAACCATCTTTATCGATCTCTCCAATATCTCCTGTATGGAAGAATCCTTCAGAATTAATTACTTCTCTGGTCTTTTCTTCATCCTTATAGTAACCTTTCATTACGTTAGGCCCTTTCGTCAGAATTTCTCCGTCTTCAGCAATTTTAACTTCTACATTATCCAGAACTTTTCCAACAGTTCCAATTCTGAAACCTCCGTTGCGTTCGTCATTCACTGCGATCACCGGAGATGTCTCTGTTAGACCATAACCTTCCATTACCGGAATTTCAGCAGCAGCGAAAACTCTGGCGAGTCTTGGTTGCAATGCTGCACTTCCAGATACGATAAGGTCTATATTTCCCCCCAGACCTTCTTTCCATTTGGAAAATATAAGTTTACGGGCAAGTTTTAATTTCGTCTCATACCACCAGCCGTTCTGTCCGTATGGTTCATATTCAAGTCCAAGCTCTACAGCCCAGTAAAATAATTTTTGTTTTACTCCGCCAAGGGCAGTTCCTTTAGCGATGATCTTATCGTATACTTTTTCCAGCAATCTTGGAACCGCAGTAATTACGTGTGGCTTAACCTCTTTCAGGTTATCGCTTATCTTTTCGATAGATTCAGCAAAGTAAACCGATACTGAATAATACTGGTATAGATAAAGGATCATTCGCTCAAAAATATGGCAAATTGGGAGGAAGCTTAAACCTACGTAAGTTCCGGTATCAAATGGCACACGTGGCGCACTTCCAAGTACGTCACTTACGATATTCTTGTGTGTTAACATGACACCTTTTGGTCTTCCTGTAGTTCCGGAAGTATAAATTAAGGTAGCCAGATCATCTTCTGTAACTGCTTTCTTAAGTTGTTCTACTTCATCCTGGTTGGCCTTATCTTCTCCAGATGATAGTATTTCTTTCCAATTCTTACAGCCAGCGATCTCATCAAAACTATAAACTTCCAGCAGGCTGGTCGTAGCCTTGATGCTGTTTAGCTTCCCAAGGATCTCTTCATCTGAAACAAAACAATACGTGGCTCCACTATGATTCAGAACATACTCGTAATCTTCTTCGGAAATGGTTGGGTAGATTGGCACATTTTGAGCTCCAATCTGAAGAATTCCAATGTCCATTATATTCCACTCAGTTCTATTATTAGTGGAGATAACTGCAATTTTATCATTCGGTTTCACGCCAAGTCGAAGAAGTCCCCGACTAATTGCATTCGCCTTATCAATATATTGCTGAGTCGAAACAGTTTCCCATTTTCCATCATATTTAGTAGCAAAAGCAACATCCAGTGGATGATTTTCTAATTGATAGTAAGGAAAGTCAAATAGACGTTTAATGTCGTTCATGAAAAGGAAAGATTTTAGATATACCTTGCAAAATAGTAATTTTCAAAGCTCATTCAAATCAAATATGATAAAAAAAAATCTTATTGTTTGAGTATTTAATAAAATGTGACTTATAAATACTATCTCTAAATACTGTTAATTATTCCTTAAACTCTTCAGTATCAATCACAATTCAGCTTTATCAAATGATTTTTTTCCGCTGAAATCTAAATACTTTTCCAATCAAAAAAAATTTGAACATTTCAGTTCAATTAAATTTACTCATCTCTTCTTTGAATGTATCAGCGCACTTGTGGATTCAATCTCTACCAGGATAATGCATTTCTCGCTTCCGAATTTATAATTTCAAAGAAGATTATGGATCTTATAGTTTGGGTAAACTGACAGCTACAGATAAGTGTGCTACCAAATTGAAAACAAAAAAGGAACCGAATGGTTCCTTTTTCATATTTTATTTCTCCAGCCATTTCCTGGCATTTACAAAGCCTTCCAGCCACGGTGAAACTTCATCCTTGCGTCCATCTGGATAATGTGCCCAGTTCCATTGGAAAGTAGATCGTTCCATATGTGGCATCATTACCAGGTGCCTACCGCTTGCATCTGTAAGTGCGGCAGCATTATAATGTGACCCATTAGGATTTGCAGGATAGCCTTCATAAGCATATTTACCTACAATGTTATAACGGTTTTCCTCATACGGGAAACTAAATTTACCCTCACCGTGTGCGGCCCATATTCCTAGCTTACTTCCCGATAATGTGGAAAGCATAACAGAATTGTTTTGTGGAATTTCTACGGAAGTAAAATTACATTCAAATTTCTGCGATTCATTGTGTAGCATCTTTGGTTTTTGCTCATGTTCAGCATTAATAAGTCCCAGTTCGATAAACAACTGACATCCGTTACAAACTCCCAGGCTCAGCGTATCTTCTCTACGGAAGAAATTTTCCAGTGCGGCTTTCGCCTTTTTATTATATAAGAATGCTCCAGCCCATCCTTTTGCACTGCCAAGAACATCTGAATTTGAGAATCCTCCAACAGCTGCAATGAAATGTATGTCTTCAAGGTTCTCTCTTCCAGAGATCAGGTCGGTCATGTGCACATCTTTCACATCAAAACCTGCTAGGTACATAGCCCTGGCCATTTCCCTTTCAGAATTGGAACCTTTTTCACGAATAATGGCTGCTTTTATTCGCGGTTTCTTAGCATCCAGTTCAGGTAACTTCCCAGTAAAATGTTCGGGAAATTTAAATTCCAGTGGTTGCTTCTTATAGTTATTGAATCGTTCGGTTGCTTTGTCGATCCCGCTTTGACGCTCATCCAGTAGAAAACTGGTTTTGTACCAGGTATCTCTCAATTCAGCAATATGAAAATGGAAGTCATCATCACCAACTTTAATATTTAGGGCTGCACCTTCAGTCGCAGTACCAATCTTATAATAGTCTATACCAAGTTCCTTCATAAAGGCTTCCGCAGTATCATCCTTAGCCTGAAATACTATTCCGCAGTTTTCATTAAAAAACAGTTTGATGATATCTTGTTCGCCTAACGAACTTAAATCAAGATCTGCACCCAGATTAATATCTGCAAAACACATTTCAAGTAAAGTTGTGATCAATCCACCCGAAGCCACATCGTGACCCGCAGCGATCATATCGCTCTTGATCATGGATTGCATGGCATTAAAGATCTTGCTAAAACGCTCATCGTTCTTTACAGTAGGAGCTTCATCGCCAACTTTATTCAGAATTTGAGCGAAAGTAGAGCCTCCAAGTTTATAATCATCTCCGGAAAGATTGATATAATAAATACTTCCTGCGTTCTTCTTTAGTACCGGTTCTACAACCGATTTGATATTATCACAATGTCCGGCAGCAGAAATTATCACCGTCCCTGGCGACAGAACATCGCCATCTTTGTATTTCTGTTTCATGGAAAGCGAATCCTTTCCGGTTGGTACATTAATCCCTAGAGAAATAGCAAAATCTGAAATTCCTTTTACTGCTTCATAAAGTCTTGCGTCTTCACCTTCGTTATTACAGGGCCACATCCAGTTTGCGGAAAGTGATATAGATTTAAGTCCTTTTTCTAAAGGAGCCCAGATGATATTAGACAAAGCCTCTGCAATAGAATTACGTGAGCCAGCTACCGGATCGATCAATGCTGAAATAGGGGAGTGTCCAATTGAGGTGGCAACTCCTTCTTTACCGTTGTAATCTAAAGCCATCACTCCGCAATTGTTTAAAGGTAATTGTAAAGGTCCTGCAGTTTGTTGTTTAGCCACGCGTCCCGTAACACAGCGATCCACTTTATTAGTAAGCCAGTCTTTACAGGCGACAGCTTCTAGTTGCAAAACCTGTTGTAAATACTCGTGAATTTTCTCTTGTTGATAATCGAGTTTACTATAATTACGAGTAATCGTCCTGTCTTCCATGATTGTTTTAGGCGAACTCCCAAACATATCTGCCAGAGCAAGGTCCATTGGTTTATCGCCAGACTTCATACCTTCAAAGGTGAATCTGTAATCACCTGTCACATTTCCAACTTCATACATTGGAGAACGTTCACGATCTGCGACTCTTCTTAGGGTATCGAGATCTTTCTCGCCAATGACCAGTCCCATTCTTTCCTGGGATTCATTTCCAATGATCTCCTTAGCAGAAAGGGTTGGATCACCAACAGGTAAACTATCCAGATCTATCTTTCCACCTTTTTCTTCTACCAGTTCACTCAAACAGTTCAGGTGACCACCGGCGCCATGATCGTGAATAGAAACTATGGGGTTGTGTTCGCTTTCTACCATTCCGCGAACGGCATTTGCAGCTCTCTTTTGCATTTCCGGATTGGAACGCTGTATGGCATTTAATTCTATACCACTGCTAAATGCACCAGTATCTGCTGAGGAAACGGCAGCGCCACCCATTCCAATTCTATAATTTTCTCCTCCAAGAACGACGATCTTGTCATTTTCTTCGGGAATATCCTTTAATGCCTGATCCTTTTTTCCGTAGCCAATACCACCGGCAAGCATAATCACTTTATCGTAACCCAGAGAGCGATCGTGTTCGCTATGTTCGAAGGTAAGTACAGATCCTGAAATTAGTGGCTGACCAAATTTGTTACCAAAATCTGAAGCTCCATTAGATGCTTTTATTAAAATATCCATTGGAGTCTGGTACAACCATTCTCTTTTTTTCATTCCATTTTCCCATGGTCGATCTTCTTCAAGTCTGGAATATGAGGTCATATAAACTGAAGTTCCTGCCAAAGGAAGCGAACCTTTCCCACCAGCAAGCCTGTCCCTGATTTCTCCACCACTACCAGTAGCCGCTCCGTTGAATGGTTCCACGGTCGTAGGGAAATTGTGAGTTTCAGCTTTAATGGAAATAACAGATTCAAAGTCCTTAATTTCGTAATATTCTGGGACATCGGGAGCTTTGGGAGCAAACTGTTCAACTACAGGTCCGTTTATAAAAGCGACATTATCCTTGTATGCTGAAACGATCTCGTTTGGATTTTCTTCGGAAGTTTTTCTAATCAGTTTAAAAAGAGATACTGGTTTTTCGTTGCCATCGATAACAAAAGTTCCATTAAAGATCTTATGTCTACAATGTTCTGAGTTCACCTGGGAAAAACCAAAAACTTCAGAATCTGTAAGTTTTCGATCCAGTTTATCTGAAAGATCCTCAAGGTATTTGACTTCTTCAGCATTTAAGGCTAATCCTTCCTGTTTATTATAGGCTGCGATATCATCGATCTCTATAATTGGCTTAGGCTCAACATGAATATCAAAAATCTCCTGATCGAGTTGCTTGTATTTCTGGGATAACATTGGATCAAAATCAGAGAAATGTTCATCTACCTTTAGAAATTCCTCGATTCTAATGATTCCGGTAATCCCCATATTTTGAGTGATCTCTACAGCATTCGTACTCCAGGGAGTGATCATTGCGGCACGTGGACCAACAAAAAAATCTGCAAGAGCAGATTTATTTATTCGAAGAGTATTTCCAAAAAGCCAGTTTAATTTTGAAATAGACTGAGCAGAAAGGTTGGAGTGCGTTTCAACCGCAAAAACCTTGGTAGTTTGATTTCCGAAGAAAAGGATCATGTAAGTTGTGTTTGTGTTGTTTTGAACAGGACACAAATTTAAGATTTTTTCTGCTCTAGTTTGAAAGTTTAGAAAAGGAATATTTCTTTTAACGCCTCTAATTTCTTATCTTTTTTTTATAAAAATCATCATCATGAATTTCAATCGATCAATCTTAATTATTTGCGCCTTTATATTAAGTTTTAGCGCAATATCCTGTTCCTTAAAAGGGGATGCTTCGGGTTCTGAAGTAGTAAACCGCTCTGAGGTAGTAAACCTTAGAATTGATCATCATAGAGCTACTGCATTCGGTTTTGCTCCAACGCTGGTAATGCTTTCTCAGGAAGATGAGAAAATAGGTAGTGAGAATTGGTTGTATTTTTATGATTGGATAGAGGGATTTGAATATGAACCAGGTTTCATTTACGACCTGAGGGTTAGAAAATATTATATAGAAAACCCTCTACAAGATGGTTCCTCAATACGCTATGTTTTAGATCAACTAATATCTAAGACTGAAGTGCCGGCAGATGAGGTTTTTGAGATACAATTGAAGTGGGGGCAACATAATTTTGTAGAGAAGGATAACGAAAGATTGCTTATAAATGAGAAAATTGAAATCAATTGCGAGACATTATGTGAGGAACTGATATCCAGACTTGAGCAAGATGAACAAGTTGTTGGAAACTTTGTACGAGAAAGTTCAGACAAAATTAAATTAGTATTGATTCAATAAAAAAAGCGACTTTAAAGGTCGCTTTTTCTCTTTATTCTTTTTGCAGTAAGGCCATATAAAATCCGTCATAGCCACTTTCGCTGGATAGAATCTTCTTTTCTCTTAACAAACGGAATTCTTTGCCTTCCTCTGTTTTTAGAAACTTCTGAACCTGCTTATCATTTTCTGAAGGTAGAATTGAACAAGTTGCATACACCATTTTACCACCTTTTTTCAAGATCCTGGAATATTGCTGAAGGATCTCAGCTTGAGTATGGTTGATCTTTCCTAGAAACTCTGGTTGTAGTTTCCATTTCGCATCTGGATTCCTACTAAGAACCCCAAGTCCGCTACATGGAGCATCAATTAAAACCCTGTCTGCCGAATTATATAATTTCTTGATCACTTTCGTGGTCTCAATACTTCTGGTCTCTACGTTATGAGCGCCAGCACGTTTTGCACGTCGTTTTAATTCCTTCAATTTATTTCCATAAATATCTAGCGCAATGATCTGGCCTTTATTCTCCATAAGTGCAGCCAGGTGAAGGGTTTTTCCACCTGCGCCTGCGCAGGTATCTACAACTCTCATTCCTGGTTGTACGTCAAGAAATTCTGCCACTCGCTGAGAATTTGCATCCTGAACTTCGAAAAGACCATCCTGGAAGGCCTTTGTTCTAAATACGTTAGAGCGCTCTTTTAGTTCCAGTGCCTCAGGATAATTTCTAACTTTATTAGTTTCTATTCCTTCTTCCAGTAAAATACCAGCCAGTTTATCAGGATCAGTTTTTAAGCTATTGGCTCTTAGAACTACCGGAGCCTGTGTATTCAACGCGCTCAATTCCTGCGTCCAGATCTTTTCACCTAACTCTTCCACACCAAGTTCATCCAGCCAGTCTGGCACAGATTCTCTAAATTTTCGGGTTCTACTTAGTTCGTCAAATTTCCCTTTGATTCGTCTCACCGGAGTTCCATCAAATTGTGGCCATTCCGGGATCTTAACACCTCTAAGTACACACCAGACAGCAAAGATCCTAAACAGGTCTTCTCTGGAAAATGTTTCTTTTACTTCAGCAATTTCAGCATATAACCTTTTCCAGCGAACTATATCGTACGTGGTTTCAGCTATAAAACTGCGATCTCTTGATCCCCATCTTTTATCACGCTTAAGCGTCTTTTCAATTACCTTGTCGGCATATTTTCCATCGTTGAAAATTTCAGCAAGAGCATCTATAGTTGCAAAAACGAGATTTCTGTGTAGGCGCATAATTCTTCTTTAAGCCGGCAAAGTTACGTTTTTTTGATTCGGAAAAATCTATATTTGGATCAAATCTATTTTATGAAAAAACTGGTACTACTTCTATTAGTCCTTACTGCAGGTTGCAAAAATAATAATGAGTCTAAAGCTGACGATTCGGCTTCTACAAGTAAGCATAAAACCTTTAGAGAAGTTCATGTCGAAAATATACTTGAAGATGATTCATTGAGCATCAGGGCGATCCAGGTGATTGGTGAGAACCTGGCCTTTGCAGCTAATAAGGGAACTTATGGGTTGTATAATGCAGCGAATAATACCTGGAAGACGAATACTCAGGCTTACAATAGTATTTATCCCGAGTTTCGAGCTATCGCCAGCACATCGAACGACTTTTTTATGCTTGGTGTAGGAAGTCCGGCGCTATTATACAAAACTGGCAATAATGGCCAGTTAGAACTGGTTTACAAAGAAGATAATGAGAAAGCATTTTATGACTCTATGACTTTCTGGAATGATACCGAAGGAATTGCGATGGGCGATCCTACTGATGGCTGTATTTCTATTATAATCACAAGAGACGCAGGGAAAAGCTGGGAAAAACTTGACTGTGATCAATTACCTGATGCTGCCGTGGGTGAAGCAGCTTTTGCAGCCAGTAATTCAAATATTGCAACTTACGAGGATGAAACCTGGATTCTGACAGGTGGAATGAAATCGAGAATTTTATACTCTTCAGATAGAGGGAAGAATTGGGAAATTTTTGATACCCCGCTTATTCAGGGAACTGCCACTTCTGGAGGTTATAGTGTAGATTTTTTTAATTCTGAAATAGGATTCATTATTGGTGGAGATTATACAAAGTCTAAAGAAAACAAAGGAAACAAGGCAATTACAACAGATGGCGGTAAAACCTGGAATCTGGTTGCGGAAGGGCAGGAGCCCGGCTATAGAAGTTCGGTTAGATTCGTTCCTGGTGGTGCTGGGAAGGAATTAATTGCCGTAGGTTTTGAAGGCATCAACTATAGTAAGGATAGTGGAGAGACCTGGTCAGAACTTAGTGATGAAGGATTTTTCACCATTAGATTCATCAATGATTCCACTGCATATGCCGCTGGGAGTGGAAGAGTAGCGAAGCTTATATTTAAATAAAAAACAAGCCCGACTTTTAAAGTCGGGCCGTTTCATTCTAACCAAATACTTAACCAATATTATTCGTCACTCGATTTATTATTTCCCTTTTTCGCTCTGTATTCTCTAATGAGCTTTTTATGAAATTCGTCCTCGAGTTTGTGTAATTTTATAATGTCTTTCGCTGTAATGATTTGCTTCAAGTCTTTGAAGAGTTGTTTCTTGATCTTGTATTCCTCGTTTTCAACAGAAAGGAATTCATTTAGAAGATCTTCTGCCTGCTTCTCATTATAGCAATTTACATCCTCCAGTTCGATATGCTCACGTTCATGAAGTTTTCTCTTCTTACGCTCGTATTCATTGTAAATTGGCCAGAATTCCTGAGCCAGTTTATCGGTAAGCTCGAGTTCCTGAGTAATAAAAGCCACTTTCAAAGCTTTGATCCTCTTGTGTTGTGCTTCCCGATCTTCGTTTTTTTCCTGGGCCAGTAAAATATTCGCTGGCAAAAGAAATAGAATTATTAGTAGGTATTTTTTCATAATTAGTCCATTATATAAGATGGATCTTCAACGTTCTCATCAATATATTCGAAAGCTGCTTCAGTATCAATTTCGGTAAAGTCAGCTTCCAGATCACCTTGAGTTATTAAATCTGAATATTCAACACTATTAAGGTCGATACTTCCCATTTCATAACTGTCGTACAGGTAATTTTCTAATGCCGTAACCTCTATGTCATCCCATCCAAGATCATTAGTTTGGTTAGAAGGAAAGAAATTGCCAAGCATAATGACCATTATTGCAGCGATGGCCGAAGCATATAGCCAGTATTCTTTTTTGAATAACGGTACAACTTTGGTTTCAGGAGCAACGGTTTTTGACAGGATACTATCTTCCAACTTATCGAAATAATCATCAGGCGTCGTAAAGCCAGAACTTTCGATTGCGGGTAGTTCATTGTCGTCAGAAATCTTATTCATAAGACTGTTTTCAAGATCCTGGAAATAAGTTTCCGGGACTTTGAATCCAGAATTGTTCTTATGTTTAAAATTATCGGTTTTCATCGTACTTATGACTTGGTTTTTTAGTAATGGTTTAATTCGACTTTAAAAATTCTTCGATCTTCTTGGTCGCAATGTGATACGAAGCTTTCAAGGCTCCTTCACTAGTACTCAAAATCTCTGCCATTTCTCTATATTTCAGTTCTTCGAAATATTTCATATTGAATACCTGTTGTTGCTTCTGCGGAAGCGTGGCGATGGCTTTTTGTAATTTCAATTGTATTTCACTTCCTTCAAAATATACGTCACTTTCAAGATTATCGATAATTTGATCCTGTAACTCTTCAGAAGTGATCTTTAGGCGTCGGGCTTTTTTATTGATAAATGTGATCGCTTCGTTAGTCGCGATACGGTAAATCCAGCTGTACAGTTTGCTATCTCCTTTAAATTTATCAATATTTCTGAAGATCTTT
Organism: Christiangramia sp. LLG6405-1; assembly: GCF_045055805.1. Lineage (GTDB taxonomy): Bacteria > Bacteroidota > Bacteroidia > Flavobacteriales > Flavobacteriaceae > Christiangramia. Next base: position 2,843,943 of record NZ_CP159330.1, on the reverse strand, counting down.
ATGAAGGTATTCTGCAAAATATCGTCTGTATCATCATGACTTTTTGCAATATTCCGGATATGCCAGTACAAACGCTCTTTATAAAGCGTGATCAATTCCCTGAAAGCTTCCTGGGAAGTTGATTGCTTCTGCAATCTTAAGATAAGATCCTGTTCAGCTTCTCGTGTGTTGGACATAATGGACGTTCAATGCAAAGATATTCAATTCGATCATCGGTCAAAATAGAGATGGAAATAAAAGTTTGTAAAGATTAACTTACAAAATAACACTGCAGCCAGACGAAAGGAAGTATTTTCGGATTAAATGCAAAATAAATTTGGCCGGTATGTATTTTAACGTATATTTACGACAGTTAAAAGATTTAATCCTTTTTTTGCCCCTTAAAAATTGAATTATATCGCATTATTCTTGCTGCCCCAAGTGAGAATAATAATTAAAAAAAGGATGATACCTATGTAGTCATCCTTTTTTTTATGTCGTTAATTTATATGATCATTCGAAGGACTGCATTGCAACCAGCTTTTTATAAGTGCCATTGGCATCGATCAATTCCTGATGTTTTCCCTGTTCCACAATTTCACCTTTTTGCATTACGACGATCTTGTCTGCATTCTGTATCGTAGATAATCTGTGCGCGATCACGATAGAGGTACGGTTCTTCATCATATTCTCCAAAGCTTTCTGAACCAGCTTCTCGCTTTCAGTATCCAGGGCAGAAGTGGCTTCATCTAGAATCATTACTGGCGGATTCTTAAGTACAGCTCTAGCGATAGATAAACGTTGCTTCTGGCCACCACTCAATTTATTTCCGCTATCTCCAATATTTGTATCCAGCTGTTTTGGAAGTTCTTTTACAAATTCCCAGGCGTTGGCAATTTTTAAAGCGTCGATAATTTCTGCATCTGTAGCATCATGTTTACCTAGTGCGATATTATTCCGAATAGTATCATTAAATAATATTGAATCCTGGGTAACCAGACCAAGTAGATCCCGGAGATCAGATTTCTTCATTTTCCTGATATCAATTCCGTCGATCTTTATAGTTCCAGCATTTACATCATAGAACCTGGTGATCAAATTTGCAATGGTAGATTTTCCAGATCCAGATTGTCCTACTAAAGCGACAGTTTCACCTTTCTTGACATCGATAGAGAATTGCTTTAATACTTTATCATCTTCATAAGCGAAATCCACATTCGAGATCTCGATGCCAGTCTCAAAATCTTTCTTATCAACGGCGTCTGGATGGTCTGTAATGGTAGATGGTGTTTCGAGAACCTGCAGGATTCTTTCTGCTGCGGCATCACCTTTCTTCACGCTGTAAGTAGCTTTAGAAATTTGTTTTGCAGGTGTCAGAATGTTATAAGCTAACCCCAGAAAAGCTATAAATGTTGCTGCATCCAGTGATTCTTCGACAAGAACCATGTTTCCACCAAACCATAGAATCACTACAATGACAAAGATCCCCAGGAATTCACTGGTAGGTGATGCGAGGTTTTGCCTGTTAATAAGGCTATTCAGAATCTCCTTGAGACGGTTTGTGCTTTGCTGAAACTTGTTGTAAAATTTACTTTCTGCATTAAAACCTTTTACGATTTTTAAACTTGATAGTGTCTCCTCAACGATACTAAGAAAATGACCGTTTTCTTCCTGAGCAAGATTCGACTTCCGCTTTAATTGCTTTCCAATCAAACTAATGATAAAACCAGCGATTGGAAGAAATATAAAAACGAAGAGCGTCAATTGCGCACTCATTACCAACATTGCCAGGATTGTAAATAATATGGTAAGCGGTTCTCGTACAATAAGTTCCAGAATGGAAAGAAAAGAAGTTTGAACCTCGTTTACATCGGCAGTGATTCTTGATATCGTATCACCTTTTCTTTTTTCTGAAAAATAGGATACTGGTAAGGCAAGTATCTTTTTATACATCGCATCACGAAGGTCGCGTAATACGCCATTCCGAAGAAATGTTAGAAAGAACGAACTAAGATAGCCGAACAGGTTTTTGAGAAAGAAGAGGAGAACCACAATTCCGCAGATAAATATAAGTGCGGCAACTTCATCCTCGTTCACCCTCTGCGTGACCTCGTAATTAAAGTAATCTGAAAAATAATCCTTAGCGTTAGAAATTCCGGTATAAACTGGTTTCTCAGCAACCCTTTTTGTTTTATCGAAAAGTACCTGGATAACAGGTATTAGCGCGATAAACGATAATGTACTGAATATCGCATAGAAGATATTGCATATAATATTGAGGATCGCAAACTTCCTGTACGGCATTGCGAACATCATGATCTTTCTAAAATAGGTCATTTAAAGAAATTTAGCCCAGTTTTAATTCATCTTTGATTCGGGCAATCTTATCACTTAATTTCTGATTTTCAGCATCATAATTCTGAATATCATCGAGCTGAGAATTTACGCTGATGTAAAACTTGATCTTTGGCTCTGTACCGCTTGGTCTTGCCGCGATCTTCGTTCCATTTTCAGTATAATAAATTAGAACATTGGATTTCGGAATATCGATAACAGACTCATTTCGCTCTAAAACATTTCTTGCAGTAGAGGCGTGGTAGTCTTCTACTAATACCACTTTTTCACCATCGATCTTTTCCCATGGGTTTTCTCTAAGATCTACCAGCATTTGCTTGATCTCCTGCTCTCCCTGTATTCCTTTCTTTACAAGGGATATAAGTTCTTCGCGAAAAAGACCATGTTCTGTATAAAGTTCAAGAAGTTTCTGATAAAAAGATTTTCCTTCCGCTTTCATTTTTGCTGCGATTTCACAGGCAAGTAGGGTAGCGGTTACCGCATCTTTGTCTCTAACAAAGTCACCCACCATATAACCAAAACTTTCTTCTCCACCACCAATGAAGTTCATTTCCGGGTGGTCCTTGATCAGTTTTGCGATCCATTTGAATCCTGTAAGAACTTCTTTATATTCTACTCCATAAGATTCGGTTAAATTCTTCATCATTGGAGTGGAAACTATGGTAGAAGCAACAAACTCTGAACCTTTGATCTTATCCTGTTTTTTCCATTCCTCCAGAAGAAACCAGGTCATCACCAACATGGTTTGATTTCCATTAAGAAGTACCATTTTACCATCCAAATCACGAACGGCAACTCCAAGTCTGTCACAATCCGGATCGGTTCCAATAACTATATCTGCATGGATTTCTTCAGCCTTTTCCAAAGCCATCTTTAATGCTTCAGGTTCTTCCGGGTTTGGTGATTTCACTGTTGGAAAATTACCATCTGGTTTACGCTGCTCTTCAACAATATGAACATTATTAAATCCTGCCATTTCCAGAACTTCAGGAACCATCGTAATAGAAGTTCCATGTAGAGAAGTAAATACTACTTTAAGATTACTCTTTGCGGTAGCTGAAGTATCAAAACTTCCATTTTCTACGGAAGCTTTTGCAAATGAATCGTCAACCTTCTTGTCGATCTTTTCAATAAGTGATTCGTTCGCTTCAAATTTAACTTCAGTATAGTCAAGATTATTAATAGTTTCGATCACTTCTTTATCTTGTGGTGGAACCAACTGGCCACCATCCTGCCAGTAAACTTTATAACCGTTATATTCTGGTGGGTTATGGCTTGCGGTAAGCACGATCCCACAGTGACAGTCTAATTCTTTAACGGCAAATGATAATTCAGGAGTCGGTCGTAGTTCAGAAAAGAGATATACTTTGATATCGTTCGCTGAAAAGACATCTGCTACAACTTTGGCAAGCCTATCACTATTATGTCTGCAATCGTAAGCAATCGCCACTTTAACCTGCTCTCCAGGAAAAGATTTTTTCAAATAATCTGAAAGTCCCTGGGTGTTTTTACCCAAAGTGTACCTGTTGATTCGGTTGGTACCAACGCCCATAACACCGCGCATTCCACCTGTCCCAAATTCAGCATTTTTATAAAAGCTTTCTTCCAGTTCACCCGGATCATCATTTATAAGTCGGTTGATCTCGGTTTTAGTGTCTGCATCAAAAATATCAGTAAGCCACGCCTGTGCCTTCTGAAGAATTTCAGGTTTATTTGTTGCCATAATTAGTTGGTTTTGCTAAACAAAAATAATGATTAATACGAGAAAGGTACTAAATATTACTGGTGGTTTTTCGTATGAGGTAGCGCTCTTTCTCACGTTTTGAACGAAGAATAAGCTCTCCCAGAAAACCAGCAAGAAAAAACTGTGTTCCTATGATCATCACCGCGAGTGAAATATAGAACCATGGATTTTGAGTTACCAGTACGTTGGGTAAGCCGTGATAAAGTTTATAAAGCTTGGAGACACCTATAAGAAAGGCAGAAACAAAACCAATGATAAACATTAGAACGCCCAGAGCTCCAAAAAGGTGCATAGGTCTGCGTCCAAATTTGGAAAGAAACCAAATGCTAATTAAGTCCAGGAAGCCATTAATAAATCTACTGGCGCCAAATTTTGTGTTACCATATTTCCTGGCCTGGTGTTTAACTTCCTTTTCGGTGATCTTACTGTAACCGGCATTTTTTGCAAGTACAGGAATGTATCGATGCATTTCACCGTAGACATCGATGTTCTTGATAACCTCTTTTCTGTAAGCCTTTAGTCCGCAATTGAAATCATTTAATTTTACTCCGGAAGTTTTTCTAGCGGCAGCATTAAATAGTTTGGAAGGAAGGTTTTTGGTGACCACATTATCATAGCGCTTCTTTTTCCATCCTGAAACAAGGTCATATTTCTGTTCCTTAATTAGGGCGTATAATTCTGGGATCTCATCAGGATTGTCCTGAAGATCGGCATCCATAGTGATGACCACATCACCCTGGGCTTCGATAAACCCAGCATGCAGGGCCTGAGATTTCCCATAATTTCTATTAAAACGTATGCCTTTTACACGATCATCGGCTTCAGAAAGTGATTCGATCGTTTTCCAGGAACCATCTGTGCTGCCATCATCAATAAAGATGATCTCATAAGAAAAGGAATTGGATCGCAATACTTTTGCGATCCAATTATATAATTCAACCAAAGATTGCTCTTCGTTGAGTAATGGTATAACTACCGATATCTGCATCAATTATGCGTTTGTCTTATCTTTCTCTCTAAAGATCAAAGCTACAATTAATCCTATTACCGCATACATAATTAGTTGAAAGCCGTAACCTTTCAATTGGTTCATGATGGAGAATTGATTAGTTTCTTGTAATTGTTTAACCGTTTCGTTGATTTGAGATTCCGGAGAACCAAAACCTTCCATCATCTTCACAGTCGATTCAATGGTAAGTTCGTTCAAAGTTCTAGCAGCATCCGAATCTATTACATTAAATAAAATAATTCCAAATACTAGGGAAATGAATGTTCCAATAAAGACTGTTAAAAAGTAAGCGCCATATGCATCTTTAAAACTGAATAAGTTTGTGCTAACTTTTTTAGCTTTATTAGTTGACATACATGCCATGATGATGACAAATACTAGCATTGATATCCCAAACCACCATTTAGTAAATAAACTCAGGTCAAAGGCGTAAGCTAGTACTGCAATTAGAATTAGAGATAATCCTAAGTATAAACCATAGGATGAAGAAATTTTTTTAGCTGGAGTTTCCATTGTTCAAGTAAAGTTTGATTAGTTTAGCAGTTAGTTAACAAATATAAGGAAACGTTACACTCAATAATAAATAAAAACTTTTTTCAATTTTATTTGTTCGTAAGTAGTAATTAGTTAAATTTGCACCTCGAAAATTAAAAGATCAAAGCGATGAAGCAGGGAATCCATCCGGAAAATTATAGATTAGTAGCATTTAAAGACATGTCTAATGAAGACGTATTTTTAACTAAATCTACAGCAAAAACAAAAGAAACTATTGAAGTTGACGGAACTGAATACCCGTTGGTAAAACTGGAAATCTCCAGAACTTCTCATCCATACTATACTGGACAGACCAAATTACTGGATACTGCAGGTAGAATTGACAAGTTCAAGAACAAATACTCAAAATTCAAGAAGAAGTAATTCTTCCGAATTTTCGACATACAAAGCCGCTTTTAGCGGCTTTTTTCATTTTAGCAGCAGCCCGTTTCACTGGAAACTTTATTTTTGCTGAATTAAAGCATACGATATGAACTATATTCTATTTGACGGTACTTTCCGAAATAATCTCTTACCATTTACATTCACCAGACCAGTAGCCGATCTACGGATTGGGATACTAACTATCCGTGAAAAATGGGAGCAACGATTAAATGCTACTACTTCAACTAAAACTGAAGAATATCTTTCAGAAAAGTGGCCATTAAAATTAGAGAGTTCAAACATCTTTATCAATGCTTCCGTATTACCGGATGATAAACTGCTGGAGGAAATTTCAGCACTACAGCATGGTGAAAAATTAGTTTTTGAAGACATCTTAATAGCATATAAGTTTGAAGGGAATTCTGAACCATCTCCTGAAGATCTTCAGCTTAAAGAATCATCCAGAAAGCCTTTTATCGTTGCTCATACCTGGGATATCTTCTCTAAAAATGCAGAAGCTATTCAGTTAGATTTTGATCATTTAACCAAAGGAAGAACTTCTCAGAAAATAGATTCTTCAAATTACACCAAAGTTTCAGAAAACATTTTTATTGAAGAAGGTGCAAGCGTAGAGAACTGTTCATTGAACGCTAGCGATGGCCCTATTTATATTGGTAAAAATGCTACAGTTATGGAAGGATCGCTCATTAAGGGCCCTTTCGCACTAGGAGAATCTGCAACGATTAAAATGGGTGCTAAAATTTATGGCGCTACTACCATTGGACCTTCATGCAAAGCGGGAGGTGAGATCAGTAACTCTGTGTTGTTTCAGAATTCTAATAAAGGGCATGATGGCTTTTTAGGAAATTCTGTACTTGGTGAATGGTGCAATATAGGTGCCGATTCCAATAACAGCAATCTTAAAAATAATTACGCCGCCGTTCGTTTGTGGGATTATGAGACAGAAAGATTTGCGGATACCGGGTTGCAGTTCTGTGGACTTATAATGGGAGATCATAGTAAATGTGGTATCAACACCATGTTTAATACTGGGACCGTAGTTGGAGTGAGTGCTAATATTTTTGGAAGTGGTTTCCCTAGAAATTTTATTCCGTCTTATAGTTGGGGTGGAAGTGCAGGAATGACAACATACAAACTTACCAAGGTTTTTGAGACCGCCAGACTGGTAATGCAACGCCGGGGAGTAGAGCTCACCGCCGCCGATGAAAAGATCATGGAGCATATTTTCGATTATTCCGCGAAATGGCGACGGGATTAAACTGATAAAACCACAGTTGATCATTTGATTTTCAGCTTGATAATTGATTTTTTAGAAACACTTTAAGTTGGTATCTTTGCAGCCCGAAATACAGGATTAGACGAATTGATCATGAGCGCAAAAAAAGTAGCATTTTATACCCTTGGCTGTAAGCTGAATTTTTCCGAAACTTCCACGATCGCAAGATCTTTTGAGAACGAAGGATTCCAGAGGGTGGAGTTTGATGAAGCGGCAGATATATACGTGATCAACACCTGTTCTGTTACTGAAAATGCAGATAAACGATTCAAAACAATTGTCAGGCATGCGCAGAAAGCAAATGAAGATGCTTTCGTTATTGCAGTAGGCTGCTATGCTCAATTAAAACCGGAAGAACTAGCTGCAGTAGATGGCGTAGACCTTGTTTTGGGTGCTACTGAAAAATTCAAAATCACAGACTACCTGAACGACCTCACCAAGAATGATCATGGTGAAGTTCATAGCTGCGAGATCGATGAAGCCGATTTCTACGTAGGTTCTTATTCTATAGGTGATCGTACCCGGGCTTTTTTGAAAGTTCAGGATGGATGTGATTATAAGTGCACTTATTGCACCATTCCTTTGGCTAGAGGAATTTCCAGAAGTGACCGTCTTGAAAATGTTCTTCAGAATGCTTCGGAAATTTCAGAACAGGGAATAAAAGAGATCGTTCTCACAGGAGTAAATATTGGAGACTACGGGAAAGGTGAATTCGGAAATAAAAAGCACGAGCATACTTTTCTTGAGCTCGTACAGGCACTGGATGAAGTTGAAGGGATCGAAAGACTACGAATCTCGTCTATAGAACCAAACCTGCTGAAAAATGAAACGATCGATTTTGTATCTTCAAGTAATACTTTTGTACCTCATTTTCACATTCCACTTCAAAGTGGAAGTGACGATATGCTAAAGCGTATGCGTAGGCGCTATCTTAGTGATCTATATGTAGATCGTGTAAATAAGATCAAATCAGTTATGCCAGATGCCTGTGTTGGAGTTGATGTCATTGTTGGCTTTCCGGGTGAAACTGATGAGCATTTTCTGGAGACTTATAATTTTCTTCAGGAATTGGATATATCATACCTTCACGTTTTCACCTATTCCGAAAGGGATAATACTCCGGCAGCAGAGATGGATGGAGTAGTGCCATTAAAAGTGCGAAAGAAGAGAAGTAAAATGCTGAGAGGCTTATCTGCTAAAAAACGCAGAGCTTTTTATGAAAGTCAGCTTGGGAATACATCAACGGTTTTATTTGAAGGAGAGAACAAATCAGGTTATATCCATGGATTTACAGAAAATTACGTGAAGGTAAAAGCACCGTGGAATCCGGAGATGGTAAATACACTGAAAAAAGTGAATCTTACCGAGATCGATGAAGATGGCCTGGTAAGATTCGAAATGCTTCAGGAAGAATTAGTTTAAATATTAATCCCTACAGGAAGTAGATCTTTATATTTTCTTCTATTTTTCCGCATGAAACCGGCAATGGTTGGGTTCGTAGGAACCACTCTCATATTGGTTTCGCTTATCCTGGAAAGAACCGCTTCAATAAAATCATTTTGCTTGTCCAGAACTTTCTCAGATACTTTTATCTTTGTCAAGAAGATCTTTCTATCCTGTTGAGAATATTCTATAATGCAGAGTTCTCCATCAATCTCAGTTTCAAACTGTCTCAAGAATTCATTGTCTGTAATCTTCATTTCTTCTACATTCATATTTCAAGAATTAATTCATAGGTACCTCAATAAAAAGTACCGTTGATTCATTTTTAACGTCAATATTTACCTTAGGAGTATTCCAGACACCAACAGCATCGCGCTTTGAAAGCTTTAAGTCATCAATTTCTGAATCTCCCTCTATCATAAAGATGTAAACACCATTGGTGGTATCGTTTAGGTTATACTCAATATTCCTGCCAGCTTCGGTCTTCTGGATTGACAGGAAGGCGTTTTGATGAATTTTCAAGGCATTTTCATCCTCATGATCCATTGGAGCTACTACTGTAACCAACTCACCAGTATCTAACTGTTTGCTATAATTCTTTTGATCATAGCGGGGTTCATGTGAGTTCTTATCGGGGAAGATCCAGATCTGAAGCATGTTTAATTCTTCAGTAGAGGAATTAAATTCGCTATGTTCCACACCCGTTCCGGCGCTCATTACTTGCACTTCGCCTTTCTCAATAACTGCAGTGTGGTCCATGGAATCTTTATGCCTTATTGCACCCTGAAGTGGAATCGAAATGATCTCCATATCCTTATGTGGATGAGTGCCAAATCCCATTCCAGATTTAACGTAATCGTCATTAAGTACACGAAGCAGTCCGAAATTTGTTCTATTAGGATCGAAATAGTTGGCAAAGCTAAAGGAGAAGTTAGCGTTCAACCAGCCATGATTAGCGGTACCACGAGATCCTGCAGCGTGAAATATTTTATCCATTATTTATGAGTTATAAGATTTGAAAGTCTAAGATTAAAGGCTAATTTTGATTGTTCAATTTACGATTTTGTGAGTGCATTTCGTGTAACTCGCATGTTAAAAAGATTAGTTTGCAGAAGCGTACACATGTTTACTTCATGCCGGGTATGGCAGCAGCTCCAACAATTTTTGAAAACCTGATTTTATCTGCGGAAAAGTATGAAACACATTTGCTTGAGTGGGTAATTCCTGAGACAGATGAATCACTTGAAGATTATTCGAAAAGAATGCTTCAGTTTATCAAACATAAGAACATTGTATTGATTGGTGTTTCTTTTGGAGGGGTTATTGTACAGGAGATGGCAAAGTTTCTGGACTTACAGAGGCTTATTATAATATCCAGCGTAAAATGTACGAACGAGTTACCGCCACGTATGAAATTCGCTGCCAGAACAGGTTTATTTCGAATAGTACCCACAAGTCTTGCGAATTACGTAGACCAGTTTGAGAAGTATGCCATTGGACCATTTCTTAAGAAGCGTGCGAAATTATATAAACAGTATATTTCAATTACAGACAAGCAGTACCTGGACTGGTCTATAAAACAAATGGTTAACTGGAAGTGTGAAAAGCCTGATGAAAAGGTAATTCATATTCACGGTGATCAGGATGAAGTTTTTCCAGTAAAAAATATTGACAATGCGATCATCGTTAAAGGCGGAACGCATATTATGGTTGTAAATAGATTCAGGTGGTTCAACGACCATCTACCTGAAATTATTGAAACCGGTGAAATGATTAAAAGAACTTAAATAAAAACATATGAATTTATTGAAAAGCGCATTGATCTTTGTAGGGATTCTAACAGTCCTTGGAGTAAGTATTAATGCATATGTTCAGGATGGGGAATTAAATTTAGGTGAATCTGGTAGCACATTGGTTGATACGATCAAGGATCGTAGTGTTGCAACTAACTACCGAATCAAGGCGTTGCCTGTGCCAACAAATCTGGATTTTGCAGGAGAGCCTGTTCCCTTAGAAGATCCTGATGTTTATGAAAGAATGGATAGAGAGCTTCTGGTAAATACTTATTGGCAGTCGAATGCTTTACTACTTATAAAGCGAGCTAATAAGTTCTTCCCGATCATAGAGCCTGTTTTAGAAGAAGAAGGCATTCCTGAGGACTTCAAGTATCTTGCAGTAATAGAAAGTGGTTTGACTCAGGCTGTATCACCTGCTAAGGCAGTCGGTTTCTGGCAAATCCTTGAAGGTACAGGGAAGGAGTATGGTTTGGAGATCAATTCGAATGTTGATGAGCGCTACAATATTGAGAAATCCACACGTGTAGCTGCAGATTACCTGAAGAAAGCAAAGGCACGTTTTGGTTCGTGGACATTGGCTGCGGCTTCATATAATGCCGGGCAGTATGGTGTAGATAAGCAATTAGATAGACAGAAGGTTGATGAATACTACGAATTATTACTAGGAGAAGAGACTGGTAGATATGTATTTAGGATTCTTGCCTTAAAAGAGATCATGAACAATCCGGATAAATATGGGTTCGATTACGAAGAAGAAGATCTTTATGCCCCAATTCAACTGAATAAAGTGAAAGTAGACACTGCTGTAGCGAATTTCCCAGATTTTGCGAGAGAATTCGGAATCAATTATAAAACTTTGAAGATTCATAACCCCTGGTTAAGGGATGATTTTCTTAATAACTCTTCAAGAAAGACCTACTATATAGAGATCCCTGAAAAAGGTCAGTATCCAAAACTGGATTAATCTACAATAACATTATCAGCATAAACTTCATCGTACTCGGGAACTAGATTTTTTGTAATTGAGGTTTCCAGTGCGATATAGTTTTTTTGATAGGCTGTTTCGAGATCGGTTGCTGGTCCTGAGAATATACTTCTTCGAATTGAAGTAATCCTTTTGTCTTCTGAAAGTAAAAAACAGGTTGGAAGTCCAAGTGAATGTTTCAACTGTTTTACAACATAACCACCATTATTTTCGGATTCATCTACATAAACTACCGAAATTTCAGAGTTAAATTGATCTGAAAGCTTTTTTACAGTTTTTCGGTTATCCCAAAATAATATTATAAAATCGACTTTATCAGCATATTCCTTCGCTAATTCATTAATTGCAGGAATCTCTCCTTTAGCGGGAATACACCAACTGGCATAAGTAATGAGGAAGGTTGGTTTATCAAAATCGTAAAGCTCTACATCTCGTTTCCGAAGATCTTTGAACTTGAAATTGTTCATATAAGAACCTGCTAGTTGCTCTGAAGTAAACTCCTTAAAAAGTTCCCGGCCTTTCTCAAAGTCCTTAGCTCTAAAAGCGGCATCTGCTTTTTTGTTATAGTCAGAAAGATTTTCGTAAAGAGCTTCAGTAAAGTAATACCTGTCATCCAAATTTTCCTGACCGAAGAATTCGGTTGAAAATAGTACAAATGCTAGAACAAATAACTGGATCTTCATGATCTATCTTAAGAAGCTTAATTCTTAAAATTATGACATAAAGATAAGTTACAGAGAAAAACTCGTTTAAGTACAGATTTATTTGTTGAATGAAAGACGATCTATAATTAAAGACCTTAAATCTTTTTCATTTGCTCTTTCATCATTCGAATTTGGTCGTTTAGCATTCCATGTTTGTCCAGTTTCTTAGCTTCACTTAGTAGTGTAGTCGCTTCTCTCTTTCTTCTTTTAGTCATGGCGATTCCAGCAAGGTTTAATTTTGCCATGGCAAGATCATGATCCATTGAAAGTCCAAGTTTGATGGCACGCTTGAAGAATTTTTCAGCCTGGGTCATATTGGTTTGAGAAACCATGAGACCATGTAGGTACCAGTAATATCCCTGTTGTTTAGGTACTAGTGCCTTTTCGGGATCTTTGATCTTATCAAGCCATCTTTTTGCGCCTGGAAAATCTTGTTTTCTAAGTCTAAGAAAAGCCAGAAGTATCATTTCATTCTTAAAATACAGGAAGATAAAGATTCCGGAAAGTAGAATTAGAGCAATTCCATTTCCAATTTCCCCTTCAATAAATTGCCATACAGCAACGGCGATAAGTAATCCTGCGATAAATAGTTTGATATTCTTATTGAACATAGATAAATTTGTTTTCCGGCGGCAAAGGTAGTAAAAACTATTAAAATTTTTTATGTTTAGTATTTGCAGTACATAAAAAGCTTTGTATATTTGCACGCAGTTTTTAAGACAGATAAACGAATTTAGAAGATAAAAGATATTCACAATGAAAAGAACGTTTCAACCATCCAAAAGAAAAAGAAAAAATAAGCACGGCTTTAGGGAGCGTATGGCAAGTGCCAACGGTAGAAAAGTCCTTGCTAGAAGAAGAGCAAAAGGAAGAAAGAAACTATCTGTATCTTCTGAAAACAGACATAAGCATTAATGATTATCATTAATTGAAATATTAAAGGTGTTACTTTTTGAGTAACGCCTTTTTTTATACCCAGACGCTTCTTAATTTTATAGTACACAACTAACAACACGATCAAATCTTAATCATGCCTAAAAACAACAACATCAAGTGCGTTTTAATCATTGGATCTGGTCCAATTATCATTGGCCAGGCCTGTGAGTTCGATTACTCAGGTACTCAATCTCTTAGATCTCTACGAGAGGACGGGATTAAAACCATACTTATTAATTCCAATCCTGCGACGATCATGACCGACCCTTCCATGGCCGATCATGTATATCTAAAACCACTTACGACAAAATCCATTATTGAAATTCTGAAAGATCATCCTGAGATCGATGCTGTTCTACCAACTATGGGTGGCCAGACTGCACTGAATTTATGTATTGAAGCAGATGAAAAAGGTATTTGGAATGATTTTAATGTAAAGCTTATTGGGGTTGATATCGATGCGATCAATATTTGTGAAGATCGTGAGCAGTTCAAGCAGCTAATGGGAAGACTTGGAGTGCCAGTTGCTCCAGCCAAAACGGTGACCTCTTATTTACAAGGTAAAGAAGTTGCCCAGGAATTTGGATTTCCGCTAGTCATAAGAGCGTCATTTACCCTTGGTGGTGGTGGAGCGAGTTTTGTGCACCGGGCTGAGGATTTTGATGAGATGCTTTCCAGAGGTCTTGAAGCTTCTCCAATTCATGAGGTGTTGATCGATAAAGCTTTGTTAGGCTGGAAAGAATATGAACTGGAACTACTGCGCGATAGAAATGATAACGTAGTAATTATTTGTGCCATTGAAAATATGGATCCAATGGGAATCCATACCGGAGATTCGATTACAGTTGCTCCTGCGATGACGCTTAGCGATAAGACGTATCAAAGAATGCGTGATCTTGCGATTAAAATGATGCGTAGTATTGGTGATTTTGCCGGAGGTTGTAACGTGCAATTTGCGGTAAGTCCTGATGAAAAGGAGGATATCGTAGCAATTGAGATCAATCCGCGGGTATCGAGATCTTCAGCTTTAGCTTCTAAAGCGACAGGATATCCTATTGCAAAGGTGGCGACAAAACTGGCTTTAGGTTACAATTTGGATGAACTTGAAAACCAGATTACTAAATCAACTTCAGCATTATTCGAACCTTCACTTGATTATGTGATCGTTAAGATCCCTCGCTGGAACTTTGATAAGTTCGAAGGATCAGACCGCACCTTAGGTCTTCAGATGAAATCTGTAGGGGAAGTGATGGGAATTGGGCGTTCGTTCCAGGAAGCTCTTCATAAAGCTACACAATCTCTTGAGATTAAGCGTAATGGATTGGGTGCAGATGGGAAAGGTTATAAGGATTATGACCAGATCATAGATAAATTAACTAACCCGAGCTGGGATCGTGTCTTTGTGATCTACGATGCCATACAAATGGGTATTCCTCTTAGTAGGATACACGAGATCACCAAGATCGATATGTGGTTCCTAAAACAATATGAAGATCTTCATGCTCTTGAAGTGGAGATTACTAAGTATGATAAAGAAAACCTTCCTAAAGATCTTCTGCTAGAAGCCAAACAAAAAGGTTTTGCAGATAGACAAATTGCACACATGCTTGACTGTCTAGAAAGTGAAGTTTATAAAAAGAGAGAAGAATTACAGATTAATAGGGTTTATAAACTTGTAGATACCTGTGCTGCGGAATTTGAGGCTTTGACTCCGTATTATTATTCCACATTCGAGGAAGGAATTCGTTCCAAAGATGGCAAGCATTATACAGATAATGAAAGCAAAGTTTCAGATAAGAAAAAGATCATAGTGCTTGGTTCCGGTCCCAATAGAATAGGGCAGGGGATAGAGTTTGATTACAGCTGTGTTCACGGGGTACTTGCTGCTGCAGAATGTGGTTACGAGACGATCATGATCAATTGTAATCCTGAGACCGTATCTACAGATTTTGATACGGCAGATAAGTTGTATTTCGAACCTGTGTTCTGGGAGCATATTTATGACATTATTCAACATGAAAAACCTGAAGGAGTTATAGTACAACTTGGAGGTCAAACTGCTCTTAAACTGGCTGAAAAACTTGATCGCTACGGAATCAAGATCATGGGAACCAGTTATGAGGCCCTGGATTTAGCTGAAGACAGAGGAAGTTTTTCAACTTTACTACAAAAGAATGATATTCCTTATCCAGACTTTGGAACTGCAGAAAATGCAGACGAAGCCCTTAAACTTGCTGAAGAACTTGATTTCCCTATCCTAGTAAGACCATCTTATGTGCTTGGAGGTCAGGGAATGAAAATTGTGATCAATAAGGATGAATTGGAAGCTCATGTAGTAGACCTTCTTAGAAAAATCCCTAACAATAAATTATTACTGGATCATTACCTTGATGGAGCGATTGAGGCTGAAGCAGATGCTATCTGTGATGGAGAGGATGTGTACATTATAGGGATCATGGAGCATATCGAGCCGTGTGGAATACATTCTGGTGATTCTCATGCCTTGTTGCCGCCTTTCAACCTTGGAGACCTTGTAATGCAGCAAATCAAGGATCACACTCGCAAGATCGCTCTGGCGCTAAATACAGTTGGGCTAATCAACATTCAATTTGCGATCAAGGATGATAAGGTATTTATTATCGAAGCGAATCCTAGAGCTTCGAGAACAGTGCCGTTCATCGCGAAGGCTTACAAAGAGCCTTACGTAAATTATGCGACCAAAGTGATGCTTGGTGAAAAGAAGGTAAAAGACTTCAACTTCAATCCTCAGCTGGAAGGTTACGCAATCAAGCAGCCAGTTTTCTCATTCAATAAATTCTACAATGTGAATAAACAGCTTGGACCTGAAATGAAGAGCACCGGAGAAAGTATCTTGTTCATTGATAGTTTGAAGGACGATGAGTTCTACGATCTATATTCCAGAAGAAAAATGTACTTAAGTAAGTAATTGATATCCTAAAAATAATAGGTCATTCTGAATTATATGTTCAGAATGGCCTTTTTTAATAGTCGAAAATGAAAGAATTCGTTTTAATCTTTGGCGGAATAATGGGGGCGCTCGCTGTAATCTTGGGAGCCTTTGGAGCTCATGCCCTGAAAAAAACCTTTAATGATGATCAATTAAAGAGTTTTGAAACCGGTGTAAAATATCAAATGTATCATGCAATCATATTGATCGTTACCGGAGTTGTGTTTCCTTTTACTCAAACTGGACAGCAGCTCACCGCCTGGTTTTTTATGATCGGGATCTTGCTATTTTCCTTCAGTATTTATGGTCTTACCTATAGTAGTTCGATCAATAAAAAGCTAAAAATACTTGGCCCGGTCACTCCTCTGGGTGGTTTGTTCCTAATCCTGGGATGGATCTTTTTTACGATAAATATTGCTGAAATAGCTGTCTATCTAAATAACTGATTATCGGCAATCTGTACGCTGTAAGGTGTAGCGATCATTCAACTTGAAATCTTTGTTTCTGAAGATGGTTTTTCCATTAGATTCTTCAGTTTCTGTGAAGCCTTCAACGAAGCCCTCAGGGCTTTTCAAAAAGAATATTTCTCTTTCTGAATCTTTTCCTTCTGAAGAAAATTGATAGCTGGCAAAAAGAGAATCATTGGAAATTTTTCCTCTAATACTACCTTTGTTCTGGTCTTTTTCGAACAGTGAATAAGAAAGATCGCCTTCTACAATAGAATCATCCTTGATCCTTAAAGCCATATAGATCGTATCCTTATTCTCAAGGTAAGTATAGCATTCTATCTTCTGAATACTTTCGGTCTTTGGAGCCGCAATTTCCTGTTTTTCTACTGAAGCTTCTTCAACTTTTTCGGGTACTTCAGATTTACAGGCAAATAAAAAAATGCCGAGAGAAAGGAAAATGTAGGTAGTGCTTTTCATAATTCAGCATAAAAATAGGACAATTATTGAAGATCTGATTTTCTGCTTCTATATTTTTCAGCAAACCATGCGATCAAAATAAGTTGAGTGGAATGATATAGCATGATGGGAAGTAGTATCAAACCGGAATTTGCGGTACTTCCGAAGATCACCCGAACCATTACTGAGCCATGAACTAATGATTTTTTTGTTCCGCAGAATTGAGCAGTAATGGTATCGCTAGTGTTCAATTTTAACGCCTTACTCGCGAACAATGTGCCGTAATAAACCAGGAAGAATAGAACGATAACGATTCCTGCCATTTTTAAGATCTCACTCCAGCTAATATCAGCAAAAATATTTGAGGAAAATGAATTGCTGAAACTTGTATAAATGATAAGTATGATCGTAGCCTTGTCAAAATTACTAAGTTTCTTGCCATGTTTTCTGGCCCAGTTTCCTAGAAACTTTTGAAGAAATAATCCAATTAGTAAAGGTGCTACGATTTGCAACATCAATTTTTGCAATACGCTCAAAAAGTTAAAATCTGTTGAGCTTTCCAGTACCAGTCCCAACCATAATGGCGTTGCGAATATGCCGATAAGCCCGGATAAACTGGCATTGAATATAGCCGCAGGCAGATTTCCTTTCGCCAGCGCGACCATTACTACAGATGATGAGACCGTTGAAGGTAAGGTTCCCAGAAAGAACAGCGCAATCCAGGATTCAGATTGCAGACCCTTTTCGAATAGCGGCAGACACGCGATGCATAATAGAGGAAAAATGACAAAAGTGGTGAAATGGATAATGATATGAATCTTATAATTCATCAAACCCTGCTTAAACTCTGCCGGCGATAATTTGAGTCCGTAGAAAAAGAATATAAGTCCAATTCCTATGTCGGTAATAGTTTTTAAAGGTAGAACTTCTGGACCCTGCGGAAGAAAGTATGCTATCGCGATCGCAACAAATATCGCTATGATAAACCAGTTCGATCTCACGAATGCATCTCAATTTTAGCCTTGTGATCTTCCAGGATATGCAAATATTTTTCAGAAGCAAAATCGGTTTCGTGAAATTCCTTAACTCTGAAATCCTTCATTTTTTTACGTTTGATACTTTTAGCAAAACGCCGAATTTCATCATCAGTTTTCAGGACTAAACCTGGAACTTCAATGGAATTCCCATCTTTATCCTTTGCAACCATTGTAAAATAAGAACTATTGCAATGTTTGATATCACCTGTTTGAATATTTTCAGATTCCACACGAATCCCTATGACCATAGAGCTTCTACCTACATAATTCACCGAAGCTTTCATCGTTACCAGTTCGCCGATCTCTATGGGCTTTAGAAAATCAACAGTATCCACACTTGCAGTCACGCAATAGGCCCTGGAATGTTTGGAAGCGCATGCGAAGGCGATTTGATCAAGGAGGGATAATATATAGCCACCATGTATCTTACCGTTGAAATTGGAGTGGGAGGGCAGCATCAATTCTGAAATAACGACCTGGCTTGCTTCAACGCTTTTGTAATTTTGCTGCATATTATCTTCTAAAATGTGGGCTTTGAGATTGTTCTACTTCAGTAATAAAATATTTGCTGTCTCCCCAGAAGAAGAAGGTTGAATAGCGTTCTACATAGGTAAGTTTCACGTAATTCCCTTCATACTCCTGAAGGCCTTTGATCACTTCGTCATTTTTATCGAGAACAGAAAAACTAAATATCTGGGCACCGCTTATTCCCTGGCTTATTTCACCTTCCCAGGTTTTTGTGATCACTCCTTTACGGCTGAATTTAATGAGCTCACCGCTTCTGGTTCCTTCACTATAAGGCACAAAATAGACAAATGCATAATAAAGCAGCCAGAGTAAGAATATACCACCTAGTATATATATTAATGTTTTCTTCATGTTATTGATTTTTATAGATCAGGTTGAGGAATTCTTCCAGTTTGGAAGGTTCAAGCCATCGGGTCACGATTACTAATTTTTGTTTTTGGTCAATGATGATAAAATTCCCTCCAAATCCCGCTGCGTAAAAAAGATCTTTATCTAAACCTTCCATATGTCGGTCTCCTTCAGCGTTCAGCCACCACATATAACCATAATTAGTGTTGGAAGTAGAAGGTATCACAGCCTCCTTTATTAGATCCTTTTCAAGAAGTTTTTTATCGTTCCACCCCCCATTATTCATAAATAGTAATCCGAACCTGGCCATATCTTCGGTATTAATAAACATGCCACCACCGGAATGACCACCGCCGCTTACAGATTACATTTTATAGCCATCGATGGTTGTCCAGGAATTGTCATAACCAAACCAACGCCAGGAATGCGATGCACCAATGGGATCCATGATATTTTCTTTTAAAATGGTAGGTAAAGGCTTTCTGAAGACATGCAGTAGGCTATAGGCGAGTACATTTACTCGCACATCATTGTATTTAAAAAATGTTCCCGGTTCATTTAATTTGCGGGATCTCCAGCTATCAATATTTCCACTTGCCGAAGGTCTATCTGCCCAGTCATGGCTATCCCATAACTCACCACTCCAGTCAGAATTTTGCTGAAGTAAGTGTTTCCATGTAATTTGAGAGTTGTGTGGACCATCAAATGTACTATCCCAAACATATCCTGATACGGTATCATTAAAGTTATGGATGATATTTTCCTGTAAAGCAATTAATGCAGTAGTAGAAAGAAAGCTTTTGGTAACACTAAAGGTCATATCCACTCTTTGAACATCACCCCATTCGGCTATTTTATAGCCGTTCTTCAGTATCATCCCTGCCGGACCTCCACGGCGCTTTACGGGTCCCATGATCTTGTGAAAAGGTTCTCGTTCAAAACCTTTCAAAATGGCCTGTTCAAGGTCTCTGGATTCGGAATATTCATTTTTTTTAGCAAAGTCGATTGCTGCATCCAGGTTGAGATCAAAAGTTTCAGGTGACTTTGATTCCCAGAGTGTATCTGCAGGGAAATAGATCTCCTGCGCCTGGCTGGTGCATAAAAAGATGAATAAAATTGAACTGATCCAGAATTTCATGGCTGCAAGATATTTAATTCTCGTTCAAAGTTTCTGAATTTGAGTCTCGAATTAGTTTAGGGTCGATCTGTTTTGAGGCTTTAGCTCCAAGTTTTTTCAAACGCTCCACTTTTCTAATAAGATTCCCTTTTCCAGTTAGTTTTTTCATGGCTCCGTCATACGAATTCTGAACTGTACCAATCTGTCTGCCTACTTTTTCCAGTTCTATAGTAAGATTTGTAAATGAATCATACAAAGCACCAGCCTGGTTTGCGATCTCTATCGCATTTTGCTTTTGCTTTTCATTCTGCCACATACTTTCAATCGTTCTTAGTACCGCAAGCAGGGTGGTAGGAGTTACCAATATGATGTTTTGCTCAAAGGCTTCATTATAAAGATTAGGATTTTCGTTACTGGCAACCGCAAATGCCGCTTCAATGGGGATGAATAGTAGTACAAAATCCGGACTTGCTTCCTGATGAAGCATCTGGTAATTTTTCTTACTTAATTCCTGAACACGCTGTTTTAAGGCCAACAAATGATCTTTAAGATGAGCAGACTGCTCAGTGAGATCTTCGGCATTTACATATCTTTCATAGGCATTAAGTGAAACTTTAGAGTCCACGATCATCTTTTTATCGCCCGGCAAATTGATTACTACATCTGGGATTACCCGTTTTCCTTCCTGTGTGGTAAAACTTTGCTGCACGTCATACTCATTGCCTTTGGTAAGTCCGCTTTTTTCCAGAACACGTTCCAGGATCATTTCGCCCCAGTTTCCCTGCATTTTGGTGTTCCCTTTTAAAGCCTTGGTGAGATTGTTCGCTTCTTCGCTAATTTTGATATTTTGCTCATTCAGAAACCGTAAGTTTTCTCCCAGTTCTGCATGTCTTTTTACTGAAGCCAGGTTGCTATCATTAATTTTATCTTCAAATTCTTTTAATTTTTTATCAAGCGGATTCAAAATTGCAGAAATATTCTTCTGATTTAGATCCGTGAACTTTTCAGATTTTTGTTCGAAGATGCGATTGGCCAGATTTTCAAATTGCTCGTTAAATTTTTCGTGCAGTTTCTCAATTTCCAGGTTCAGGGTCTTACTTCTCTCTAATAAGTGCTCATTTTCGGCTTCTTTCTGGGTTAGTAGAATCTGAATTTTTCCACGTTCATTTCTAAGAGTTTCCAATTGCTCTTCTTTTTTCTGAAGCATCTCCGTGCTTTCAATTTTAAGCTGTGATATGTTCGTTTTATTATCTTCTAACTGATTGATATAAAATTTCTTATCGCTATCTATCTGAAGTTTAAGTTGGTCAATTTGATAGTCGGAATTTTTTAAAACCTCTTTTGATTTTGAATCTTTCAATAAGTATGCAAGCGCGAAACCTAGGGCGAAAATGAATAAACAAAGAAATATCAGGTAGACCGGTTCAGTCATAAATCGTGGTTTTGCTAAATATAATTAATTCGGAAATTCTTCTGGGCGTTAGATCAGATTTAGCTGCTTATTCTGAAGCTGGCCGATTGCCTGTCGAAGGTAATAAGTTCGGAAGGAAATAAAGAATCGAAAACACCAGATGCCATCAATTCCTTCGGTGTACCAGTAAATGATTTACCATCTTTCAAAATGATTAGCTTATCACAAAGTTGTATGGCCAGGTTGATCTCATGAGTGGCGAAGATGATCGCCTTACCAGTCTTTTCTGTAAGTTGTTTCAGTAATTTCAGCATAAACGCTTTATGGTAAATGTCAAGATGAGTGGTAGGTTCATCCAGGATGATCAAAGAAGTGTCCTGTGCAATTGCTCTGGCTATTAAGACCTTCTGAAACTGTCCGTCGCTAAGTTCGTAGCATTTTCTATTTGCGAGTTCTTTAATGTTAACAAGCTCTATCGCATTTTGTACGGCTTCTTTATCCTCCCGATCCAGTTTTCCGATCCAGTTCGTGTATGGTTGCCGACCCAGAGCGATCAATTCCTGGGCGCTTAAATTTCTTGAAACATGTTGTTCAGTAAGTACAAGGCTAAGCTGTTTTGAAAGCTCTTCTGAGCTGATATTGCTTATGTTTTTGTTGTTTACAATGACTTCACCCTTAAGAGGTTCAAGTGACCTACTTAATGTTTTAAGTAAAGTGGATTTCCCAGCGCCATTTACTCCTATAACTGCAGTAAGTTCGTTTTCATCGATCTCAAAATCAATATTCTCAGCAATGATCTTCGATGTAGATCTTTCAGAATAACCTATGGAGAGTCCGCTAGTTTTTAAAATGCTATTTGAGCTTTTGTTCTCCATTAGAAATTAAATCTACGTTTTCTTATAAGAAGCCAGATAACTACGGGGGCTCCAATAAGCGATGTAATAGCATTTATTGGTAAACTAAATTCACTGCCGGGCAGTTGAGAGACTATATCACATAATAACATTAAGATAGCTCCACCAAAAATTATCGCCGGGAACAAAATAATATGGTTTGCAGAAGGGATGATCTGTCTTATTAAATGCGGTACCGCCAGCCCTATGAATGCAATTGGACCAGCGAATGCGGTAATACTGCCAGCGAGCAGGCTGGTTGCCAAAATTACCAGAAATCTATTTCTTTTAATATTGGTTCCCATACTTTTTGCGTACTGTTCACCAAGAAGCAAGGAATTGAGATTTTTGATAGAAGCAAGAGTGATTAGGATGCCTACGCTCCAGAAAATAGTCAGGATACTTACTTCTTCCCAACTCAGGTTTCCCAGGCTTCCGTAAGACCAGAATATATATTGCTGTAGATCTGCAGCCGGGCTAAAATAAGCCAGCACACTAACAATAGCAGCAGTGAAACTGGCAAACATAAGGCCAATGATCAATATCGCCATAGTGTCTCTAAGTCTTAATGACGCAACGATAACAGCCAGTAGCACCAGTAAACTACCTAAACTCGATGCTATGACGAGACTCCATTTTGATAATAATATTACGGCAAAACCAGCACCAAATAGTGCAGATCCCATAAATACAATGGCAACTCCCAGGCTGGCACCACTGCTTAGACCCAGAACATAGGGTCCGGCGAGCGGATTTCTGAATAACGTTTGCATAAGCAAACCACTAACTGCCAGGCCAGATCCTGTAATGATCGCTGTGATTGCCTTCGGTAATCTGAATTCCAGAATTATATATCTCCAGGTTTCTTTTTCTACTGCAAAACCAGTAAGAGAGGCAATGACTTCAGAAAAAGGTATGCTTACTGATCCCAGGCTAATATTGAGTAGCAGGCAGCATAGAAGGGCAACTCCCAGGAAGACTATGGTTAAAGTATACTTTTTCCTGCTCCACATTAGTTGAGAGGTTTGAAAAATACATTCTCATGATCCTGAAGAAGATCAGGATGAAAGATTGTGATTAGGTCTTTTAAGATTAGATCTGGGCGTTGTGGACCAAGTTCATAAAAAAGAACTCCGCCAGTAGCGCCTTTTGATAAGCTCACGGTATAAACCTCTTTATCCTTAACTGCTTTGAATTTATCGTAGTGAACCGAGTTCTCAGTAAGTTGAGCATAGCTCTCAAACTGGCCGGAACTTATCCAGGTATCGGCATTACCAGCTTTGTCAAGTACACTTTCGAATGAAAGCGCCAAACTGCCTTCTCCTTCAGTATCAGCATATAGATAACTCGCATTAGCATCTTTAATAAATTGCGCCTGCCAGCTATTACCATAGGGAACATACCACTTGTCGTTATACATGGAACCGGCTATCACTACTGGTTTAGTTTTAGATAGAGAAGCTAATTCTTTTGCTTTAAGGTAGGAGGTTTCAATATCATCGAATATTTTTTCAGCCTCCTCGTTTTTGTCAAACAGCACACCAAAAAACTTGATCCATTCAGCTTTTCCTAATGGTGTTTTTTCTGTCCAGTCACCGTTGTAAAGTACTGGAATTCCGGTTTTCTTTATTTTTTCAAGACTTTTATTAGAAGCGTCGATCGAGAATCCAACAACCACATCTGGCGATAGATCGATAAGAATTTCTGTATTAATGTTCTCATTTTGACCAAGTTCATGCACTTCGCCTGAATCGACCAGTTTTCTTGTTTTTTCTGAAGATATATAACGAGTTCCGGGAAATCCACTTAATTTATTTTCCAGGCCCAGGGCTTCGAGCGCTGGAATATGGGTCGTAGAGGTTACCACAATATTTTTTACAGGAATCTCCAGTTTTTCATCAAAGTCGATACTATCAGGAATAGTGGAATTAGCAGAGTGGAGTAGATATTTAAAGGGTTCTTTAGCTCCGGGCCATGGAGTTGCAACTTCCAGAATTTTATAACCTTCATAGGATTTAATGCTAAATCCCTGAGCATATTTCATGGAGATGGTTTCAGCTCGTTGGTTTCCAGGTTCCTGCTGGGATGAATTATCCTTACAGGAAATGAATGCTATGAATAGGATAATGAATTTTAACTGCTTCACGAATGTAATTTGGTCACCAAAAGTAAGATTATTTAAATTTTTGAAAGACTTACCAAACTTAATTGTTTATTTTCGCCTCGAAATTTTGGTTTGACGTCGATTTATTTCTGCGTTAATTAAAAGGGAATCAGGAGAGATTTTATCAATAGCCTGAGCTGTTCCCGCAACTGTAAGCTTAGCCCGTTTGGGTGGCTGCAATTATTCTTCAAACCACTGCCATTAGGCGGGAAGGTAAATTGTAGTACGTAAGCCAGGAGACCTGCCCGAATTTCGACTAGTATCGAGTGACTTTCGGGATAAAGGTCGGCAGATTATGAACAGAACTAATTACATTTTTTTAATCCTTATTGGCATTTGCTGTATTTCAGTTCATGCTCAAACTGATTCTATTCGCTGGTTACAGGAGGTAGAGCTTAGCGATAGCAAACTTAAGAGTAACTCTTCTGGTC
Organism: Christiangramia sp. LLG6405-1; assembly: GCF_045055805.1. Lineage (GTDB taxonomy): Bacteria > Bacteroidota > Bacteroidia > Flavobacteriales > Flavobacteriaceae > Christiangramia. The sequence continues at coordinate 2,818,975 of NZ_CP159330.1, read as the reverse complement.
AGCATTTGCATTCGATCGCCGATTCTATCGTACAATACAGCGATCCAGCTTTAACCAACGTGCTTAAATTCAATTCTCCTTTTTTCTTTAGAGAAAATGGTTTTGGGATGGTTTCTTCGGCATCTGTGAGAGGTACCGGTGCTTCCCAAACTGCGGTGGTATGGAATGGGATCAATATAAACTCTCAGTTCACCGGGCAAACCGACTTTAATACTATCAATTCCAAAGCTTTCGATGATATTAGTCTAAGGCCTGGCGGTGGTAGTGTTTTATACGGAAGTGGCGCAATAGGTGGAACCATTCATCTAAATAATTCTTTGAGATTTAAGAATACGAGTTCAGTTTTTGTTTATGCCGGCGCAGGTAGTTTTGATACTTATCAGGCTAGCGCAAACGCTCAGGTTTCTAGCGACAAAACAGCTCTGAATATATCTTTATCCGGTATACGTTCAGCGAATGATTATGATTATCCAGTTGATGATTTTCAAAATGAAAATGGAGACTTTGATAATATAGCTTTGAATGCCTCTGTAGGGCACTGGCTTGCTGAAGACCACCTGGTGAAATTTTATTCTAATCTATACCAGGGAAATCGCGGGTTTTCTGGTACTGTATTTATAGATTCATATAGTAAATATGAAGATAGAAACTTTCGGAATTTACTGGAGTACAAGGCTTTCTTCGGAAAATTTACAAGTAGCCTGAAGTTCGCGTTGCTAAGTGAGGAATTCAAATATTATGAGAACAGAAATTCCCTAGATCATTCCTTTGGTTCAGCTGAAACAGGAATTATAAAGTATGACCTGAAGTATGATGTATTTGAAGATGCTTTTCTGAATTTGATTGCAGACTATACTGAAATCGATGCTGAAGGCTCAGGGATTGTAGACCAGAAACCAGAAACTTCAGGAGTTACAATAATTTATAATCAATCCTTGAATAATTTTCAGTATGATATTAGTCTTCGTATCGAAGAAACTTCAGATTTTGAATCGCCGCTACTATTCTCTGTAGGATCCAAATATCAACTAACCGAGAATTACCTGCTAAGATTTAACTTTTCAAAGAATTATCGGATCCCGACCTTTAATGACCTATTCTGGTTACAAGGTGGAAACGAGGATCTGCAACCAGAAAATTCGGTACAATCTGAAATTGGAGTGGATTTCAGAAATAAAAAGCTGGAAATCAATGCGACCGTATTCTATATAGATCTTGAAAATCTTATACGCTGGATACCTAATGAGACTGGAGTCTGGCAACCTGTTAATACAGAATCTGCCTACAATTACGGTCTGGAACTTTTTGCAACCTGGCAGAAAGATTTTAAATCCTCAAACTTAAAGCTTACAGGAAATTACGCCTATACTAGATCTATAGATAGATCTAATGGAAATCAATTGATCTATACTCCTTATAATAAAGCGACTGCGCAAGCTTCGTACGCATTCAGTAATTGGAATCTATTCACTCGGGGATTATACAATGGGAAGATTTTCACTTCAGCCGATAATAATTATGAGCTTGATTCTTATACCATAGCCGATCTTGGAATTTCCCGGCAATTGAAAACAAAACCTGCAATTCGAATAGGTGCTGAAGTCAATAATCTTTTCAATAAAGACTATCAAAGCCTTCCAGGCAGATATATGCCCGGGAGATCATTTAAAACTTTTCTAACTATTAAATTTTAACCATGAATTTTAAACACTATTTCAGCCTGCTGGCACTAATTTTTTTACTGAACTCCTGTAGCGACGATGAGGATTGCTGTGTAATTCCTCCAGGTGAGGATAAAGAAGCATTTGAAGAAGGCATTTTTGTATTGAACGAAGGTAACTTTGGTTCTGGAAATTCTACTGTATCCTTTATAGATGAAGAGACCGGAGAAGTTCAGTCTCAAATATTTAATTCAGTAAACGGAACTTCATTAGGGGATACCGCGCAAAGTATTTACCTTTCTGAAGAGTTGGCATTCGTAATTTTGAATGTATCCAATACAATTGAGATCGTAAATCGAAATACTTTCGAAACTGTTGGGCAGATTTCAGAAAACTTACAAAATCCACGATTTGCGACGGTTTCAGAAAATTCTCTATACGTTAGTAACTGGGGAGATGCTTCCAATCCTGATGATGATTATGTTGCTGTTTATAATTTATCTGACTATTCTTTTGATTCTTCGATTGAGGTTGCTGAAGGACCGGAGAAAATACTAGCTAATAATGGTTCGATCTATACTGCGCATAAAGGCGGATATAATTTCAATAATATCATTTCAGTGATCAATACTTCTACAAAAGAGGTGTCTACTGAAATTGTAGTAGGAGACGTTCCAACTTCAATGATTGTTGATGGTCCGAACTTAATTGTATTATCTGCAGGGAAACCATCCTATGCAGATGTAGAGACTGCGGGAAGTATTAGCCTAGTCAATATGAATGTGAATACAGTATTGAACTCTGCAGAATTCCCTACATCGAGCATTCATCCGGATAACCTTGTACAAAGTGATGACAGGTTTTACTTTACAGTCGGAAAGGCCGTTTATGAATACTTAAGTGGAGGAGACCTTCCTTCCGGACCAAAGTTCAGATTGGAAGATGTGGAGTCTTTATATGGTTTTAATGCCAGAAACGGGATGTTGTATGCTGCTTCAGCGAATGCGAGTTTTACTGGTAATGGTCAGGTTTTTGTCTATGATGCTTCAAATGGAAGTCTATTTAAATCTTACGAAGCCGGAATAAACCCCAACGGAGTCTATTTTAATTAATGCTGAAATCTATACTAAAACAAAAAACCCAGCTCAATGAGCTGGGTTTTTTATACTTAAAAATTAGAATTATTTAGAGAATTCTAATCTTTTGTTCTGACCTGGAATTTCAGGTAATTCGTCAATATACATTTTCTGATATGTAGCCTTCTGAACTCCAGACTCGCTGAATTCATTATACCAGTATTCTTTCTGACTTGAGATCATACTTCTGTTTCCAGAAATTACATTCAAAGCAGCGTTTAGTAATGGATCTGAAGCTTCTCCAAGAACACCAAGATTTGAGATACTTTCAACAATTTCAGTATCTGGAGTGATCCCGTTGAATGGTACACCAACATCATTAGAGTTTACAGACTCATAAACCAAGGGTTGAATTGCATAGGTGTGATCTGGATTAGCACCAGTTCTTCCAAAGTTGCTTGAATCATATAAGGTTACAGATGCCTGTGATTTACCTACGGTTTGATCTCCTACTGTCACTACATCAATATATGGGGCAAGTCCATTTACTACAAGTTCACTGGCTGATGCTGTAGAACTCGAAACAATTGTATATAATCTAGTAAGATTTAAACTGTTAATTGCTTCTCCACCTTCAAGTGTTGTGGTAAATCTATTGAATAGCCTGTCTGGATCCTGGTTAAGGAAATAATTTTGATATTCGGCATTCCATTGTTGTTTAGCGAATATCTCTCCAGTAAATTGTCCTGTAATCATACTGGCTAGCCTGGTAGCAGAACTAACACGACCACCACCATTGTAACGTAGGTCAAGAATTAATTCTGTAATTCCTTCAGCTTTAAAATCTGCAAATGCAGCGTTCATTTCATCGTCAAAGTCGGCTACGAAGCTATTGTAAAGCATGTATCCGACTTTAGTTCCATCTACATCAAGAACGTTAGTTACAAGAATAGGGTTCTCTGTTAATACTTGTGTATCAATAGTAACTTCTTCTCCAGTTGTAGTTACCGTATCATCTTCCATGGTAGCAAGACCAAATGTAAGAGTGGTTTCCTCTAACAAGTCACGATAATTTGTAATGGTAAGAGTCTGACCATTTAAAGATGTGAAAATATCACCTCTTTTAATATCAGCATTTTCAGCATTAGATCCAGGAATGATATAACGAACTACCCCAAACAGGTCATCACTACCAGAAAATCTGTAAAGTCGGAAATCAACTCCCGTAGTTTCAGATACACCAGCAAAACTATTTTCGAGAGCGATATAATCATCAACAATAAAACTAAAACGATCCTGTTCGATCACTAGACCATCATAAAAAAGATTTTCAGGAGAATCAAATGTCATCAAATAATCATTAAGGTCATCCTGGGTATCGAAAAAATCATCACCAAGTTCAGGAACCTGACTTTTATAAACATAAATATCGTTCATTCCTTTCCAAACGAAATCCTTGATTTCCAATTCTAAGTTGTCTTCAGTTTCACCAGTAACCGGTGGAGTAACAGGTTTCTCGGTAACACCAGATCCATCATCATCGCTGGAACATCCGGTAAGTAAACTCCCTGCAACAGCAAAAAGCATTAAGTATTTACTTATTTTCATAATTAAATTAAGGTTAAATTTTTCTAAATTTTTTTTAAAAATACTTACATAAAGTCAAATAACAAATTTATTGTAACATTTCTACTTCCCACTCGTCGTAAGTATAACAAGGCAGTATCAAACTAATCATCAATTAATGCAAGAGCGAATTTTTCTTAATCATATAAATCCTGTAAAGGATAAAATATATCGATTAGCATTAAGGCTGCTAACATCAAGAGATGCGGCTGAAGATGCTACTCAGGAAGTGATATTAAAACTATGGAGCCGAAAGAGTAAGATCAAGCATTATGCCAATGTAGAAGCATTTGCGATGACGATCACTAAAAATTACTGTCTGGATCAATTAAAACTAAAGCAGAATAATAATCTGAGAATTGTACATCAGAATTATGAAAGCAAACAAATTCCTTTACAGACAGAAATTGAAGTAAATGATGAAATGCAGTGGTTGGGCAGGATTGTTGACAGTTTGCCTGAACAACAAAAATTGATCTTTCAGCTAAGAGATGTAGAACAATATGACTATGATGAAATCGCTGAAATTACAAATATGAATCATACAGCGATACGCGTTTCACTTTCAAGAGCCAGGAAAGCGATAAGAGAAAAGCTGATTAAAAAACATAACTATGGAATTAAATAGAATAGAAGGGTTGCTCAGTCGGTATGAGGAAGGTGAGACAACCCTTGCTGAAGAAAAGGAGTTAAGGGAATATTTTATTACGGAAGAAATTCCTGATCATTTGGAAACTTATGCACTGCTCTTCAAATTTCAATCACAACAAATTAAAACAACCTTTAAGGAGAGTGAACCTTTAAAATTAGAAGGGAAAAATTACAGGTTTGCATGGACTTCAATAGCTGCGGTGATCATTGTTGCCTTAGGTCTTTTTTACTTCAACCAGCCACAACCCTCATTAACAACTTCAGAAATGAGTTCTGTTACCGAACAGGAGCAAGCTCTGGAAAAGACGAAGCAAACCTTGAAGATGGTTTCAGCAATGATGAATGAAGGCACCGCAGACCTTGTTTACTTGCAGGAATTTAATAAAACTAAGAATCAAATAATTGAATTAAACTAAATCTATAAACCATGAATAAGTTAGTAATTGCCCTGCTGTTAGCTGCAGCTCCAATGTTTACCCAGGCTCAAAACTTCGAAAAGTATGAAAATATGAAAGAAGTTGATGCGATGGTAATGACCAGTAAAATGTTTAAAATGCTGGCAAAAGTAGATCTCAGTGAAAATGATCCTGAATCACAACAATACATGAAGCTTATAGAGAATCTGGAAAGAATCCAGATCTATAAGTCATCAAACCCTAAAGTGATGTCTCAAATGTCAAGTGACGTAAAATCTTACCTGGCTAAAGGCAGTCTTGAAGAGTTAATGCGAGTGAATGACGATGGTAAGAATATTAAATTTTATTCTCTGCCTGGGAAGAACGATAATTATGTAAGCGAACTTTTTATGTTTCTTGAGGGAACAGAAGGATCAGAGCCTATGAATATCATTCTTAGCATTACGGGCCAGATCGATCTTTCACAATTGTCGAAATTAACAGCAGATCTGAAAGTTCCTGGAGCCGAAGAATTAAAGAAAGCCAACAAAAAATCTTAATCTTATGAAATCAATCAAATTATTAGTCTTAAGCAGCATTACTTTAATTGCAGTATCCTGTAATAACGAAAAATCTTTACAGAAATATTATGTCGAGAATCAGCAGGACACCGACTTTCTTGCTGTAGATGTTCCTACCAGCCTATTCACCAATGCAGATGCACTTGATGAAGAGCAAAAGTCTACCATGGAAACTATCAAGAAAATAAATGTACTGGCTCTTGAGAAAGATGAGAATCCTAAGAAATTTGAGGAAGAAAAACTTAAACTGGATGAGATCTTCCAGGATGAGAAATACCAGTTATTAATGCGATATGGCGGTAGCGACCGTAAGGCGGCTCTGTACTTTATTGGTGAGGAAGATGCTATCGATGAGCTTATCGTATATGGATATGATAATGAAAAAGGTCTTGGTGTAGCTCGGGTACTAGGTGAAAATATGGATCCTGAAAAGATTATGGAAATGATGCAATCATTAAAATCTGAAGATATTAATACTGGCGGAATAAAAGGAGTGATCGATATCTTCGGAAATTCTAAACAGAAGCAAAAAGATACTACTGAAGTTGAAATGAAAACAACGGCAGATACATTATAGATTACTAAACAGTAATTTTTTAGTTAGTTGAAAGAAAAAGCCTCCGGAACGTCCGGAGGCTTTTTTAATGCGTTGAAATAAGTTATTTAGATTCCAGTATAATTTTGTGGCGTTATCTTATGAAGCTCAGCTCGAACTTCTTCAGTCACTTCCAGCTCATCAATAAACCTGGAAATACTTTCCTTTGTAATTCTTTCATTAGTTCGGGTAAGACCTTTCAAAGCTTCATACGGATTTTTATAACCTTCTCTTCTTAAAATCGTCTGAATCGCTTCAGCAGCAACAGCCCAGTTATTCTCAAGGTCTGCATGAAGCTTATCTTCATTTAAAAGCAACTTGTTAAGCCCCTTTAAAGTCGATTTAAAAGCGATGATCGTATGACCCATTGGAACACCAATGTTTCTTAGAACTGTGCTATCGGTTAGATCACGTTGCAGCCTGCTAACCGGTAATTTTGCTGAAAGATGTTCGAATATCGCATTAGCGATCCCAAGATTCCCTTCGGAATTTTCAAAATCTATAGGATTTACTTTATGTGGCATGGCTGAAGAACCTATCTCACCTTTTTTGATCTTCTGTTTAAAATAATCCATCAAAATATATGTCCATATATCACGATCGAGATCCAGAAGGATATTATTGATGCGTTTGAAAGCATCGAATAATGATGCCGCATGATCATAATGTTCTATTTGGGTAGTAGGGAAGGAGTGGTGAAGCTTCAGTTTCGATTCGACAAAATTCTGTCCAAAGGCTTTCCAGTTGGTATCTGGGTATGCTACTTTGTGAGCGTTGAAGTTTCCAGTTGCTCCTCCAAATTTTGCTGCGTGAGGAATATCTTTCAAAAATCGTAGCTGCTCTTTGATTCGAACCACAAACACCTGAATTTCTTTTCCAAGTCGGGTAGGTGAAGCCGGTTGACCGTGGGTACGGGCCAGGAGTGGAATATCTTTCCATTCTTCAGCCAGGGATTCCAGTTTTTTCACAATTTCATCCAGTTCTGGAAGGTAAACTTCTTCCGTAGCCTCCTTTAAACTTAGTGGAATGGCCGTGTTATTAATATCCTGAGAGGTAAGACCAAAATGAATAAACTCCTTCGAATCCTGCATTCCAAGCTTTTCAAATTCTTCTTTCAGAAAATATTCAACTGCTTTCACATCGTGATTAGTAACTTTTTCGATCTTCTTTATAGCCTGTGCATCTATCGAAGTAAAATTTTGATACAGCTCTCTCAGCTTCGGGAAGTTTGCGGAATTTACATCCTGAAGTTGAGGTAAGCCCTGTTCATGTAGTGCAATGAAATATTCAACTTCTACCAGGATACGATAGCGTATCAATGCTTCTTCACTAAAGTATGCTGAAAGTTGCTTGGTTTTGGATCTATACCTTCCGTCTATTGGAGATACTGCAGAGAGCGATGTCATTTCTTGTTTTTAAAAAATTAAAGCATAAAGATACTTCTTCCTGATTGACTAAAAAACAGATGTTACAATTTCCTCAGGATCTTCAAAGCCCGTGATCTATATCCTGAAGTTGAAGCAGAAATATCTTTTTCCAGCAGCGCTTTCAGTTCAGATTCAATCCATTTTTCTTCTGTTCTGAGATCATAAGCATTCTGCATGGCAAAAACTTTTACTGCAGTTTTCTCGTCATTCATTAAAAATTGAAATGAAAGCCTGATAATTTCCTTTATTTCAGAATGATTAAGATGAATTGGAGATTTTTTATGGAAATGTGATTCAACCAGAAAACTGAATATTTTCATCATACACCTTTTGGAAGAGCCATCAGAATACAATTTTCCACTATTAATTATTGTAGACATAAATTCGCCCAGTATTTCACAGTTATCACGTCCAAGCATTTCAATTATCATCCATGCCTTTATCGATAATTCCTGAGGGAACTTGATGAGTTCTATGGTCTGTGGCAAAAGATTGTTAGATAGGATCAATTCTGTAGCATATTTTCTGGAAGCAAGTCGCAAGCTGGTATTTTCCAGAATTTCTTGAACTTCCTGCATCAAGCTAATAATTGAGCTACAAGCTTTGGTATACCCTCCACAGCCTTTTTACTTATTATTTCAAGCGATGCAGTTTCACTAATATTAGGTTTAGGATCGATAAAATATACCGGACATTTCTTCGGAATAAAATCTACCAATCCGGCAGCAGGATATACCTGCATAGATGTACCTACAATGATAAGAATATCTGCCATTGCACAATGATCTGCCGCCTTCTGAAACATAGGAACGGCTTCGCCAAACCAAACAATATGAGGTCTAAGTTGTTTATTATGTTCGCAAAAATCTCCACTTCGAATATCTTTTTTCCAATCCATCACCAGGTTTTCATCGAAAGTACTTCTGGCTTTTAATAATTCACCATGAAGATGTAATACATTCGAGCTACCTGCTCGTTCATGTAAATCATCAACGTTCTGAGTAATGATCTGTACGTCATATTGTTTTTCAAGTTCTACTAAAGCATGGTGGGCTGCATTTGGTTCTACTTCCAGAAGTTGTCTTCTCCGTTGATTATAGAAGTCAAGTACTAATTCGCGGTTGTTTTCCCAAGCCATTGGTGAGGCTACTTCCATCACATCATGACCTTCCCACAAACCGTTTTCATCCCTGAAAGTTTTTAAGCCACTTTCAGCACTTATTCCAGCTCCGCTTAGTACAACTATTTTCTTCATTTTTTATGGATTTCTGATTAGTAACGCCATCTTGAATTTTTAAAATACAAAGAAATTCTGATTAGGCTTCCATATAATGGCTCTGTCCCTTCATCTACCTTAAAACTTTTCAGCTATTAAATATTGAAAATCAGGTGTTATCGAATATAATATTGGTATCGAAGATAAATACTAGCGAATCGCTTCTAAAAGAGCACAGTTTTTATATTTTAGTACAGCCATGACCGACCAGAAATTACTTGAACATTTACAGGGATTGTTGACCCAGCGCAGGATCGATCTCTTCGAAAAAGTTCTGACTCAAAGAACAGATCATTTTACCGTAGTAGCCCAGGATGTGTATCAATTACATAACACCAGTGCGGTGGTTCGTAGTTGTGATGTGTTCGGGATCCAGAACTTACATATCATCGAAGAAAACCTGCCCAGGCAAATTGACAAGGAAATTGCCATGGGTGCCCAGAAATGGGTAGATGTACATCGATACAATACTTCCCGGGAATGTCTGCATGAATTACGGCAACAGGGTTACCAGATCGTAGCCACCACTCCTCATAATAATTCAACGATGCTGGCAGATTTTGATATTTCAAAACCTTCAGCCATATTTTTTGGGACGGAGCAAAACGGACTTTCAGAAGAAATTCTTAGAGAGGCCGATGCAAGTATTAAAATTCCTATGTATGGGTTTACTGAAAGTCTTAATATCTCAGTTTCTGCAGCGATCATACTTCAGTCATTAAGAGAAAAACTTGATACTTCTAATATAGACTGGCAGTTTTCTGAAGAACGAATGCAAGAAGTAAGACTGGCCTGGACAAAGAAAACTATTAAAAATTCAGAGGAGATTATTGAACGTTTCCGTAATCAGTAAATATTCGTAACTTTTAAATCCTAAAGCCGAGCAATGACCCTGTTTTTCTACTTAATTATTGCCTTAATAACATTTTTCGCATTTTTGCACGCATGGGCTAAAAAAGACTTTGATGTTAGCAGGACCGTGGTGATCAATAAGTCCAGAGAAGAAGTCTATGGCTTTGTTCGTCAGCTAAAAAATCAACCATTATGGAATCCGTTGTTTCAGCGTGATCCTAATGCAGTATTAAAATATAAAGGTCCAGACGGTAAAGAGGGCGCTTCTTTCTATTGGAAAGGAAATAATAAAGTAGGTGAAGGGATACAGAAAATAGTAAAGACCAAGCAGGGTAGGGTTTTTGAAACCAAGATTCTTTTTATAAAACCGGTTAAGGTCAATGCGCTTACATATATAGGCGTTAAGGAATTGGATAGTGAGAAAACGAAGATGGTCTGGGGAACTAGAGGAAACCTGGCGTTTCCGCTTACTATCATTAGTATTTTTTATTCTCCTGAAAAAGCTATGGGAAATAACCTGGATCAGGGTTTAAAGGAATTAAAACAGATTCTCGAAAATCGCTAATTCTTCTGAAGAACTTTGTATTCTTCGTAACAGCCGTTAATGGCATTCAGTATTTGGAGATCATTTGCTGTTCGCATAAAATCTTCAGAATAGTTGCAATTATTCAGAATCTCATCAATTTCAGCCCGGTTTACCTGTAATAAAGCCATTAAGGTTTCCCGATCAAATTTATTCCGAAGGAGATCTTTAATATCTTCATCCTTCTTCATCTCCCTGAGTTTCCGCATCTGTTTTGGTCTCGCGCCAAATATATTATATACGAGATCTGCAGGATTGGAAAGGGAGCGTAATGCCTTTGTTACAGCATTGGGAGATTTGTCACCACCTTCATATCCAGAGTTTAAACCAGAAATACTATAGCGGTAATTATCATAAATTGGAATATTTTTAGCGTCGATTTCGAGGTAACCTGTTAGATTATTGGAAGTAACCGTTACTTCTTCAAGATCAAAACCCAGCTCGGTCATCTTAACCTTTACATTTCCGTACTTAAGCCAGTCATTGGTCACTCGAACTCTAATGGACCTAAATCCCAGGTAAGAGAAGTATAAAGTGTCATTAACGGTTGCCTGAAGTTTAAATTCCCCTTCTTCACCAGTAGTAGAGCCTTTAACCTGGTTAAGGTTCACGATATGTACATTTTCAATAGGCTTGTCATTAGCCGCGTTCATTACCGTACCGGCAACGATATCTACTTCCTGAGCAGATAAGATACCTGTGAGTAGAAAAAATAATAGGGGTAAATATGTCTTCATAGCAATCGAGCCTAAAAATAGAAAATCTTCATAAAAAACAGTGCCAAACTTAAACTAAGTTTGGCACCTTTTATTTTATGCTTTCGATCTTCTTCTTTTTATAGAACTCTCGACATTTTTGTTTCGGCTTCCTTTCCGGTTGCCCTTTTTGTCTCCTCGATCTGAACTGCTACGTCTTTTCCCGAAGCTTCCTTTATCGTTAAAGCTTTTTCCGCCGCCTTTACGACCGCCGCTGCCGCCGCCACGTTCTCTTTTACGACCACCGCCGCCATCAGACTTCTGGTCTTTAGTAATCTCCACATTCACATATCTACCATTTTGCTGGTATTCTGTAAATGTTTTAAGAATTAGATCAGCGTGCTTCTCATCTGTATTAAAGAAAGAAAAACTTGCTTTGCAGTCTACTTTAAAAATATCATCCCTGTCAAGGTTTAGTTCGCCTGTAAGGAAATCTTTAAGACTCTTCCAGTCATAACCATCTTTAGAACCAACATTAATGAAATATCTTGTATTTCCTTCTGAAACTTCTGGTCTACCTCCTGCAGATTCTGCAGTAAGATCTGGAGCCTTCTCATAATAGTTAAAGAAACGAGTAAACTCAACCGAAAAGAATTTTTTGATCAATTCTTCTTTAGTGAAATCTTCCAGAGCTTCATTAATATTTGGGAGATAAGGATCAATATCATGATTGATCTCAGTCTTCTTGATATCATTCGCTAAATGGAATAACTGGATCTTACAGATCTCTTTTCCATCAGGAATTTGCTTTTCTTCGAATTTCTGCTGAATGATCTTTTCAATCGTACGGATCTTACGAACCTCACTTTTGGAAATGATAACCATCGATACACCGCTCTTACCAGCTCTACCTGTTCTACCACTACGGTGAGTATAGGTTTCTATTTCATCTGGCAACTGGTAGTTAATTACGTGAGTAATATCATCTACATCAATTCCACGGGCAGCAACATCTGTAGCTACCAGCATCTGGATTTGTCTGCTTCTAAAACTCTTCATTACCAGGTCACGTTGATTCTGGCTAAGATCACCGTGCAATGCAGCAGCGTTATAACCATCTTCGATCAGCTTTTCAGCAACCTTTTGAGTATCTCTTTTTGTTCTACAGAAAATTACAGAGAAGATATCAGGATTAGCATCTGCAAGCCTTTTTAAAGCATCATATCTGTTTCTGTGATTTACCAGGTAGTATTCATGAGTAACATTCGACGTACCCATGTTCTTTGATCCTACCGTGATCTCAACAGGATCTGTCATGAACTTCTTAGCGATCTTAGCAACTTCCTTAGGCATGGTAGCTGAAAACAACCATGTTTTTTTGTGTTTTGGAGTGTGCGAAAGTATGCTTTTGATGTCTTCATAGAATCCCATGTTCAGCATCTCATCTGCCTCATCAAGAACACAATAGTTAATGGAAGAGATATCTGCAAGGTTTCTTCTAATCATATCCTGCATTCTCCCTGGAGTTGCAACAATGATTTGAGCTCCTCTTTCAATCGCTCTTGCCTGATCTGTAATGCTAGCTCCACCATAAACGGCAACCACATTTAGAGATCTTTTGTATTTACTGTAGTTCTTTAACTCATTGGTGATCTGTAAACACAGTTCACGTGTTGGCGATAAGATTAAAGCCTGAGTTTTTTTAGAATTGGAATCAATTTTCTGGATAAGTGGAAAACCAAAAGCTGCGGTTTTTCCTGTTCCTGTTTGTGCTAGTGAAACCAGGTCGGTTTCCTGGGATAGAAGAATAGGGATTGATTTTTCCTGTACTTCACTAGGGGTTTCGAAACCCATGTCGTTTATGGCCTGTAGCAAATCTGCGTCCAGTCCAAGTGCTTGGAATGCGTTCATTCTTTTTTGTAAGTATTCGATTATCGTATGTAAGTGTTACATAAGAAGCGAATCGACATACTTAAACCTAAACTTCCAGTAACACATCCTCACCCTGAGGAATTTCAAGCCGCAAAGATACGTTTAAATCTGAAGCAAACTAATTTATAGTGATTTATTTAAATAGCTGAATATTAAATAGATAGGTAGTCTATGAGTTCTTTGAAAGCTTTTGCACGATGGCTAATACCCGATTTTTCTTCCAGATTCATCTCGGCAAAGGTTTTATCAAATCCCTTCGGTTGAAAAATCGGATCATATCCAAAACCGTATTCTCCACGTTCTTCCTTTGTGATCGAACCCTCACAAATTCCCGTAAATAGATTTTCGTTCTCTTTTAAATTTAAGGCGATCACAGTCTTAAACCGTGCCGTACGATCATCACGCTCCTCGAGCTGATTCAACAGCTTTCTACGATTCGCGGCATCATCCTTTTTCTCACCCGCATATCTGGCAGAATAAACTCCCGGTGCTCCAGCGAGGGATTCTACTTCAAGTCCAGTATCATCAGCAAAGCAGTCATAGCCATATCGAGTTCTTACATATTCTGCCTTTATGATGGCATTGGCGTCGATTGTATCACCGGTTTCTTCAATATCTTCATCACAGCCAATCTCCTCGAGGCTTATTAATTCAATATGATCTGGCACTAAAGCCTGTATTTCTTTAAACTTATTCATATTATGTGTTGCAAAAACTAATTTGATAGTATTCATTATCTATGATGGTAAGGTTCGTTCTTTAGTATAGTAAAGGCGCGGTACAATTGTTCAGTAGCGAATAGGCGCACCATTTGATGAGAAAAGGTCATTTTCGAAAGAGAAATCTTTCCGTTCGCTCTTGCATAGACGGCATCTGAAAAGCCGTAGGGGCCGCCTATTACAAAGATCAATCGCTTCAATCCCGTGTTCATTCTCTTCTGAATATATTCTGAAAATGCTACGGAATCATACTGCTTACCGTTCTCGTCCAGTAGAAGCACGAAATCTGAATTCTGAGTTCCGCTTAGTATAAGATCACCTTCTTTGGTTTTCTGCTGGTTCTCATCGAGATTCTTGGTTTTTTTAAGGTCAGGGATCACTTCTAGTTCAAATTTGATATAATGCTGAAGTCTTTCTGAATAGATGCTTATTAGATCTTCTAGCTCCCGTTTATCGGTTTTCCCGACACACACTAATTTTATGGTCATCCCGTGATTTTAGTACAGACTTTACTACATTTACAAAAATAAGCAGAGAAAATGATCTCACCGGAACAATTCGAAAAAGAAATAGATTTAATTATAGAAAATGCCATTCGTGAGGATGTTGGAGATGGAGACCATAGTTCTCTCGCCTGTATTCCGAAGTCTGCAAAAGGCAAAGCAAAATTGCTTGTAAAGGATCAGGGTCTTATCGCAGGAGTCAAATTTGCAGAAAAGGTATTTCATTACGTAGATCCAGAATTATCTATCGATCTCAGAATTCAAGACGGACAGAAGATTTCGAAGGGAGACATTGCTTTTTACGTAGAAGGTTCTTCGCAATCTATTCTTAAAGCAGAACGACTTGTTCTGAATGCTATGCAGCGAATGAGTGCTATTGCAACTAAAACCGCAACTTTTGTAGAAAAGTTAGAAGGCACCGGAACTAAGATTTTGGATACCCGTAAAACTACACCGGGAATCCGCGCTCTGGAAAAATGGGCAGTTAAGATTGGTGGTGGCGAGAATCATAGATTTGCGCTCTACGATATGATTATGTTAAAGGATAATCATATCGATTTCGCCGGAGGTATTACCAGGGCAATACATAAAACGAAAGAGTATCTTACTAGTATCGATCTCGACCTGAAGATCATAGTCGAAGCGAGAAACATGAATGAGATTAGGGAGATATTAAAGTCAGATGGGATCTATCGTATTCTTATAGATAATTTCAATTATGAGGATACCAGGAAAGCTGTGGATCTAATAAATGGAAAATGTTTGACGGAGAGTAGTGGAGGGATCACTCTGGAAACTGCGCGTTCTTATGCAGAATGTGGAGTGGATTATATAAGTAGTGGCGCATTAACGCATTCTGTGTACAATCTAGATCTGAGTTTAAAAGCCGTTTAATAATGGCACCAAAAAAAGCGTTTAACTCCAAATTAAAGGATCTTTCGGCCTGGTGGAAACGCTGGTCGAAAGGGGTTGTTTTACCCGGCCTGGATGGATTAACGCTTTATAATTTATGGATTATTTATTGGGGAGGGATTGTAAAAGGAACTTTTTCTACCCGGGCAAGTAGCATTGCATTCAGCTTTTTTATGGCAATCTTTCCATTCCTGCTATTTGTGCTGAATTTGATCCCGTACATTACTTTCATTGATGATTTCCAGATAGAATTTCTGGTTTTTATGGATTCCCTATTGCCTCCTGAGACTTCAGATTTCTTCGGAACAATTTTCGAGGATATTGCGAGCACACCCCGGGGGGGATTGTTATCTGTGGCATTCATACTTTCAGTATTTTTAATGACCAACGGTGTAAACGCCATTTTCACTGGCTTCGAATTTAGTTATCATACCAAGAAAAACAGGTCAATTCCCCGGCAGTATGCTGTTGCACTGGGGGTTGCGCTTATACTGGCACTGTTGTTGCTAATATCTGTTATAGGTGCTGTATATACGACTTATGCTATTGCCGATCTAACGGATCTGGGATTGTTTAGTGAAGAAGGAACCGGAGCACATCTATTAAAATATATTGGATTTATTATTCTAATTTATACATCTGTGGCGATACTATATTATTTTGGAACTAAGGAAGCAAGACAGGCAAGATTCTTTTCTGTAGGCGCAACCTTTACTACCATTCTTATTATTATTGCTACCTTTTTATTCAGTTTATACATTACAAATTTTTCAAATTACAATGAATTATATGGTTCTATTGGAGCTTTACTGATTCTTATGTTTTATATATGGCTCAATTCCAACCTTTTATTACTCGGTTTCGAACTAAATGCTTCATTGATCAAATTGAAAAGGAATTTTAAATAACTTTAAACCAAACTAAACTTACAAACATGAAAAAACTAGCAGTTTTATTTATTGCAATGATGAGCTTCGGCTTAACTTCAGCTCAAACAGAAGTTGGTGGCGTAAAACTTCCAAATTCTGAAACGTATCAAGGGAAAACCCTTCAGATTAATGGAGCAGGAGTCAGAGAGAAATTATGGATCGACCTTTATGCGGGCGGACTCTATCTTTCTGAAAAATCTTCCAGTGCAGATGCTATTATGTCTTCAGATAAACCAATGAGCATTAAATTACATATCGTAAGCAAGCTAATTAGCAGTGATAAGATGGTGGATGCTGTGAATGATGGTTTTGAAAGCTCTATGAGTGGTAACACTAAACCACTAGCTGCAGAGATCAAGAAGTTCAAAGGTTTCTTTATGGAAGAAATCACTAAAAATGATGTTTTTGACATCGTTTATCTTCCAGGAACTGGTGTTACAGCTTACAAGAATGATAAAGAACTAGGTACTATTAAAGGAATGGAATTTAAGAAAGCTTTGTTTGGAATCTGGTTGTCAAAAAACCCGGCAGATGATGATCTTAAAGATGCCATGTTAGGTAAATAATATGAGGAAGTTTTTATTAGTTCTCTTAATTCTTCCACTATTCACTCATGATCTTAGCGCACAGGATGTTCTGGGGAAATGGGAGAATCGAAATGAAGAAGGTGTGGTAAATAGCATTATCGAGGTCTACGAGAAAGATGGTAAGATCTACGGGAAAGTAGATCGAATCATGCGGGAAGAAGACAGGGATAGACTTTGTACGAAATGCGAAGGTGATCTCCGAAATAAACCGGTGGAAGGCATGGAAATTATGCAGGGCCTGGTGAAGGAAGGAGAAGAATATAGTGATGGAACTATCGTTGATCCCAAATCTGGTAAGGAATACCGTTGTAAGATCTGGATCGATGAAGAGGAACCGGATGTGTTGAATATTCGTGGATATATCGCTCTATTCTATCAAACCAGAACCTGGCAAAGAGCCGAATAATAAACTACAAGCATAAAGCTGCCTGGAAAGTCAGACTTATTTTCATAGAACTAAAGTTTCTTAATACTTTTGAGTTCTTAGAAAAAGTCGCTGTCCAGGCAGTTTTTCGTTTTATCAATCTGAGCTAGTATGTCACAATTTGTAGATCTTATTTTACCGTTGCCACTGGATAACAGGTTTACGTATGCTGTCACAAGTGAAGAGGCAGAATTCATTCAGGAGGGAATGCGATTAGCTGTTCCTTTTGGTAAGAACAGGATTTATACAGGTATCGTTGCTAAAATTCATGGAACTCCGCCAGAAGTATACGAAGCCAAACCAGTTCACCAGATCATAGATGAAACTCCGCTGCTTACGCATAACCAGTTGAAATTCTGGAACTGGATCGCTTCCTATTATTTATGTACGGAAGGAGACGTTATGAGAGCAGCCTTACCCGGAGCATTTTTACTCGAGAGCGAAAGCATCGTAAAGCTTTCTTCGGAAGTCAAAATTGAGGACGAAATGCTTACCGATGATGAGTATTTGGTTACTGAAGCATTGCAAAGGCAATCTTCGATGAAGATCCAGGAGATCGAGCAATTACTTGACAGGAAGAAAGTATTACCTATTATAAACAAACTGGTAGCAAAGAATCTGATAGAACTCAACCAGGAAATTTATGAGCAGTTCAAGCCTAAGGAAGTTCGTTATGTAAGTCTCAATCCTATATACGAAGCAGAAGCTGAAATGCATGGCTTGCTGGATGAACTATCCAAGGCACCGAAACAACGTGAGGCTTTGCTAAGCTACTTCAGTTTAACCGCAAAATCTCGAAAAGCTCTTAAATTAAAGGAACTTTGCAATGAATCCGGAGTTTCTGCTGCCGTGATAAAGGGATTAATTCAGAAGAAAATATTAATTGAAGAATACCGGTCTACAGACAGGATTCAATTCAATTCAGAAATAAGTAACCACGAAATAAATTTCAGCAGGGAACAGCTAAGAGCATTTACAGAGATTACAGAAAATTTTGCTGAAGATCATGTGTGTTTGTTGCATGGTGTAACGTCTTCCGGGAAAACGGAAATCTATATTAAACTTATTGAATCAGCTCTTGAAAAAGGTAAACAATCATTATATCTGTTACCTGAGATCGCACTAACCACTCAGCTGATCAAAAGGTTACAGAATTACTTTGGTGATAAAGTACTGGTGTATCACAGTAAGTATTCGGTAAATGAACGGGTAGAGATATACAAACATGTAAAAGAAAATAAGGATAAAGGTAAAATCGTAATAGGAGCAAGGTCATGTATTTTCCTGCCATTTCAGGATCTTGGACTTATTGTAGTAGATGAGGAACATGAAGCTACTTTCAAGCAATTTGATCCTGCGCCAAGATATCACGCTCGAGATGCTGCCGTGGTTCTAGCCAATATTTTTCAGGCCAATATCGTACTTGGATCGGCCACACCCTCTGTAGAATCCTATTTTAATGCCGTACATAATAAGTATGCTCTCGTCGAACTTCATAGCAGGTTTGGAGATGTATTGATGCCGGAAGTAGAGGTGGTCGACATTAAAACTGCGCATAAGAAAAAGAAGATGACCGGCCATTTTTCTGAGAGAATGATTGAAGAGATTAAGTCCAGTCTGAAGGAAAACGAACAGGTGATACTTTTTCAGAATCGCAGAGGGTTTTCACCTATTCTGGAATGTAATACCTGCGGACATTCACCACAATGTCCAAATTGCGATGTTAGCTTAACTTATCACTCGCATAATAACCAGTTGCGATGTCATTACTGCGGTTATCATATTGCAATGCAGCTCCAATGTATGGCGTGTGGTAGTAATGAGATTACAACGAAAGGATTTGGAACTGAGCAGGTGGAAACTGAATTAAAAGCGCTTTTTCCAAAACATAGTGTAGGTAGAATGGACCAGGATACTACCCGTGGAAAATATGCTTACGAAAAGATTATTGAATCCTTTGAAAATCACGATACAGATATTCTTATTGGAACTCAAATGCTTAGTAAAGGACTGGATTTTAGAAAGGTGAGCCTGGTTGGGATTATGAATGCAGACAATCTTCTAAATTTCCCAGATTTCAGGGCTCATGAACGAAGTTTTCAGTTGATGTTGCAGGTAGCAGGAAGATCGGGCAGAACTAAAAAAAGAGGAAAGGTTTTGATCCAGAGCTACAACCCACACCACCAGATCATTCAGCAGGTGTCTACTGGCGCATATAAGGAAATGTATGAGGAGCAATTGGAGGATCGCTACCAGTATCAATACCCGCCGTTTTATCGTCTCGTACGGTTGACACTAAAGAGCAGGGATTTCTCCAAAACCAATGAGGCAGCAGAGTGGATGGCAAGAGCTTTGGAGAATGTGTTCGATAGATTTGTTCTGGGACCTGAATTCCCACCGGTAGCCCGAATTCGTAATGAATACTATAAGAATATACTTATCAAGATTCCGCAGAAACAAAATCTGGGAAAAACGAAAGCGATGATCACCAGAATCTTAAAATCTTATCAGGCTATTGGCGCATTCAGGTCGGTTAGAGTTATAACAAACGTAGATCCCCAATAAAAAAAGCCACCGGTTAGGATGGCTATATATTATTGGAGTGTTGATCGTTCTTCTTATTGTATCGCACTGAGTGCTTCTACCAAATTCGCTTTCTTATGTCGGCTTAACGGTAGTAATTCTTTATCGATCTCTATATTTTTACTGTTATATCTTTCGATCTTATCCAGATTCACAATATAGGATTTGTGAGTACGCAGGAATCTTTCACTGGGAAGTTCTTTTTCAAAAGATTTCATCGTTGCGAGAACTACAAAATTATCTTTCTCGGTCACGAACTTCACATAATCTCCAAGAGCCTGAATGTACTTCAGCTTGTTCAGAAATACCTTACGATTCTTAAGATTACTTTTTACGAAGATAAAATCATCGTCTTCCTGGATTGGGGTCTGGTGTTTAAGCTTATAAAGATTCACCGCTTTATTAACGGCATTGTTAAAACGGTCTTTAGTTACGGGTTTGTGAATATAGTCTACGGCATCATAGTCAAAAGCCTTGAAAGCATACTTGGTCTTGCCAGTAACAAATATTATCTGCGGTTTATTTGGAAGATTATCGAGTAATTCAAAACCTGAAAGAATTGGCATTTCGATATCTAAGAAGATAAGATCGGTCTCGGTATCCAGCAGGCCATTCTTAGTTTCTATAGCATTGTTATATTCGGCAACCAGGTTAAGATTAGGATGGTCTTTTATCAATTTAACGATCGATAACCTTTGCAGGCTCGAATCATCAACAACAGCACATTTAAGTAAAACTTCTTCCACGATAATTAGGTTAGACTTTAACAATATTACTCATTATATATAACAAATGCAAGGTGCATATAATTTAGCTGGTTAAAAATAGTATTTTTACCTGGGTAATAAGCTTTGAAATATGAATAATAAATTCTATTTTTGCAGCCGATTAAATTTAAAGTAGAATTTTATGAACAACTATGAAACTGTTTTCATCTTGAATCCCGTTTTATCTGATGAGCAGATAAAGGAGACAGTTAAGAAATACGAAGATTTTCTTGTTTCTAAAGGGGCTAAGATGGTAGCTAAAGAAGATTGGGGCCTAAGAAAACTGGCTTATGCAATCCAACACAAGAAGAGTGGTTTTTATCACTTATTTGAATACGAAGCTCCAGGTGAGGTTATCGAACCTTTAGAGTTGGAATTCAGAAGAGAAGAGCGTATGATGCGTTATTTAACTGTAAAGTTAGATAAACATGCAATTGCTTGGGCTGAGAAGAGAAGAAAACGTAACAAGGAAAAAGCGTAATCATGGCAACATCTATTGAACAACAAGCAAAAGGAAAAAAAGACGGAGAGATCAGGTATCTAACTCCTCTTAATATAGAAACTACCAAAGCGAAAAAATACTGTAGATTCAAAAGATCTGGTATTAAGTACGTTGATTACAAAGATCCAGATTTTCTTATGGGGTTTGTAAACGAGCAAGGTAAATTGTTACCTCGTCGTTTAACAGGTACTTCTTTGAAGTTTCAGAGAAAAGTGGCTACTGCTGTAAAGCGTGCTCGTCACTTAGCACTAATGCCTTACGTAGGTGATTTATTAAAATAAAAAGAGGCAGTTATGGATGTAATACTTAAAAAAGACGTAGACAATCTAGGTTTTAAAGATGATGTTGTGGCTGTTAAAAACGGTTACGGTAGAAATTATCTTATACCTCATGGATACGCTGAACTGGCAACTCCTTCTGCAAGAAAAGTTTTATCTGAAACTTTAAAGCAGCGTGCCTATAAGGAACAAAAGCATATTGACGAAGCTAAGAAACAGGCTGAGAAACTTAACAACATTGAGATCAAGATGACTGCTAAGGCAGGAGCTGGTGACAAGTTGTTTGGTTCTATCACTAACGGTGATTTAGCTGATGCTCTTGCTAAGGAAGGTGTAGAAATTGAGAAAAAATTTATTAACATCGCCGGTGGAAACATCAAGCGTTTAGGACAGTATGATGCAACTTTGCGTTTTCATCGTGAAGTAGTTTCAAACCTAAGTTTTGACGTTGTAGGGGAAGCTTAATATTATAATTTTATAGCAAAAAGCCCGCTCATTTATGAGTGGGCTTTTCTTATTTTTAGAAAAATGAAATACGCTCGATTAACTAAAGAACAATTTGAAGAGATGCAACAGGAGTTCATAAACTTCCTGGCAACTCAGTCCATTACTGGTGAGGAATGGAATAAGATCAAAAAAGAACAGCCTAAGGTTGCTGAAGATGAAATGGATCTGTTTAGCGATCTTGTCTGGGAAGGAGTTCTTAATAAGGTTGAATACCTGGAGCATTTTTCTCCAAACCAGGTCTTCCTTTTTTATATTTCTGAAGTGACCATCAACCTGATAGCGATTAAGGTAGATAATGAATCTGTAGACATTACTACCCGGGAAGGTTATCAATGGTTACAAACCAATCTTATGAATGAAATGGTGAATATCTATACATCTTCAAAAGCTCTTAGTGAGGACAGAAACAAGGATATTTTCGCTTTGATCAAACAGGGAGCAAATATCACAAAAGGTGAACTATATGCTTACTTTAAGGATATCGTTGATAAGGACGCTTAGAACTATTCGTATCTAAGTGATTCTATAGGATCCTGTTTTGCTGCTTTTGCAGCAGGATAACTGCCTGCAAGTATAGCTACGAATATGGTAATCCCGGTAGCCCATAACATGGCTTTCCATGGGGTGGTGAAATCGAAATCCAGGGAAGACGATACGGCCCAGCCAATAAGGATTCCTAGCAATATACCGAGTAAACCACCAAGCTGACCAATCACTAAAGTTTCCAGGAAGAACTGCATTGCAATAGTATTTTTCTTAGCACCTAATGCTTTTCTAACTCCAATTTCTCGTGTTCTCTCGGTAACACTTACCAGCATGATATTCATCAAGGCGATGGATGATCCAAATATGGTAATGATCGAAATGATCCAGGCGGCGATATTCAAAGCACCAGTAATTTGAAGAATTCGATTAATAAGATCATCACTTCTTTCTATTCCAAAGTTGTTATCTTCTTTTGGGTTTAATCCACGAATATTTCTGAAGGTGATAATAGCTTCATCCATAGCCGATTCCAATACTTCCTTGTCTTCCACCTTTACACTCAGGCTGTAATTGATATTTGGCTGAGAAAAGATCGAGCGAGCATGTTGAATAGGGATAAAAACTCTTAGATCCTGGTTGTTTCCGAAGGTACTTCCTTTACTTTCCAGAATTCCAATAACTCTGAATTTCGCCCCACGAATACTAATCGTTTTATTAACGGGATCCATTCCATTGAAAATTCCGTCTTTATAGTCGGCACCAATCACCGCAACATTATTATTATTGTTAATATCGAAGATGTTGAACTCTCTTCCTTCTTCAACTTCAAGTCCGGAGTTCTCTAAATAATATTCGTTTACCCCGAGAACTGAGATATCCGGATCTGTTTTTTCATTCTGATATTTGATTTCTGCAGATCCTGTCCCCGTAAATGATATAGCGGTTTCAGTAAATGGAAACTGAAATTTCTCCTTAAACTCGGTCACTTCCCTATAGCTAATTGTAGGATTTACCTTCCGGTCCTCGTTGCTTATTCGCTCTCTAAATTCGTAACGTTGCAGGTTAAAAGTATTTGCGCCCATTGAAGCAAAATCCTGACTTATAGTGTTTTCCAGTGCGGCTACAGCACTAAGGATCCCAACCAATGCTGTGATACCTATAGCGATGATGAGAACGGTTAATACAGTTCTTAGTGACTGATTTCTTATGGAACTTAGAGCAATTCTAATATTTTCCCGCAGGAGTGAAAACATGGGCTAACTTTTCGATCTTAACGATTAGACTATAAAATGATAGGATTGTTACTTAAAATATCAAATTTGTTTGGGTTCACTCAAAAATTAAGATATTTGCAGTCCTTTAAAAATCATATTTCAGCTTAGAACTTTATGGCACAAAAACCGTCAATTCCAAAAGGTACCAGAGATTTTTCTCCGGAAGAAGTAGCAAAAAGAAACTACATTTTCGATATCATCAAAACTCAATTTAAAAGTTTTGGTTTTCAACCTATCGAAACTCCAAGTTTTGAGAACTCTTCGACTCTAATGGGGAAATATGGTGAAGAAGGAGATCGCCTGATATTCAAAATTCTTAATTCAGGTGATTATCTTAAAAAAGCTGATGCGAAAGCTCTGGAATTGAAGGATAGTACAGCATTAACTTCCTCTATAAGTGAGAAAGCACTAAGGTATGATCTTACGGTTCCTTTTGCCAGGTACGTGGTACAGCATCAAAATGAGATCGAGTTCCCTTTTAAACGTTACCAGATACAACCCGTTTGGAGAGCAGATCGTCCTCAAAAAGGAAGGTTCAGAGAGTTTTTCCAATGTGATGCAGATGTGGTGGGAAGTGATAGTCTATGGCAGGAAGTGGAATTCATACAATTGTATGATGCGGTATTTACTCAATTAGGTCTGGAAGATGTAACGATCAAAATCAATAACAGAAAGATCTTATCTGGTTTTGCTGAAGTTATTGGTGAACAGGATCGACTTATTGATTTTACTGTAGCGCTGGATAAATTAGATAAGATAGGTGAAGCTGGAGTTCGAAAAGAAATGCTGGAAAAAGGTATTTCAGAAAAGGCTATAGAAAAAATATCTCCAATTTTTGATCTTAAAGGTTCCTTTGCTGAAAAGATCTCAGGATTACAATCTATTCTGGAAAGTTCAGAAACTGGGATGAAAGGTATCGAAGAATTGCAATTTATACAGAATGCTGTAGCTGAAATGCCTTTGAAAACCGCTACTCTCGACCTTGATGTGACTCTGGCACGCGGACTCAACTACTACACCGGAGCTATTTTTGAGGTTGCTGCTCCCGAGAAAGTTAAGATGGGAAGCATTGGTGGAGGAGGAAGATATGACGATCTTACCGGAATTTTTGGTTTGAAGAATATGAGCGGTATGGGAATTTCGTTTGGTCTGGATAGAATATACCTGGTACTTGAAGATTTGGATCTGTTTCCTGAAACTGTACGGGAGAATACCAAAGTTCTTTTTATAAATTTTGGAGATAAGGAATCCTTATATGCGATGAAATCCATCCGATCTTTAAGAAACTCCGGAATTACTGCTGAACTTTATCCGGACAGTTCCAAAATGGGTAAACAAATGAAATATGCCGATAAACGAGATATTCCATTTGTAATACTTGCTGGAGAAGAGGAAATTGAGGAGCAGACATTTACACTGAAGCATATGAAATCTGGTGAGCAGGATACACTTCGTCTGGAAGATCTTATCTCCAAACTTTCTTAAATTAATGTTTGCTTGCCGCATTTAGATTTTCCATTTCTTCTTTGGTAAGTTCCATGTTGACAGCTTCTTCGAAACTCTTTAGATGCTCAGCTTTGGTTGCACTTGCAATTGGAGCAGTAATACCTGGGCGTTGCATGATCCACCTCAAAGCAATTCCTGCCTGGGAAATATTATGATGGTCTGATATATCTTTAAGTGCGTTGAGCACTTTTTTACCACGATCGTCGAAATAATCTCCAAGGAACTGTTCGCGATCACTGCCTTTTATATCTTCGATACTTTGGTATTTTCCAGAAAGAAATCCGCTGGCTAAGCTAAAGTAGGAGGTAACTCCAAGATCGTTTTCCTGGCAGATTTCCTGAATTTTCCCTTCGAATTTGCTTCGCTGCATCAAACTATATTCCGGCTGGAATACCTGATACTTTGGTAAGTCGTCATTTTTTGAAGCATCTATAGACCCCTGTAATCTTTCAGGACTTAAATTTGAAGCTCCAATATATCTCACCTTTCCCTGCTCAATTAATTTCTGATAGGCACCAAGGGTTTCTTCTACGGGAGTTTTATTATCATCCCAATGGGTGAAATAAAGGTCGATATGATCTGTTTGCAATCTTCTTAAGCTATCTTCGACTGCATTAAGAATATGTGTTTTGGAAATATCCTTATCGCCCCCTTGTTGCATACTGGAGCCAACTTTGGTGGTAATGGTCAATTTATGCCGGTTACCTCTGGACTTCATGTATTTTCCAATAATACTTTCAGATTCACCACCAGAATTTCCTTCGGCCCATCTGGAATAAACATCTGCAGAATCAATAAAGTCAAATCCCATATCCAGCAGTTGATCCATCATTCTGAAAGATTCTTTTTCATCGATCGTCCACCCGAATACATTTCCGCCGAAAATAATTGGAGGAGTATATAATTCTGTATTTCCTAATTTTAGTCTTTTCATAATGCTAAGTTTTTTCTAATTCGGTCTTAGAAGTTTGTCGTAGAGATAATAATATCGAACCTATTAAAATTAAAGCTATAAAACAAAGAGAAATCCAGATTGGTATTTCGTAAAGATCACTTACCAGGAATTTTATTCCCACGAAAGCCAGTATAATTCCCAGACCTTCATTTAAGTAAATAAACCTGTCTTTCATATCTGCCAGTAAAAAATACAAAGCACGAAGACCCAGAATTGCAAATGCATTTGAGCTTATGATTATAAATTCATTCCTGCTTACCGCTAATATTGCCGGGATAGAATCCACCGCAAAGATTACATCGGTTAGTTCTATGATGATCAATACGGTTAATAGAGGAGTGGCAATCTTCTTACCATTTTCTATTACAAAAAAGTTGTCTTCCCTGTAACCTTCAGTTTGAGGTATCACTTTTCGTACCCATTTGAAAATCCTATTGTTATCAGGATTGGCTTCAGAAATATCGCTTTTAAAGATCTTATAAGCGGTATACAGTAAAAATGCGCCGAATATATATATGATCCAATGTACATTTTCGATCAGGGCAATTCCGCCGAAAATAAAAATGACTCTTAGAGCAAGGGCGCCGAATATTCCCCAGAACAAAACTTTATGCTGAAATTCCTTTGGTACTTTAAAATAGCTAAAAAGTACAGCCCATAAGAACACATTATCCATAGACAGAGATTTCTCGATCAAATACCCAGCGAGATATTCTCCTGCGGCGAGAGAACCCTGCCACCAATAGATCACAGCTGTAAATAGAAGCCCCAGGCTTATCCAGCCGGCACTATACCACGCAGCTTCCTTAGTATTTATCTTATGAGGTTTTCTCATCACCAGTTTTAAGTCTACGATGAGAAGAAGGATGATAAAGGCAGAAAAGGCTATCCATACCCATGGATCTACCATGAAATCTTCGGAAGCTGCTGCCACAGGCTCGATGTATCCGGCAAAATTAGATGCTTTTATTATCACAATTTTTTGAGCAAATAAAACTCAAAATTGGATATGAGATTTGATTTTACAACAACTATAACAATTAAAATTTGAGCAATATATTTCTAATTTGAATGACATGAGAATAACTTAAAAGGTAGACTTAAAATGCATAAAACTAATAACTTATGATCAACTTAATGATTAAACAAAAATCATAAAAAAATATTAAGATGTGTGATATAAATAATTCTGACCAAATTATTCTCTAGCTTTAAAAGGTATTCTATTAATTATTAGAATCAATTACCAACCAAAACCATACAAAATGGAAATTAAACAACATCCAGATACTGAAGAATTGGTATTAAATATTAATGGACGAGATGTTAGTATGAAAGTTTATGCATGGACAACTCTTGTCGATGCCTTGCGGGAACATTTACAGCTTACAGGAACCAAAAAAGGCTGTGATCATGGTCAATGCGGAGCGTGTACCGTTCTTGTAGATGGAAAGCATATTAATTCGTGCCTGACCCTCGCCGCAATGCAAAAAGGGAAAGAAATTGTCACGGTGGAAGGATTAGCTAATGGCGATGAATTGCATCCAGTGCAGGAAGCATTTATCAAACATGATGCATTCCAGTGCGGCTATTGCACACCCGGGCAGATATGCTCTACCATTGGACTGCTGAATATGAATAAAGGAAGCGATCCTGCGGAATTAAGAGATCTCATGAGTGGAAATATTTGTCGTTGTGGTGCTTATGCCAACATTTATAAAGTGGTGGAGGAATTAAAAGACAGAGATACCGAAGCTTTATCTAAAAACAGCAATTAGACTATGAATAATATTTCCTACAAAAGAGCACAGAGCGTGGAAAACGCGATCGAACAAATAGGTTCTAAAGAAGAGAGTAGCAGATTTATTGGTGGAGGAACTAATTTGCTGGACCTTATGAAATATCGGGTTGAGAATCCTGAGCATTTAATTGATATCAATCATCTGGATCTTTCGAAAATTGAAAACTCAGATTCTGGAGGTTTAATATTGGGAGCGACCAAGACCAATGCCGATACAGCTTATCACGAACAAGTAGAAAAGCGATATCCACTACTTTCTGAGGCTATGCTTTCTGCTGCTTCAGCGCAGTTACGGAATATGGCGACCAATGGCGGGAATTTATTACAGCGTACCAGATGCTTCTATTTTTATGATACTTCAACGCCCTGTAACAAGAGAGAGCCTGGAAGTGGATGTTCCGCATTAGAAGGGTTTAATCGTTTGCACGCGATCCTTGGAGAAAGCGAGCATTGTATCGCAACGCATTCTTCAGATATGGCGGTAGCGCTTGCGGCATTAGATGCAACAGTTCATATTAGTGGAGCTGAAGGTGATAGGACAATTGCCGCGACTGACTTCCATAAACTTCCTGGTGACACCCCTCATATAGAAACCAATCTAGAACCGGGAGAGATCATTACGGGAATTGAGCTTCCAGAAAAAGGTTTTCCTAAGAACTATCATTATTTGAAGGTCAGGGACAGGCCGTCTTATGCTTTCGCTTTAGTTTCAGTGGCTGCCGCAATTGAACTGGAAAACAACACGATCAAGGACATTAGAGTTGCTTTGGGTGGAGTTGCACACAAACCCTGGAGAAAACCTTCCGTAGAAAAAGAGTTCATTGGAAAAGAGACAAATACGGAGAATTTCGAGCAATTAGCGAATAAACTTACTGAAGGTGCTAAAGGATACGGTGATAATGATTTTAAAATACCACTGGTAAGAAAATCTATTATAAGAGCATTAACAGAAGCAATGAACAAATAGCATGATAGCAGATACAAAATATATAGGAAAACCTACCAGAAGGGTAGATGGCATAAAAAAAGTAACAGGGAATGCCACATATAGCGCTGAATTCAATCCTGAGCATTTAGTACATGGATATATTATTAATAGTACTATTTCCAGAGGTAAAATTGTTGCTATTAATGATAAAGATGCTTTAAAAGTGCCGGGAGTTCGACAGGTATTTACCCATGAAAATATACCGGAAGAAGTAAAGATCGATTCAGATTATACAGATCCTCTGGCTCCTCCTGGTAATCCATTCAGACCATTTTACAATGAAGACATTCTATATAACGGACAGCCGGTCGCATTAATCGTTGCAGATACTTTTGAAACTGCCGCTTATGCAGCCGGACTGGTTAAAATAGATTATGAAAAAGAAGAAGGTTGCGAAGTTGATCTTAAAGCAAATCTTCAGAATGCAACCAGAGAGGATGTTCCTGAACCACCAGAGCCTAGAGGTGATGCTGCCGAAGCTTACGATTCTTCGAAACATAAGGTAGATGTTGAATATTATTTGCCACGCCATTATCAAAATCCTATGGAAACTTTTGCGACAGTAGCGATCTGGAATGAAGAGGAGCAGGGCTTTACCATTTATGATAAAATACAGGGAGTTGGAAGCAGTCAGCAATATATTTCTGGGATCTTCAATCTGGAAAAAGAAAAGGTCAGGGTTTTATCTCCTTTTGTAGGTGGCGGATTCGGGTCTGGTTTAAGACCACAATACCAGCTATTCTGTGCGGCGATGGCCTCAAAAGTCCTCAATTTGCCAGTGAAGGTTGTAATGACCAGAACTCAGATGTTCAGTTTTGGACACAGGCCTGCCTGTTTACAGCGATTAAAATTATCATCTGATGAATCGGGTAAACTGAAATCAATAAATCATGAGGCATTTGGAGAAACTTCAAGGTTTGAAATGTTCAACGAGACAGTTGTCGATTGGTCTGGAATGATGTACCAGTGTGATAATGTGAAACTTGATTATCAATTGGTGCCTTTGGATGTCTATACGCCTATGGATATGCGAGCACCCGGAGGAGCTACTGGAATGTATGCGCTGGAATGCGCTATTGATGAACTTGCAATTGAAGCTGGAGTAGATCCACTGGAGTTCCGTTTAATAAATTATGCTGATATTGATCAAAATGAAGGGAAGCCTTATTCCAGTAAAGAATTAAGAGCTGCTTTTCTCAAAGCATCTGAAAGTTTTGGCTGGGATAAAAGAAATGCAAAGCCTGGAAGCATGCAGGATGGTAATAATCTTGTTGGTTATGGGATGGCCACCGGAGTTTGGGAAGCTTTACAGCAGGAATCTTCAGCAAAAGCAATATTAACTTCAGAAGGGAAACTTACAGTAAGTAGTGGAACGGCAGATATTGGTACGGGAACGTATACGATAATGTCCCAGATTGCTGCAGAAATTGTTGGCATTCCATTGGAAGATGTAGAATTCCAGCTTGGAGATTCTAGTTTGCCGAAGGCTCCAATTGAAGGGGGATCCTGGACTGCATCTTCAGTAGGTTCAGCAGTAAAACTTGTGTGTCATGCGCTTCAGAAGAAAATATTTGGATACGCTCAACAGAGTTTTCCAGAAGAGTTGAAGGGTGCGATGTTCGAAGAGGCAGAGTTCAGTAATAGACATCTAAGCGTAAAATCTACCAGACTTAGTTATTCTGAAATATTAGCTGCATCCGGTCAGAAATCTGTGGAAACAAGCGTTAACTCTCAACCCGCAGATGATCGCAGTAAGTATTCCTGCTACTCCCATTCCTGTGTAATGGTAGAAGTACATGTAGATAAGGATACTAAAATGATCACGGTTCCCAGAGTTGTGAGTGCGATAGCCGGAGGTAAAATACTTAATCCTAAGACAGCTGAAAGTCAGATCCTGGGTGGGATCACCTGGGGAATAAGCATGGCTCTTGAGGAAGAAGGAATGATGGATAGTCGTAATGGCCGAATCATGAATGCGAACCTTGCAGAATATCATGTTGCAGTACAGGCAGATATTCAGGATCTTGAAGTGATCTTCGTGCCGGAACATGATGAAATTGTGAATCCGCTGGGAGCTAAAGGTCTGGGTGAAATTGGTATTGTAGGAGTTGCTTCTGCAATTTGCAATGCGATCTACAATGCTACTGGTAAACGTGTGAGAGAATTACCAATCACACTGGATAAGTTAGTGTAGATCAGGGAATAGAAAAATGATAAAAAGTAAAAAGGGATTTCGAAAATACGAAATCCCTTTTTTTGTAGCGAGACCGAGATTTGAACTCGGGACCTCCGGGTTATGAAAATATTCTACGGAACCTATAAAAACAGCTAATACCTTTGAAAATCAATTATTTGCATATTATTTAATTTTATATAATAGTGTTTAAAACGGTTTAAAATCAACTTATTCTGTACTTATTCTGTACTAGTTTTTTTATATAATTCATTATCTTACAGTGTATTAAATTCTAATATTATGGCAAGTGTGAAAATTGTTTTAAGGAAAAATATGAAAAAGAAAGATGGGACAATTCCTCTTGCATTGCGAATTAGCGAAAACTATAAGACAAACTATGTCTGGCTGGGACAATACGTTTTTGAAAAAGATTGGGATGATATTAACGGCAAAGCAAAAAGAACTCATCCTTATTCTAAAATGTTGAATAACTTTTTAATGAAAAAAGTGACGGAGGTAAACGATATTTATCTTAATACAGAGAGAAGGATTTCTCCAAAACAAATTAAACAAAAATTAAAAGGCCCTAATGGTTTTAAATCATTTTTTGCCGTCGCAAGTGACCATATTCAAAATAAATACGATAATGGTGTCTTTTCAGTTGCCAAATCACAGCTGTCAATACTTTATAATGTTGAAGAGTTTATAAAACTAAAAAATTCTAGAAGTAAGTCAAAAGTTATTAAAGAAATCAATAAACGTCGCTTAAAACGTATTAGTGATGCTAGGAGATCTCAATATCACTGGATGGATGGTGTAGAATATTTTAAAAATAATAAAACTCTTACATTTCGGGATATTGATGAGTCTTTTATAAAAAAATATAAGACGTTCTGTTTTTCATATTTAAATCAAAAACCAAGAACCATAACAAATCAACTTATTTTTATTAGGACTCTTTTCAACATTGCTATAAAAGAAGGTGTAATCGCCGAAAAATATTACCCTTTTGCTGGTGACAAGGAAAAAATTAGAATTGCAGAAGGTAACAAAATAGGATTGAATATCGAGGAAATTGAGAAGATCGAATCTCTAGATTTAGAGAAGTTTACAACTATTTGGCATACGCATAATATCTGGTTGTTTTCCTTTTATTTTGCTGGTATGCGAATATCGGATGTAATAAAATTAAAATGGTCTGATTTTAAAGATAATCGATTGTATTATGTCATGGAAAAAAATGGGAAACCTTTGAGTTTAAAAACTCCTGATAAAGCTAGGATAATAATTGATTATTATCGCCCAGATAAAAAAATAAATAATGGATATTTATTTCCTTTCTTACGGGAAGTAGATCAAACGCAAGCCGAACAGATTTATACGCGAACAAAAAGCACTACTAAACTTCTCAATAAATATTTAAAAAGAATAGCGAAACTCTGTGGCATTGATAAAACATTATCGAATCATATAGCCCGTCATAGTTTCGGAAATATCGCCGGAGACAGAATCCATCCTTTAATGTTACAGAAATTATACCGACATAGTGATTTGAAAACCACTTTAAATTATCAGGCAAATTTTATCCACAGAGATGCTGATGATGCTTTGGATAGTGTTATTAACTTTTAAATCTGGTTCTAGATTTCCAAAATTTCTATTTTAAAAATTGTTCAAAATCAAAGGATCTTTCAGGTTTACGCAGGCTTAATAGGGAGTTAACTCAAACATAATATTGGGTTTTTGAGTTGATCTCTAAGGATTGATTTAGTCCCTTTAAATGGCTTGAATCTATTGAATTTACTGATGTTTTTTAATCTTTTATAATCGATTTCGCCGAGTCAAACTCGTTAAAGGTATTAGCATTAAATAGCCTGAATCCACTTCAAAATATTCTTCCTGACTACTATTAAAGATTTCCTTAAAAGTTGCTTACAATTTGCCCGATAGTTTCGAACCATAATTTAAAAAACAGGCAAAGTTGAAGCAGTTTTTCACGTATACTTATATCACTTTTCAGGCATCTTTCGCTCGAAAAAATTTCTCATTTTCAAAGTACTCTTTATTTATACTTATTGTTTGCATAAGCTCTATTGGTTTTGCCCAGCAGACTAAAGGTTCTATTATTGGTTTAGTACAAGACAAAGAAATAAATAAAGAACTTTTACCTTTTGCAACTATACTTGTTAAAGGAAC
This sequence comes from Christiangramia sp. LLG6405-1, assembly GCF_045055805.1. Taxonomy (GTDB): domain Bacteria; phylum Bacteroidota; class Bacteroidia; order Flavobacteriales; family Flavobacteriaceae; genus Christiangramia. The sequence continues at coordinate 2,785,532 of NZ_CP159330.1, read as the reverse complement.
TTCTAAAGGAACAACTTCAGATTATGATGGGTTGTATTCTTTAGAGAATCTTGATCCCGGTTCCTACACCTTGGTTTTTAGTTTTATAGGATATGAATCGATAGAAGTTCCAGAAGTTAAGGTATTAGCTGATAAAGTAACCGAAATTAACGTAGTACTCGGCGCAAGTGCAGCGGCACTTGATGAAGTTGTTGTAAAAACAGTAGCTCGAAGAAATTCGGAAGTTGCCTTATTATTAGAACAAAAGAAAGCCGTTTCTATTAAGACAGCGATAGGATCAGTAGAACTAGCGCGTAAGGGAGTGGGTGATGCTGAGGCAGCCGTTACCAAAGTATCTGGGGTCAGCAAACAGGAAGGGGTTAAGAATGTTTTTGTTAGAGGTTTAGGTGATAGGTATAATTCTTCAACACTGAATGGACTTCCTCTGCCCTCTGAAGATCCTGAATACAAGAATATCGCCCTTGATTTTTTCAGTTCGGATATCATAAACAGTGTTGGTATCAACAAAACATTTGATGCGGAAATTTACGGTGATGTGGCTGGGGCCAATATTGATATTGTGTCCAAAGAACTTTATGGAAAAGATGATTTAAAGATTAAAATCGGGAGTGGTTTCAACACCCGTGCCGTAAATCAGCAGTTTTTGACTATAGATGGCGCTACACCTCTTGGATTCGGAATTGACAAAAATGTACCGATTACCAGTTTGGGTATATACGATTTCAAAAATTCCTATGGACCGAATTCTCAAAACCTTCAATTAAACAATTCTGTTTCCCTCCAATTGGGCAAAAAGTTCGCTTTTAACAATAATGATTCTTTTAGTGCCCTCATCATTGGTAGTTTAGATAATCGCTATGTCTATCAAAATGGCAATACTAAAGTTATAAATGCTCAAGGCCTACCATTACGTGACTTGAATTTTTCCAAAAACAATTACAATGTTTCTCAAATACTTATGGGGAATTTTGTATATCGATTTGATGAAAAAGGATCTATTACCTACAACTCATTATATATTCACAACAATACGCAATCGGTTGGTGATTACATCGGTCAGTCCGCTAATATTTCAGAGGAAGAAGGTGATTCAGCTTTTATTAGGAGGCAACAGGTCAACAATAACAACCTATTCGTAAACCAGTTATTATTCGATTTTAGAATTTCTGAAAGATTGGGTTTAAATGTAGATGCCGGGTATAATATTACTCGTGGCAATGAACCCGATAGAAGGCAGAACACTTATGTTTTTGATGGTACAAACTATGAGGTAGCAACTGGCACACCTAGTTACAACCATCGTTTCTTTTCGGATCTTTCAGAAAATGAAGTTACAGGCAAAGCCTACTTCGACTACAAGGTAAGCGATGATTTAGAAGAAGCAAAAAAAGGCAATCTTAGAATTGGGTATAATTTCAGAAAAACAGACCGAAATTTTAATTTTCTACAATTCAATCACGACTTCCCATCGCCTACCGTTGTAGATGTTAACAATCCAGATGGCCTATTTAATCACGAAAACCTGTCCAATGGTACTTTTCGTTTAGTAACAAACAATGGTTTTAGTTCAGATTTTGATCCTCTGACCCCCTTCTTTTACGAAGGCACAAAAACAATCCACGCTGGCTTTGCGCAATTTTTGTACTCTTTTACTGATGATTTATCCGCAATTGCGGGAATTAGGTATGAGAATGTTAACCAATATGTAAATTGGAACACCAACCTATCGTCTAGTGAGTTTGATTTAAATGTAGATCCTTCAACTATAATTAAAAACTATTTTCTACCATCTATAAATCTCAAATACAGCATATCCGAAAGCAGCATTTTCAGGTTGGCAGGAAGCAAATCCTATACATTCCCTCAATTTAAGGAGGTGGCCCCATTTTTATATGAGGATGTGAACTTTGCCAGTTTTGGTAATCCAGATTTAAAACCTTCGGACAACTACAATGTTGATATTAAATATGAATATTATTTGAGCTCTGATGAAATCATTTCCTTAACAGGATTCTATAAGCGTATAATAAATCCTATCAACAGAATACAGGTAAATTCAGCAGCGAACCAATTATCTTATATCAACTCTGGTAATAAAGCAGATGTCGCGGGTGCAGAGCTGGAAATTAGAAAAAATATATTCGATAAAGAAAGTGTTGATGGAGAAACTAAAAACAGTCTTTCCGCTGGGCTAAACGCCTCTTATCTATACTCAAATCAGGATCTATCTGATCCTTCCACAAATTTCACAAACCAGGAAGATCAATTAGAAGGTGCTTCTCCCTTTCTTCTGAATTCGGACCTTACCTACCGATTAAAAAAATCAAATTCTAATATAACAACTTCCGCAGTTCTTAACTATTTCAGCGATAGGATTTACTCCATCGGGGTTCAACAAAAAGGAAATATCGTTGAGACCGGCATTCCAACATTGGACTTCGTGGTGAGAACAGAACTGGGAAAAAATTTAGGGCTCAATTTTGCCGCAAAAAATGTACTTGATCCTACCCTGGAGCTTACCCAAAAAGACGTGAATGGAAATAAGATAGTCATTAACAATTTTAAAAAGGGAATTGTTCTTTCCATAGGCATTAACTATAAATTTTAATCTTAAATCAATAATTAATCTTTAAATCAAAAAATGATGAAAAAAACGAGAATTTTTTTAATGAGTCTAGCTGTTACGGCGCTACTTACTTCTTGCTCGAAGGATAGTACCACAGATCCAAATCTACCAGTTGCTCAAAAGGATGGTCAGATTACCGCACAGGATGATCCCGATTTGGACCCTACCGACCTCAAGGGAGATGTTACGGCCAATGTGACTTTAACTGCTGACCAAACCTGGTCGTTATCAGGCTCTTTGGTGGTTAAGCCGGGAGCGATTTTAACCATTGAACCGGGAACAAGAGTAGAAGCCCAAGCTGGCGGAACAAACGTGTTTATTGCAATAGAGCAAGACGGAGAAATTAATGCTACAGGAACCGCTTTAAATCCAATTACTTTAACATCTGGAGCTTCAAATCCAAGACCTGGCGACTGGGGAGGTTTGATTATAGCGGGTAAAGCACCCATAAATCTAGGCGAAACAGCTACAGCAGAAGTTGTAGGCCTTACTTATGGAGGAACCGTGTCAGATGATTCTTCAGGAGCTATTAAATATGTCATCGTGGAATATTCTGGTGCAAGAATAAACGGAGAGCAAGAATTTAACGGGTTCACGTTTTATGGTGTGGGAAGCGGTACGGTTGTAGATAATATCGCTGCCTATAATGGTGATGATGATGGTATTGAATTTTTTGGGGGAACTGTGAATGCGACCAATATATTAGTAGTGAACGCAAAAGATGATATGTTCGACTGGACTGATGGTTGGACAGGCACGGCCGCAAATCTATATGGCATACGTGAGTATGGATATAATGATGTTACTTCTGATCCACGAGGAATTGAGGCAGATAGTAATGCCGACAACAATGATGCTTCTCCAAGGGCAAACCCAACTATTTCAGACATTACCCTTTTTCATCAATCTACAGTGGAACTTTCTGATATGATAAAAATTAGAAGGGGTAGTGCTGGGACAATAACCAATGCCCTGGTGGCCATTATTGCCGCAGATGGACAAAGCGCAGGAACGGCAGCAGATTTTATCGATTTGACAGATAGTGCAGGACCTGGATCGCCATTGTTCTCTATAAATGTAACAGACGTGGGGGAACTTGATGCAACAGATATTAAAAATGATGTAGGGGCAACGATTAATGTCGTTGATGGAAATACCGGAGCTGACGTTTCGGCATTTGCCTGGACTGGATATGCATTTCCTAGTATCAATTAATAAGTCAATATATAGAGAATCCGTTGAAACATTTGCCTTTAGAACTTAGGAAGAAATTAAATTCATTTTTGTTTTTATTTAATTTTTGAATTAGCTGTTAAAAATTTGATTTTTAGAGTCTTTTGAACGGATTCTCTTTTTTTATATGTTTACTTTTTTTCGGATTGACCCGAATCTATACTGAAAAGTCTCTCATTATTTTCTAGCTTATGAACAAAAAGGAGTTAAAAATTTTGTTAATAGACGATGATACGGAAATACTTGATTTACTCAGTATTATTCTGAGATCAGAAGGCTATGAGATACATACAGCGAAAAATGGTAGGGAAGGCTTAATCAATGCAAAATTATTAAAACCGCATCTCATTATCTTGGATATTATGATGCCAGGAATGGATGGTATGGAGACGTGTTTTGAAATAAGAAATTCAAAAATACTTAAAGATACGCTGGTCGCATTTTTAACTGCTAGGGGAGAAAATTATTCCGAAGCAGCCGGGTTAGACGTGGGGGCAGATGATTATATAACCAAACCTATAAAGCCAAAAGTTCTTCTTTCACGTGTTAAAGCCCTTCTCCGAAGATTAGAGACTACGGAGACAACAAATATCCGTATGTCTGAATATATAATGACTCGAGGAGATATCGTTATAGACCGAGAAAAATACCTGGTCTATATGCACAATGAAGTAATAGACTTGCCAAAAAAAGAATTTGAGCTTTTATCACTTTTAGCATCAAAGCCAGATAAGGTTTTCAGCCGAGCGGAAATACTTCAAGAAATTTGGAAAAATGATTTAGGTGTCCAGGTTAGAACAATTGACGTACATATTTTAAAACTACGCCAGAAACTCGGATCAAATCATTTTAAAACCCGTAAAGGGGTGGGATATAAATTTATTGAGTAGCTCAATCAGGTATTATTTGTTCTACAAACACCATGTAGCTAACTTTTGATTGACTAATAATTGTCTTAAGAATCGCTGACTTTATTTGCTCAATTCTCTGAAATTTATATTTTTTTCAAAATCAAAACTTGTAAAACGAATAACTATTTAAGTAGTCAATGGCTTCTAAAATTAGCTTGACCACTATGGAAATTATTTTTCATTTATCAGACATTTAGAAAAATATACTCCATTAATAAAAAAAGACACCTTGAAAGATTTTTTTGATATATCGAAACAAGAGGCTTTTCTGCTTTTACAGATGCTTGCAATTGTATTAGTTACCTTAATAATTTACTACTCATTTAACCATTTTATTGAAAAATTGATAAATAGGCAAATGAGAAAAGACAGTTTCAATTCCACTAGCGCAAAGTTTTTGCAGAGAATAGTACGTGTCTTAATTGTTTTTATGGGACTTGCCTTTGTCATTTTGACTATCCCCGATTTAAGAAGTATCGCCACGACAGTTCTAGCCGGTGCAGGCCTTCTGGTGGCAGTAATTGGTTTTGCCTCACAGCAAGTACTTTCCAATTTTATCAGTGGAATAATGATTGTTTTTACAAAGCCCTATAGATTGAACGATATGGTCTCTGTAAGAGGAAACGACGGAGTCGTCGAAGATGTTACCCTACGTCACACGGTTATACGTAATTTTAGGAATAGGCGTGTCATCATTCCCAATTCTATTATGAGCAATGAAGTCATTGTCAATTCAAATTTTGCGGAGGACATCTGTTGTGAATGGATAGAAATGGACATTTCTTACACTACAGATATTTCAAACGCAAGAAAGATAATGAAGGAGGAAGTAATAAAGCACCGTTTGTTTATAGATCATAGGCAAATGCTCGGAAAAAGCAAGGATGATGATATTGCACCGATTCGAGTGATTACTGTGGGTCAATTTTCAATAACATTGAGAGCGTGGGCCTGGGCCGCAAATCCTGGCAATGCTTTTGAATTAAAATGTGAGCTACTGGAAATCATTAAAAACCGATTTGATAAAGAAGGCATAGAAATACCTTATCCTTATAGTAATATAATTTTTGATAAAAAAGATGATCTGAAAATTATAAACCAAACTTAAGTATAATTAAAATTTTAGTTAGGTTATATAATTGTGCGTAGAGGTCAATTCGATTTGGGAATGCTACTTTCATTTGTCTTAAGATTTAATGTTTAAATTTATTGAATAAGAATGAATAAAAAAGTCCTGGAAGGGGAAGGAATGTAAAATGTATTTTATCCTTCCTTTCCCTAGTCAGGCACAATACAACAGAATTATATGAAATTATTAATAGCCGAAGATGAAATAGAACTGCAACAAACCATTACCCGGTACTTAAAACAAGATGGGAACGTTTGTGAAGTAGCATCGGACTATTATGAGGCGCTTGAAAAATTAGATATTTATGATTACGACGTTATAATACTTGATATCAACCTTGTTACCGGCAGCGGTCTCGATTTATTAAGAAAAATTAAAAAAGAGCACAAAAAAGCAGCTATCATTATAGTCTCGGCGAATAATTCACTGGAAGACAAACTTTCGGGGCTTGATCTAGGTGCAGATGATTATATTACTAAACCTTTTGATTTGGCCGAATTAAATTCAAGGATAAAGGCCGTATTAAGACGGGGGAAATTTGGAGGCGAGGATGTTATTACCTTCAACGAAATTAAAATCAATACATTAACTAGACTTGTATATATCAATGACAGAACCGTTGCATTGACCAGAAAGGAATATGATCTGCTGATATTCTTTATAACAAATCAAGCACGAGTGCTTTCTAGAGAGATCATTGCAGAACATTTATGGGGCGATGATAGTGATCTTTTAAATAATTTTGATTTTGTATATGTTCATATAACCAATTTGAGAAAAAAAATAGGTGTCAACGGGCCAAAATACATCACGTCTGTTTATGGTAGCGGTTATCGATTTATGGATGAATAATTGAAAAATAGCAAACGAAAAATAAGGCTTCTCAGAAAGGCTTCAAAGTCCTTCTTGCTTACCAGTTCAATTTTATTGTTGGCGAGTGCCATTGTACTGTTTTTTTTGACGAAATATCTTTTGAAAAATGAAGTGGAGGAAGAGCTTGTGTCAGATCAGGAAAATATTGAGAACATAATTTCAAATACTAACTCTCCGGTCAACGTACCCCCTATTATTGAAAGCGAAAAGGTTGATTTTCCTCAATCTTCCAAGTTCAGTGACACTTTAATTTACAATTCAAAAAAACAAGAATCGGCACTCTTTAGGCAGTTATCCGAAACAAAACTTATCAATGGTCAATATTATAAAATTACCGTGCGTGATATGCTCATCGATACGGACGAAATTATAATGACCATTGTACTCACATTCCTGCTTATAATTCTATTAGTATTCATCTTTCTGTTTTATCTGAACAAATCCCACAATGCAAAATTATGGATGCCCTTTTTCTCATCTCTTGACAAATTGAAGAAATTCTCACTTACGAATGGCGAGACTATTGCATTTGAAGAATCTGAAATTGTTGAGTTTGAAGAATTAAACAAAGAAGTACTTATTCTAACCCAAAAAGTTCAGACCGATTATCAAAATTTGAAGCAATTCACGGAAGATGTTTCTCACGAAATGCAAACCCCTTTAGCCATTATAGGGACCAAAATTGAAAGTTTTCTGAATGAGGCCTCCATCAAAAACAAGGAGTTCTTACAGCTATCTTCGCTTAAAAACGATATCAATAGATTAAAACAATTAAATAAAAAGCTCATTTTACTCACAAAACTTGACAATGAGCAGTTCTCAAATATTGAAATAATAGACATAAATGAGGAATTGGATGAATTGGTCTTAAATTTTCGTGAGCTTTCGCCGACGCCAATAAGTTATGAACCTTTAGATAAAATCGAAATTGAAGCGGATAGACATCTAATCCATATTCTTCTAAATAACTTGATGACCAATGCCATCAAATACTGCATAGATGAAGGTAACATTTCTTTGGTTACCAAGACTAGCAGCCTTATCATATCCAATACGGGTCATCAGGCCATAAAAAATCCTGAAAAACTTTTTAATAGATTTTATCGGGAAAATAAACAATTCAAATCCACAGGATTGGGCCTGGCGATCGTAAAAAAAATCTGCGAGCGCTACGACTATGACCTTACCTATTATTTTGAAAGAAACTCGCACCACTTCAAAATCGACTTCCTGAAAACCTTCTGATTCCCAACTTAAAACTTCCTTACAATTCTGTTTATATGTTTGTCTAAGAAAATTAGAACGAACGGCGGAGGATTTCGCCATATATGAAATTCTCTGGTCGTTGAAAAGAAATCATAAATAGGATGATTACAGATTTAGACAAAGTATATAGCCACTGTGAATTCTTATTCAGTCAATCTACAAAAAGAAACTTACCGTTTCACAACTTTCTACATACCGTTGAAGTTTTGGAATATTCAAAAATTATTGCAATAAATGAAAATGTTACACCCGAAGAGTTTAATCTAGTTTCCATTGCAGCTTTGTACCACGATACTGGTATCACAGAAACTTATCAAGGTCACGAAGCAATGAGTGCTCAGTATGCCCAGTTATATCTGGAATGGCTTGGTTTTTTAGAAACTGATATTCTCACCGTTGTTTCTTGCATACAGGCCACGAAAATGCCTCAAAATCCCAAATCCAAATTACAGCAAATTATTTGTGATGCAGATCTGGCTCATCTGTCTGCGGACAATTATCTCTATAAAAACAAACTCCTTAGAGAAGAATGGGAAACCGAATTAGACCAAATATATTCAGATAAGGAATGGTTGGGTATGAATATAGATTTTTTAAAAACCCACACCTATTTTACTTCTTATGGGAAAAACGTTTTAAGTACAGGTAAAGAAAGGAATATTGAAAAATTAAAAAAAAAGTCTCATTGATGGACTATGTTGAATAATATGAGCATTGTGAGAAAAACACTTAAATATTTTATTCCCTTGGTTGGCCTACTGTATTGTGCGGCTGTATTTGAGGTTGAAATTGTGGGTAATCATCATCAAACTTTTGGTGATGAATATGATACTTATACTAAATCCAATTTTCGAGATTTTAATAGTCCTTCAAATTCCCTGAAAGATTATCATTTTGATATGGGCATTTTTCCTCTCGCATTGGTTTCCATTGAAACCACATTTATGGAAGACTTGTCCGCAACATTAAAAGTTAATAGGTATTCGAAATATTTCGATAAGCTTTTTATTAAGAATTGTACTTGGTTAATCTAGTCAATTACCGCTAGATCTGCTTCCTCGTCGAGCTAAATTTTCTAAAATCATCCTTCAGATAATAGGCTCATCTCCGTCAGTTTTTAATTAACAATATTATTTATGATTGATAAAATCATTGCTTTTTCCGTAAGGAATAAGCTAATTATAGGTTTGTTCACTTTAGTGTTATTGGGTTGGGGCATTTATTCCGTCACTCAAATATCCATAAACGCCGTTCCAGATATTACCAATAATCAGGTTCAGGTAATAACTGTTTCACAAAACCTGGCAGCCCAAGAAGTTGAACTATTCATAACACAGCCCATTGAACTATCCCTGAATAACCTACCTGGCGTTCAAGAGATCCGTTCAATCTCCCGTTTCGGACTATCTGTTATAACAGTTGTTTTTGAAGAGGATATGGGCGTTTACAAGCCCCGGCAACTGGTTTCAGAAAAGCTTAAGGAAGCACAGGAAGAAATCGGTGCAAATCTGGGAACGCCCCAAATGGTTCCTATTACAACAGGTTTAGGTGAAATATACCAATATACGGTGGAAGCCAAACCGGGCTATGAAGACAAATATGATGCAACGGAACTTAGGACTATTCAAGACTGGTTGATCAAAAGACAGTTATCGGGAATACAGGGTATAGTTGAAATCAATTCCATAGGTGGCTATTTAAAACAGTATGAAATTGCCGTTGACCCCAATAAACTAAATGGTTATGATCTTACCATAGCAGATATTTTCAAAGCAGTTGAAGGAAACAACCAAAATACGGGTGGCAGCTATATCGAAAAGGGCCCGGACCTCTATTACGTGAGAGGGCGTGGTTTAGTTACTTCACTTGATGATATACGAAAGACAGTTGTAACCAACAGAAACAATATCCCTATAACCATCGGGGATATTGCCAAAGTACAAATAGGGCACGCAACAAGGTATGGAGCAGCCACCATAAACGGTACTGGTGAAACAGTAGTAGGTGTGGTGATGATGTTGAGAGGTGCAAATTCCAATAATGTTATAGCCGATGTGAAGACCAGAATTGCAGAAATTCAAAATAATCTTCCTGAAGGGGTGGTTATCAAGCCATTTTTAGACCGTACCAGATTAATTGCCAAAACTACCAGTACCATAGAGGAAAATCTTTTGATAGGTGGATTGATCGTCATTTTTGCCTTGGTCTTTCTTTTAGGCACTTGGAGGGCTGGATTAATAGTCGCTTCTATCATCCCTTTATCCTTACTGTTCGCTTTATCAATGATGAATGCTTTCGGGGTTTCCGCAAACCTGATGAGCCTTGGGGCATTGGATTTCGGGATTATCGTAGATGGCGCGGTCATTATCGTGGAGTTTATGGCCGTAAGTCTCGCACAAAACAATGATAAGCTTCAAGAACTCACAGGTTCAAAAAGAAGGGAAAAACTTGATGATATAGCCATAAAGTCATCTGGACGAATGATGAACGCTGCCACCTTTGGACAAATCATTATACTTATCGTTTTTATCCCCATACTCACACTACAAGGGGTTGAAGGTAAAATGTTCATTCCAATGGCGCTTGCCTTTGGCTTTGCAATTCTTGGTGCAATGATCCTGTGCCTTACTTATGTCCCTATGGTCTGTGCCCTTTTTCTATATGGTAAATCCGCTGGAAAAAGAAACGTTGGCGATAAGTTTATGGATTGGTTGGATAGGACGTCATATCAGCCTTTAATAAAAGGTGCACTGAAATTTAAAGCGATCGTAATTACAGGTGCGTTGTTACTACTCGTTCTTGCCGTTATAATCTTCAATAATATGGGCGGGGAATTTATACCAAAATTACAGGAAGGAGATTTTGCTCTGGAAGTCCGTATGGCTCCCGGGACTTCTTTGGAAGCAATGAAAAAGAATATGGGAAAACTGGAAACTATCCTTCTCGATAATTTCCCCGAAGTAGAAAAGGTAATTACCAAAATCGGTGCTGCCGAAGTCCCAACCGATCCTGCGCCTATTGAAGGAGCCGATATTATGGTAGCCCTAAAACCGCCTGGCGACTGGAAACAAGATCAAACGTATGAGGAGTTGGCCACTAAAATGAATGACGCATTGGCCGTAATCCCAGGGATCTCTATTGAGATTTCACAACCTATAGAAATGCGGTTTAATGAACTATTGACTGGGGTAAAATCAGATTTGGCGATAAAAATATACGGAGAAGATTTAAAGATACTTCAGGAAAAAGGGAACGCAGCTGCATCTATCATCAGGAACATCAACGGTGCCGCTGATGTCAGGGCAGAACAGGTGTCTGGTTTGCCGCAAATTGTGGTTGATTATAACCGGGACAGGATGGCCCAATATGGATTACAGATAGTCGATGTCAATACTTTGATAAGTTCTGCGCTTGCCGGAGCTACGGCGGGACAGTTTTATGATGGTGAAAAACGGTTTGATATCGTCATTCGGCTGAAAGAAAACTTTAGGGAAGATATTGAATCCATACAAAACCTATATGTGCCATTGCCATCGGGTGCAAAAGTCCCGTTAAAGGAAATCGCCAATGTTCATTTTGAAGAAGGGCCCAATCAAATTTCAAGGGATAATACATATCGCCGTATCGTTGTGGGGGTTAATGTGCGTAACCGTGATGTACAGACCCTTGTTGACGAAATCAAGCAGAAACTTGACAAAAATCTTGGACTTCCTCCTGGTTATTATGTCACTTACGGAGGGGAGTTTGAAAATCTGCAACGCGCATCGAAAAGGTTGTCAATTGTTGTGCCGGTAGCATTGGCAATGATTTTCATAATCCTTTTCATCAGCCTTCGGTCTTTTAAGCAGACTGTACTCATCTATACTGCTATTCCATTTGCAGCGGTGGGTGGGGTCTTTGCCTTATGGTTAAGAGGGATGCCTTTTAGTATTTCCGCCGGGATAGGTTTTATTGCCCTCTTTGGGGTGGCCGTTTTAAATGGTCTGGTATTGATCTCCTACTTAAATGATTTAAAAGCGGACGGTGTTACCGATATCAAGGAAAGGATATTAAAAGCTACCCGATCGCGTTTACGACCTATTTTTTTAACGGCTGCAGTAGATATTCTTGGCTTTTTGCCGATGGCCATATCCACAGGTGCCGGTGCTGAAGTGCAAAGGCCGCTCGCAACGGTCGTGATAGGCGGTCTTGTTACCGCAACTTTGCTGACGCTGGTATTGCTTCCTATTTTCTATTCATTCTCCGAAAAGCCATTTAAAATGCCAAAACTGTTCCTTTTACCCTTAATACTGTTGCTTGGACTTTGCTTTCCAAATTCAGTAAGCGCCCAAACAACAGATTCCCAATTGCAAGTCTTAACATTAGATGAGGCAATAGATGGTGCATTAAATAAAAACCCAGGTCTTGAGGCCTCATCGCTTACCATCGAGCAAAAAGAAAAGCTTGAGAAAACTGCTTTCAATATTCCCAAAACATCAATTTATACTGGTAAGGAAGAAGTAAATCCAAATACATCAGAAGCGGTTCAATCTGTGATCGGAATTTCCCAATCCATAGAGTTTCCGACGGCATATTTCAATAGAAGAAAGTTGTATGAAAAGGAAACCGATTTGGCAAAGGCAAATTATACGTTGGATGAATATCAGTTAAAAAAGGATGTATCCAAAGCCTATTATAATTGGGGGGTGTCTCTTGAAAAACGGCAGTTTTATAAATATTTAGACAGTGTCTATAGCCGGTTTTATGAAGCGGCTGTTTTGCGCTTTGACACTGGGGAAGCATCCAGTTTAGAGAAGCTTACAGCTAAAGGAAAACAAGAACAGGTAAGGCTACAACTTGAGAAAGCGCAGGCAGATTATTCCTCTTATAAGAATAATTTGGAGCGTTGGATGAATCAAAAAATTTCAGCCCAAACCGTACCACAAGAAATAAAGAGCGGGGCATTACCTATTTATTCCCTTTCAGACTCTTTGCCGAAAACAAATCCTCTATTAGAGATACAGGAGTCCCAAATTGAATTATCCGAAAGGGAAATTAAATTACAACGCTCACAATTTTTACCAGATTTTAATGCTCAATATGCCAAACAACAAGTGAACGGAACAAGTGGTTTCTATGCGTGGCAAGTAGGGATTGATATTCCCCTTTTCTTTGGATCACACAGAGGTAAGATTCAGGGTGCCAAGATGAACAAGGATATTCAGGAAAGAAGATATCAAGATCTGCAATTACAATTAAACTCTTCTTACAATAATTTATTGATTCAAATACGTCAACTACAAAGGCAACTTGAATATTATGAGAATGAAGGTCTTCCACTAAGTGAACAACTATTGAAAAATGCAGATCTCCTATTCTTCACGGGTGAGATAGGATATGTAGAGTACATTCAAAATATTGATAGGGCTGTAGAGATTAAAATTTCTTGGATGGATACCTTATTGAACTACAACGAAACCATTTTAGAGCTAAACTATTTAACAGGTAAATAATATGAAAGCGATTATACAAAAATTTATAGGTATCCTACTTTTTCTTTTGATTGTAGCCTGTAATCAACAAAAAAACAAGAGTACCGATAGCACTTCTGATTCAACAAGTACGGACTCTACATCGGTCAGCAACGATCAAGTAGAACTTTCCGAAGAACAGATAAAGACCGCCGAAATCAAATTGGGAGCTTTGATCGAAAAACAAATGGGTACGGAAATTTCGGTCAATGGTTCTACGGAATTAAAGCCTAATTATTTTGCATCGGTATCCCCACCGGCAAATGGATATGTATATCAAATCAATGTCCAAGAAGGCGATCAGGTAAATAAAGGGGCTGTTTTGGCAATTCTTGAACATCCGGACTATATACAGCTGCAACAGGACTTTCTAGAAGCATCCGGACAATATGATTATTTAAAAAAGGAACTGGAACGTCAAAAAACACTTAGCGATGCCAATGTAAGTGCAAAGAAGAACTATCAGCAAACCCAATCTGATTATGAAATGGCAAGGGCCAAATACTTTGCGACCAGAGAACGGTTAAAATTCATAGGCATACAGCCTGGAAGTGTAGAAGCAGGAAATATACAAAGCAGAATATCCCTACGAGCACCCATAAACGGGATTGTTTCCCAAATAAACAGTCATAAAGGAGAACTCATCAATATGCAGCAAAGCCTTTTTGAAATCATAGACAACAGTCATCTGTTTGTAAAGCTAAGCGTGTTCGAAAAGAATATCAACAGTATAAAAAAAGGAGAGGAATTTAGTTTTACCGTCCCTTCATTTGATGTGTTGAAAAATTACCAAGGCACTATTACCGGTATCAATAGAAAAATGAATCAGGTATCCAAAATGATGGAGGCAACAGGGAGTATAAACGAGTACATAGAGCTTGTACCTGGACTTTATGTGGAAGCTAAAATTCAGGGCGAGGAAGTGGCAGTATTTGCGTTACCGAATGAAGCGATAGTGAAAGATAAAAGTGAAGAATTCATTTTTGTTTCTCAAGGTACCCAGACAGAATCGACAGGGGAAAAAACTATTGCGTTCAAAATGATAAAGGTAGTAACAGGTATCAGAGAAGATGGTTTCACTCAGATAACAAATACGGAGTCTTTTAAAGATTCTCAAGGTATAGTTATATCCGGTGCTTATTATCTAAAGTCAGAGTTGAACAAAGGCGAGGGTGATAACGATTAATTTAAATAAAAATAGAAACTATGAAAAATAAAGATCAGGGAACAGCGAAGCAGAGTAAGGTTCCCATGTATATTAGCATAGGCATTCTTGCTGCGCTTGTGGGATGTTATTTTTTTATTCCTTCTTTTAAAAGTTTTATAGATGAGGCCTATGCGGTGCTTACAAGTGATGACCGCGAGCGCATCGCCAGTTGGGTATCGCAGTTTGGTTTCTGGGGTCCGCTTATCATTATCGCAGCTATGTTGGTACAAATGTTTTTGTTTGTGATACCCAGCGCCCTCATTATGATTGTCACCATTTTAGCTTATGGCCCTTATTGGGGAAGTGTGCTAGCGATAACCGGCGTAACACTGGCAGCTGCTATAGCTTACTGGATTGGCGCATATATGGGGCCTTTGACTGTAGATAAATTTATAGGCCGCAAGTCCCAGGAAAAAGTGGGGTTTTATGTAGAACGTTATGGGATATGGACCGTGATTACCGCACGAATTTCGCCGGTTTTCTCAAATGATGCCACAAGCTTTGTGGCCGGTTTGCTTAGAATGGGATTCTGGAGGTTTATGGGAGCAACTTTGGCGGGGATCACTCCTTTAACAATCGCTCTTGCTTATCTGGGTGGAAATATGCAGCGGTTAAAAACCGGGCTTATTTGGATTTCTGTGGCCAGCATCATCGGGCTTATCATCTATATAATTTATGACAGAAAAAAAAGGAAATGATTTTAAGATTTTGGGAACAAATAAAGAATTGGGCGAATCGGCTTAAAAAACAGTTGGTAATGCTCCATTTGGCAGCAAAACATCCCGGTACTCCCTGGTATGCCAGATTTCTCATTTTTATAATTCTTGCTTATGCCCTCAGTCCCATTGATCTGATCCCGGATTTTATCCCGATCATAGGATACCTGGACGACCTTATTCTATTGCCCATAGGAATCTACTTTGTCATAAAACTCATTCCAGAAGAAGTAAAACAGGAGGCGCTTCTAAAAGCTGAAGACTATAAATGGGATAAGAAAAACAACTGGATAATTGGCGGTGTTGTTATTCTGGTATGGCTCGTTGTGGGGTATTGGATTGTAACGAATTTTTTAATGGATAAAGAATAGCAAATATGAAAAAATCTCTCTGTTTTATACTGATTTTGATTGCCTTTTCTAAAGTGACAGTTGCTCAAGATACCATTCCTAAGGCAACTCCTTTCGATGAAGGCTACCTATTTATTGGATCTGATGATCTTTTAAAGTTTAAAGGTTATGGACAAACGGATTTTTATACGCCAAGTGGGGAAAGTCCTGCTATTTCCGAATTTTTAATTCGTAGGGCGAGATTGGCGGCGACAGGGTATTTTCAGGGGAAATTCCGTTATATGCTCTATGCAAGGTTCGATAAAGGAAAAGCAGAGCTTAATGAAGCTTTTATAGAATTCAGACATCTACCCTATGCAAAAATACGTGTAGGCCAATTTTTTTCTCCATTTAGCCTATCTAACCTTACCTCCAGTTCCCAATTGGATTTAATGACCAGACCCTTGATTATAGATAATTTTTCTTCAGGGAGGGATGTTGGGGCAATGCTGTTCGGATCAATCTGGAAGGGATATATAGATTATGCTGTAGGAGTTTTTAATGGAGTCCCCCGAAATACTCCTGAAAACAATAAATCGAAGGATGTAGTTGCCCGGATAATCCTTAAACCCTTCAAAACTTTGGAGTCTGCTGTGTTATCCAAAATTTCATTTGGGATCTCTGGTTCTTCCGGTGTTCATCAAGAAGATTTTTCAAATAAAGAATACAAAAACGTATTGGGAACACCATTTCTAAAATTCGGGGATAGTATTCAGCAAAATGGAAGTGTAAAAAGATTTGGGGCCGATTTAGAATGGTTTGTTGGCAGTACTTCTTTTAAAGCAGAATATCTAACAACCAAATTTGAAGGTTTTACTAACAATAATAACCTCAATGTATTTGATGCAAGTGGCTTCTATACCACAATTACCCATTTTCTTACAGGTGAGGAGAATAATGGCAAAACGGTAAAACCAAAGAACGAGTTTAATCCATCGCAAGGTCATTGGGGTGCATTTGAGATAGCAGCCCGCTATGAGAATCTTTCCATATCGCCATCAGCTCTTGGTATTGGGACTATTGAAGGCACAAATGATACAAGTGCCTTATCCTTCGGCATAAATTGGTATCCCAATGATGACGTTAAAATCGTGGCCAATTACCAAGCCTTTAGCTATTCCGACAATTTATCCATCGGTGATAAAACCTTTAATCAGGAAAAGGCATTCTTATTGCGTTTCCAATATCAATTTTAAAACATGGAGAAGTGATGTAGGGGATATAACTCTTTTTGATCTTTTTAAAATTTTGCACACCCTGTGCATGCCTATTTAATTATCTTTGTAATGTGAAAATAATGGCATTGATATTATCTTTATATGTACTGGGGCTTAATTTATTAGCCTGTAATGACAGTGATACTTTAAACGTTAATTCTGACTCGGAAGTAACAATGGTTGCTACCCAGGATTTAAATATCAACCATTCACATGACCAGGTAGCAGATTTATGCCCTCCTTTTTGTAGTTGTCATTGCTGCCATGTTCACACAGTAGACTTTGGTTCCTCACACTTCAAACCTTTAATTGCGGAAATTCCATCAAAAGCTTTTCTTCATTTTGATAGTTCAGTGGAAGAACCTATACTTTCCTTTTTAGATCCTCCAAAAGTTTAATTCAGTTTTTTTATAGGATAGTTATATCCTTTTTTGCAAAAGTCCTGGTTCTTCCAGAGCGCACGGCGATATCGATTCTCTTTACCCAGGGATTATCGAGATGTTTAACTGAATTAATTTTTTTATATGATCAATAGAATCATTTCATTTTCCATTAATAATAAATTTATTATTGGGCTACTCACCTTAGCACTTATAGGTACTGGTATTTGGTCCATGTCTACCGTTAACCTGGGATCGGTACCAGATATTACTAACAATCAAGTTCAGGTGATCACCCAGTCACCAAATCTTGCCACAGAAGATATAGAACAATTTGTAACCTATCCCGTAGAACTTTCGATGGGTAATTTACCTGGGGTTACAGAGATTCGCTCTATTTCACGCTTTGGCCTTTCTGTAGTTACTATTGTCTTCAAAGATGATATGGGGACATACCTCCCTCGACAACTTGTACAGGAAAAACTTAACGAATTGGGTGAAACTATTCCCGACAAATTTGGAAGTCCTGCTATGGGGCCTATTTCAACCGGACTGGGTCAAATTTATGAATATACCATTAAACCAAAAGAAGGATACGAAACTGAATATTCCCCCATGGAGCTGCGAACTATTCAGGATTGGATAGTAAAAAGGCAACTTACCTTACTGGAGGGCGTGGTTGAAGTAAATTCTTTCGGAGGGTCTATAAAACAATATGAGGTAGCAATTAACCCGGAAAAATTAAACAGTATGGGTATAAGTATCTCTGAAGTTTATGAGGCGCTGGCACGGAACAATGTAAATACTGGAGGAGCCTATATCGAGAAAAATAAAATGTCAAATTTTATTAGAGGTGAGGGCTTAATCCGTTCACTGGAGGACATAAAGAAAATTGCCATTACTACAGAAAATGCAATCCCGATCACGATTGGTGATGTTGCGGAAAATGTTCAGTTTGGAAATCAGGTACGATACGGAGCTTTTACCCAGGATGGGGAAGAAGCCGTTGGAGGAATTATTATGATGCTGAAAGGTGCTAATCCCAACGCGGTCATTCAGGATGTCAAGGATCGTATGGCTGAAGTCGAGAAGTCCCTTCCTGAAGGTTTGACCATAGCACCGATAATTGATCGAAGTGAGTTAATAGCACGAACAACCGACACCGTTAAAACAAATTTACTGGAAGGGGCTTTAATCGTGATCTTCGCTCTGGTAATATTATTAGGTAGTTTAAGAGGTGGACTTATAACCGCTACCACCATTCCATTATCACTTCTTTTTGCCTTTATATTGATGAAACAATTCAATGTATGGGCCAATCTAATGAGTTTAGGGGCAATCGACTTCGGAATTATTATAGATGGTGCAGTGATCATCATTGAGGGTACGGTATATGAAATACAAAAACGTATTAGATCTGGAAAAGTAAAATTCAATCAGGCAAAAATGGATGAGGTAGCCTATGATGCAGGAAGTACGATGATGGGTTCTGCATTTTTTGGGCAAATTATCATTCTTATCGTATTTACACCCATTCTTTTTCTTACCGGGGTAGAAGGTAAAATGTTTAAGCCGATGGCGTATACTTTCGGTTTTGCTATGATAGGTGCTATCTTCTTATGCCTTACATACGTTCCTATGATGTCTGCCTTATTTATGAAACCAATTCAGAATAAAAAGAACTGGTTTGGAAAGTTCGAACGCTGGCTGGAAAAAGTAAGTGACAGGATAATTGGCGGAATACAAAAAGTATACATGCCTTTATTAAAAGGAGCATTAAAATTGAAACTGACCGTAATTGGATCTGCCGTTGTTCTACTTGTTTTAGCCGGTTTTCTTTTTTCCAGAATGGGAGGAGAATTTGTACCTCAACTTGATGAAGGGGATATTGCCATGCAGGCGTTAATAAGACCAGGAAGTTCATTAACAGAGTCCATCGAAGTTTCAAAAAAAATTGAAAATATACTTTTAGAAAACTTTCCAGAAATTAAAACGGCTACGGCACGTATTGGAGTGGCTGATATTCCTACCGATCCAATGCCCATGGATATCGCAGATATGTATCTAATCCTGGAAAAGGATAAGGACAAATGGGAAACTTCTGAAACCAAGGAAGGGCTTATTGAACAGATTAAGGAAAAACTAAATGAAGATCTTACGGGTGTTAATTTAGTGTTTACCCAACCTGTAGAATTGAGGTTTAATGAGTTATTAGAAGGGGTTAGAGAAGATATTGCGGTAAAGTTATATGGTGAAGATTTAGAAGTATTGTCAGAAAAGGTGCAGGAAATGGCCAATATTATCCAAACCGTACCTGGAGCTGGAGATGTAAACGCGGAGCGAACATCTGGTCTCCCACAAATGACAGTTAGATTTAACCGCGATAAAATTGCCCAATATGGACTGGATATTCAGAAAGTCAATGATTATATAAGTACTGCTTTTGCTGGAGGAACGGCCGGGGTCATCTTTGAAGGTGAAAAGCGATTCGATTTAGTTGTAAGATTTGATGAAGACCATAGAAAGAATATTGATGACTTACGAGGAATGTATATCGACCTTCCAGATGGAACCCAGGTACCAATCAAAGAAATAGCAGATATTGAATACGTTCCGGGACCTATGCAAATTTCAAGAGATGACACCTACAGAAGAACCTATGTGGGTGTAAATGCACGGGGAAGGGATGTAGAGTCAGTGGTTAACGACATCCAGCAAAAATTAGATGAGGAATTAGAATTGCCACCCGGTTATTATATTACTTATGGAGGGGAGTTCGAAAACCTTCAGAGTGCCAAAGATCGATTAGTGATTGTGGTACCGATAGCCTTATTTCTGATTTTCGTTCTTCTATATTTTGCCTTAAAATCTTTTTCCCAATCTATCATGATCTATATGGCGATACCATTGGCTGCTATCGGAGGTGTTTTTGCCCTTTGGTTAAGAGGTATGCCATTTAGCATTTCCGCTGGAGTAGGCTTCATTGTACTGTTTGGTGTTGCAGTTTTAAACGGACTGGTACTAATAAATAGATTCAATTCTTTGAAAGAAGAAGGAGTAACCAGTATAAAAGATAGAATTTTTACAGGAACCAAAGAACGAATACGCCCAATTATGTTAACAGCAACCACAGATATTTTCGGTTTTTTACCAATGGCATTTTCCACATCTGCCGGTGCAGAAGTTCAACAACCACTTGCTACGGTTGTAATAGGTGGTATGCTTACGGCTACACTGCTTACCCTCGTTGTATTACCAGTATTATATACATTTGTGGAAAGAAAGCGAGAGAAAAAAGAACAGAATAAATTAGGTTCTTCCAATATGCGCTCTTTAGCTACGATTTTGATAATTGGCTTGATGTTAGGCGGAACCTTATCCGTAAACGCACATTCTGATACTGTTTCATCTGAATATCCACAACAGGATACTTTACAAACTATAAGTTTGGAAAAAGCCCGGGAAAAAGCCATCAAAAACTTTCCTCAGCTTAAAGCTGCTCAACTCGAAATTGAAAGTGAAGAAGTACTGCGTAAAACCGCTTATGATTTTGGGAATACCCAAATCTTTACTGGAAAAGAAGAGGTAGGAAATGGTTCAGATGGGATCTATACTCAAATTGGTGTTCAACAACAAGGCATAGATGTTTTTGGAATTGCCCCCCGGTTAAAATTGCAAAAAGAAAGGGTGGCCCTTGCTGAAAATGCTTTAGAACTAAATACCTTAGAAGTGGAACGTGAAGTAAGCAGGGCCTGGGCTTCAGTTTATACAAGTAAAAAGAGGTATCAGGTATATAAGAAAATGGATTCAATTTTTGAAGACATTGAAAGGGCTGCAAGAATCCGATATGAGACAGAAGCTACTTCTAAACTGGAGTATCTTGCTACGTCCAATCAGGGAAACGAAGTAAAAATACAACTGGAACAAGCTTATCGAAATTACCTGAAATCATTGCAGCGTTTAAATTTATGGTTTGTTAGTGATACGATCTATGATGTACAAGATTTACCTGCCGAAGCATTAGATGAACCTTTAAATTTTCTGACAGAGTCACTGAAAACCCACCCGGCTCTAGAGGTTTCAGAACAGAGAGTTAATGTTGCAAAAGCTTTAACCAGAGAACGGAAATCTGAATTTCTACCAAAATTTCAGGGACAGTATGCCAGGCAGGAAATTAATGGACAATCGGGTTTCTTCCAATATCAAATAGGAATTCAAATTCCGTTATTCTTTGGGCCTGAATTAGGCCGTACTCAGGAAGCAAAAGTGAATCGAAAGATTGCAGAACAAAATTTTTATCAGGATAAACTCGAATTGGAAACTGCCTATAAAAATATGCGGGAAGAATTCATCAAATGGAGAAATTCATGGAATTATTATAAGGATGAAGCGCTTCCCTTGGCTAAAGAGCAACAGGAAGGAACTGTATTGGCATTTAAAGAAGGTGCTATAGATTATGTAACCTTCCTTCAAAATATAAGAGATGCCATTAGAATCGAGGTAAATGCCTGGAGTGCTTTTGATAATTATCTCGATAGCCGTTATCAACTAGAATATTACCTCGAAAAATCAAATTAAAAAATACCTAAGAAAAACGATATGAATAAAAGAACGATAAAAATTTTAATGCTTGCCTTATCACTTACATTGTTTTTGGGGTGTAAAGAAAATACTAATTCGGAAAAAGATACTCAGGAAACTAAAGCATCGGATTCTAAAGAAACAGAAGGTAACAATGAAGAAGAAGGTGGCGGAATGCGCTCAGTACATCTTTCAGAGATGAAATTCAATAGTCTGGGAATCAAAGTAGATACTTTAACTAAGAAAGCATTATCAGGAATAGTAGAAGCAAACGGGCAATTGGAAGTGCCACCTCAATACGAAGCTACCGTAACGGCTGTCTTAGGCGGGAATATTAATTCAATAAAAGTTATTGAAGGGGATAAGGTAAATAAAGGTCAGGTACTGGCGTATCTATCCCATCCCAATTTAACTAAAATACAAACGGACTATATAAATGCCTATAACCGGATGCAGTTTTTGGAAAAGGAATTTGATAGACAAAAACGTTTGTATGAGGCAGAAGTTGGTTCGGGGAAAACTTTTCAACAAACACAGGCAGATTTTCAGTCGGTAAAAGGAGAGGTGAGTGGATATGAATCCCAATTAAGGCAGTTAAATTTAGGCGCTTCCCAAATAAGAAACGGCACCCTCTACGAATACGTGCCTATAGTAAGTCCTATTGCTGGCTATATAGAAAAAGTAAAGGTGCAAATTGGCCAATATGTGGAACCTCAAACCAGCATGTTTATGGTGGTAGATAATGAGCATGTTCATGCCGATCTAATGGTTTTCGAAAAAGATATTTATAAGGTAAAAGAAGGCCAAAAGATTTCTTTTAAGCTGGAGTCAGTCCCCGGAAGTGACCTCACCGGAAAAATATATTCTGTAGGGAAGCAATTTGAACAAAATCCTAAAGCGGTGCATGTTCACGCAGAGATAGATAATAAGGAAGATTACCTCATTCCGGGAATGTATATCAAAGGAAAAATTAGGACAGGAGAAGAAGCAGTACCTGCATTACCAGAAGAGGCGGTGATAGAAGAAGAGGGAAATCCTTACATATTTACGGCACAAAAACATCAGGAAGAGGGTGAAACAGAATGGGAATTAAAACCGGTGCAGGTAAGAACGGGGATCAATGAAGATGGATGGGTAGAAATTAAACTGTTAGAGCCCCTTCCAGAAGGTACTTTAGTTGCGTATAACAATGCCTATTACCTGGTATCTGAAATGCAGAAAAGCCAAACCTCTCATGGTCATTAAATAGAGCTTTAAAAATTTAGATGGATGGGCTCTCTGTAAAATGTTTGTCTTAATTAAAATTCCAGAGGGTTCATCCTTAATAAGAATTAATAAAACAGCGATGAAAGAAATAAAAGCATTTATAAAACCAAAACGGGTTCAAAAAGTGATAGAATCCCTTAGTGAAAGTGGATTCAAAAGTATGACGCTTTCCCAAGGGGAAGGCACCGGGGCATTTAAAGCAAAAGGTGCGTCGCCTTCTTTGGATTTCCATGTAACCGACAGTCCGGTGGTAAAGTTGGAACTGGTATGTCAAAATGAAGAAGCACAATCAGCAATCGATATTATTCTTGAAAATGCAAAAACAACTGAACCCGGGGATGGGATCATTTATATATCAGATATTGAAAATGCTTTTCAAATAAAGACAGGAAAATCGCTTAAAATATCTGATTTAAATAAGGATGAAAATGAATGAAATCGAGAAAATATTAGAGGCACACGAAGTTCGGCCAACAGCCATGCGTATCCTGGTCTATAAATTTATGGCTAAAAAAG
Source organism: Christiangramia sp. LLG6405-1 (assembly GCF_045055805.1). Classification (GTDB taxonomy): domain Bacteria; phylum Bacteroidota; class Bacteroidia; order Flavobacteriales; family Flavobacteriaceae; genus Christiangramia. The sequence continues at coordinate 2,761,712 of NZ_CP159330.1, read as the reverse complement.
ACAGGGCTGTAACTCTTACCGAAATTGAAAATGCCTTTGGAAAAGCAGACCGGGCTACACTATCCAGAACAGTAAGAACATTCGAGGCAAAGAATATAGTTCATCAAATAGATGATGGCACAGGGATACCAAAATATGCGCTCTGTGAAAATAATTGTAACTGTGAGTTAGAACAGGATTTACACATCCACTTTCATTGCAATAATTGTGATGAAACTGTTTGTTTGACCGATCATAAAATTCCGCATATTAACTTACCAGAGCGATATATGGCAGAAAATGTAAACCTGGTAGTAAAGGGAATATGTGAGAAATGTAGTGGCGTTTAATTTTATGAGATGACCAAAGCCGAAAAAACACTTAGAAACAACGGGATTAGACCTACCAAAATGAGATTATTTATTTATAAATATCTCAAAAGAAAGTTTTATGCTGTAACATTAAGGGAAATAGAAACGGCTTTCGTGAAAAAAAGTGAACATACACGAGATAGAACAACAATTTATCGGAGTATTAAATTATTTCAAAAGAAAGGGATTATACATCAAATTGATGACGGTACGGCTATCGCAAAATATGCATATTCTGATAAGAATTCGCTGGATCTACACTTACACCTTCACTGTATGAATTGCAGCAAAACCTTCTGTTTGCCCAATAAAGTTCCACAGGAAAATTTACCTGACAAATACGAAATTACCGAAGTAAATTTAGTTTTGAAGGGGGCATGTGTAAAATGCCAAAAAGTAAAGAAGCTAAAATATAACATAGACCAATCTGCTCATAAAAACTTAAAACAATGATACGAATCAAAAATGTCGAAAAAAGCAATTTGATATCCGCTTCAATAAGCGGTAAGATTACTAAAGAGGATATAGAGAAAATCCATCCTTTGATACATAATATTGTCAAAAATGGAAATAAGGTGAATTTCTTTTTTGAACTAGTTAATTTTAAGGGCTACGATCTCAAAGGCTTATGGGAAGATTTAAAAGTTGATACCGCCCATATTTCAGATTATGGAAAAATGGCCTTTGTGGGTGAAAAAGAATGGCAGCAATGGGCTGCTAAAGCCACTGATTTTTTTACAAGCTCGGAAGTTAAATTTTTCGACCTTAATGAAAAGGAAGAAGCTAAAAGATGGATATTAAACCAATAGGGATATGAAAAAGCTACAACTAAAAATTCGGGTATTGCTACCTCAGGTGCCAAATGAAAAAGATACTTGTGTGCAAAGGCTCATTGCTGAATTAGAGGCCAAAGAGGGTCTTGAAAAAGTACATATAGTAGATGATCAGGAAGATACGGTGCCGCAACTGTGCTTTCATTATGATCCGGACATTATTTCTATTGACCGAATTCAATCTTTGGCGGAAAATGCCGGGGCAAAAATTACAGAAAAATATGGTCATCTTCTTTTAGAGGTTGAGGGGATTAGACATACCCGCCATGCAAGAACTATAGAAAAGAGTCTGCTGAATATCGAAGGCGTTTTGGAAGCTTCCGCCAATGCCGGAGGAATGATCCGTTTAGAATATGATAAGCGTGAGACCAGTTTTGAAGCTATAAATGCGAGGCTTGAAAAGGAAAGTCTACAAGTTGAAAAAAGCTCCTCTGGCCATGAAAATGGTTTTGAATCTACAGAAAAAGCTTCTAAGAAATTAAGTAAACAAGATAAAAGGGGCAAAGAACACAACCATAAAGATAAGGGTGTCCAAAATCATAACGAAGGTGATAGCCACGGAGCCGGGGAAGAACATTCACACGCCCACGGAGGTATTTTTGGAAAAAACACAGAACTTATTTTTGCCATTATTTGTGGTGTTTTACTGGGAATAGGATTTGGTTTATCCTTTGTAGATTCAGTTCCCCAATGGGTTAGCCTTTCACTTTATATTGTAGCCTATTTCTTTGGAGGATTTTATACTGCAAAAGAAGCTGTGGAAACAGTAGCCAAAGGTGGTTTTGAAATCGATTTTCTCATGCTGGTTGCAGCTATTGGAGCCGCTATACTAGGGGAATGGGCAGAAGGGGCCTTGTTATTATTTCTCTTTAGCCTGGGGCATGCCCTAGAGCATTATGCCATGAACAAAGCACGAAAATCTATAGCCGCCTTGGCAGAACTAGCGCCAAAAACAGCTTTGGTCAAAAAGGATGGTAAAACGGAAGAGGTTGGTATCGAAAAACTAAATATTGGCGATATCATTGTGGTAAAACCAAATAGTAAAATATCCGCAGATGGCGTAGTTGTAGATGGGCAGAGTAGTGTAAACCAGGCTCCAATAACCGGGGAGAGTGTACCGGTAGATAAAATTCCCGTAGAAGATGTTGAGAAGGATTACTCAGAGGTAGATGATATCAAAGATGAAAACCGCGTTTTTGCTGGAACTATCAATGGGAACAATACTTTGGAGATTAAAGTGATCAAAGCAGCCAAAGATTCAACGCTTTCCCGATTGGTGAAACTGGTCAATGAAGCTCAGACTCAAAAATCGCCTACCCAGTTGCTCACCGATAAATTCGAAAAATATTTTGTACCATCCGTTCTTATTTTGGTCGGAATTCTTTTGTTCGCTTTCTTAGTAATTGACGAGCCATTTAGCGCCAGCTTTTACAGAGCAATGGCTGTACTGGTAGCTGCAAGTCCCTGTGCGTTGGCAATCTCCACTCCGAGTGCTGTATTGAGTGGTGTGGCCCGGGCGGCTCGAGGTGGGGTATTAATCAAAGGGGGACGACCACTGGAAGATCTGGGAGAATTAACCGCCCTGGCTTTTGATAAAACCGGAACCTTAACGGAAGGAAAACCTAAACTTACACAAGTAGTAGCCCTTGGAGATATTTCAGAAAATGAACTGCTAAAAATAGCAATAGCCGTGGAAAGTTTGAGTGATCACCCCCTGGCAAAAGCAGTGGTTCGTGATGGAAAGGAGCGTCTGGAGGGTGAAGAGATCCCAGATGCCTCCAACCTGGAAGCAGTTCTGGGTAAAGGTATTAAAGCAACGTTGGGAAATGATAAGATCTATGTTGGTAATTTGGATTTATACGAAGAACTAAATGATACTATTCCATCAGAAGAAATAACTACTAAAGTAAGAGATCTTGAAGGTGGTGGAAACACAACGATGCTTCTTCGTAAGAATGAAGAGTATATAGGCATCCTTGCTTTAATGGATACCCCCCGGGAGGCAGCCAAAAGAACCCTTTCTGAATTGAAGGGAATAGGAATTAAACGAATGATCATGCTTACCGGTGATAACCAGAAGGTAGCAGACGCAGTAGCAGAAGAAATAGGATTGACCGATGCCTGGGGTAGTTTACTGCCAGAGGAAAAGGTGGAAGCCATAAAAAAACTGAAAGAAAAAGAATCTAAGGTAGCAATGGTAGGTGATGGTGTGAATGATGCCCCTGCCATGGCCAATAGCACGGTGGGAATTGCCATGGGAGCTGCTGGTAGCGATGTTGCCCTGGAAACAGCAGATATTGCACTAATGGCCGATAAATTGGAAACACTCCCTTTTGCCATCGGACTGAGTAGAAAGGCAAAGGCTATAATCAAGCAGAACCTTTGGGTAAGTCTGGGAATTGTAGCTCTGCTTATCCCTGCTACCATTTTTGGTTTTGCGAATATTGGAGTGGCGGTAGTTATACATGAAGGTTCCACACTTCTGGTAGTTTTCAACGCTTTGAGACTTTTAGCCTATAAAAAATGAACAAAAGCACCTTTATAGTCAGTCAAATGGACTGCCCTTCTGAGGAGCAGATGATTAGGATGAAACTGGAATCTTATGAACAGATAAAATATCTAGACTTTGATATTCCCAATAGAAAACTTGAAGTATATCATCGAGAAGGGATTGAGGTTATTCATTCCTCGATTTCAGAATTAAAACTAGGCGATAAATTTATAGGATCAGAAGAGGCGGAAGTTCCAGTTAGGGAAAACGAAACCAAACAAAAAAATATTCTTTGGTGGGTGTTGATTATTAATTTTGGGTTTTTTCTAATTGAAATGATTACCGGTTGGATATCTTCTTCGATGGGCCTTATTGCAGATTCTCTTGATATGCTGGCAGATTCGATAGTATATGCGCTAAGTTTATTTGCAGTAGGAGGTGCTGTTTCAAGAAAAAAGAAGGTCGCGAAATTTAGTGGGTACTTTCAAATGTTACTGGCGACTCTTGGATTTATAGAAGTCTTGCGCAGGTTTTTTATGAGTAGTGAAACTCCCTTATTCCAGTGGATGATTATTATTTCTTCTTTGGCACTTGCCGGAAACTTAATCTCATTATGGCTAATCAACAAGGCTAAAAGTAACGAAGTCCATATGCAAGCCAGTGCCATTTTTACTTCAAATGATATTATCGTGAACGGTGGGGTGATACTGGCAGGAATTTTAGTGTATTTTTTGGAGAGCAAATGGCCAGATTTGATCATTGGAGGTATTGTCTTCACATTTGTAATGCGTGGGGCGATTAAAATATTGAAATTATCAAGGTAAATCTTGAAAAAAAAATCATCTATCAAAATGCCTATTACATAATGAAAACAATGAAAAAAACTGGAACTATATAGACGAATTAAATATGGAATCATCAAGAAAAAAGAATCTTAAACAAGCAAGAACACTTCAAATATGGAATGTCATTTACGACACGATAGAAGTGGTCATTTCACTTATTGCTGGAATAACTGCAAATAGTTCTGCACTCATAGGATGGGCACTGGATAGCACCATAGAAGTAATAAGCGCAACAACTTTGGGCTGGCGGTTGCACGGCGAGCTTAACGGCATAGAAGAGGAAAAGGTTAAGCGTCGTAAGAAAATTACCTTATATGTTATTGCATCATCTTTTACACTGGTTTGCCTTTTTATTTCCTATGATTCAATCACAAAGCTAGTCAATCAAGAAACGGCACGTTGGAGTACATTGGGTTTAATCATCTTGCTTGTTTCATTGGTAGTTAATCCTATTTTAATCTATTACAAAAGAAAATACGGAAATAAATTGGAAAGTCCGGCTATGCTGGCCGATGCCAAAGACACTTTTATTTGTTTGTACCAAACTGTGGTGGTACTTGCAGGATTACTGCTGGTCAATTGGCTAGGCTGGTGGTGGGCGGACCCGGTTGCAGCACTGCTTATTGTTCCCTATGCAGCCAAAGAAGGTTGGGAAGCTTTCAATAAAGCCAGAAACATTGAATATAATACGGATTAAAAATGGTGCAAACAGAAAGAAAAAATCTGTAAAATATTTAATCTATAAAATTCCTCTACGGCTTGCCTCGTGCCTGTTTGTTGCATACAGAGATAGATGGTTCCAGGAATCTTTTTATTAATTACAAAGGCAAAATTAAGAAATCAATGTGCACACTTCGTCTTACGGATCATAAAGTTGAAACCATGGAAGATTTAGGAATTTGTACGGAAATAAAAACAATAATTTGGATAAGCCGATTTCTCCGCTGGCAATTTTTTTTGTGTGATGCAGAGTAAATATATTAACTATGGTCTTGTTTGTTCTAAAACTATTTTAAAAAATGAAGGAGGATATATTTAAGGATTACCAGGAGAGGCTCAATTCGCTAAATGAAAATATTAGAGCGGTAACATTGAAACATGCAAGAGATTTCCATTTGAATAAAAATTGTTCAAAAGAAGAAGCTATTGAGCGTGGAATAACTAAGGCTGAAATAGCAATAGAAAATTATGACTTCTTTAGAATTAAATGAAATTATGGAATGGACTTTCGTAGAATTTAAAACAAGTTTGGATGACCTCCATCCTGAAGTAAAAGGAAAAGCAATAAAAATTGCCAAAAAACCGGTTATAGAAATAGATTATACCAGGCAGAACGCCATAAAAGAGGGAATCATGAAGGCCGATGAATGGTTTTATGATTTGGAGGGTTAGTGTCGGTTATATACAGAAAAAAGCTTGAGGAAAGATTACGTCCAGGTTTTACAACATATTATCCTTTAAAGCTTTAATGTTTTTAAATTTCTGTGATAAAAATAATCGATTTGCAGATTCTGTGTAAAAAGAATGATTCTCCATGAAAGCAATATTTAAATTAGCCCATTCCACATTAGAAAACTCTGATCCGTTAGAATTTTTCCACTCTTTTCTAAGTTGAGCGTTCTTGAACTTGAAGTTTTTTCTTCCTAAATGGGCTAAATCAGCATCAACTATTATTTTTTGAGTGATAGTTTTAGGTTCTCTACCGGCTTCAGTTACTTTTATCAAATTTAATACATTCGTTATTTTTGAATCAACAACACCTTCTTCTTGAAGAAACTCTTTTGCATATTTACAGCTCAATTGTTCGTGGCCCTTCGCTTGATTTGAATACCCAATATCATGAAAATAGGATGCAATAATTAATTCTTCAATTGCATTTTCCTTCAAACCTTCCTGTTTGCCAATTAGTTCAGAATTTTGAACTACCTCTTCTGTATGTTGCCAATTATGGAATGGTAGATTTTTACATCTACTTGATTCTAAAAGCAATTTGCAAAATATCTTGACTTTTTCAATTAAAGCAATATTCATATTTTTGATTCTGATTCCGAATTCTATTGATAAGCCCCCAGTTCAGGTATATAGCCTTTTAGAAATTTAGAGTGTAAGGTTCTGAATTTTAATTTTCAGCAAACTATCTATTGATAGTTTGTAAAAGCTTTTTTTTCTTTAATATTTTTAATATTATATAAAGTATGCTGCTAACTAAGGCAGCGTAGAACCAAAAATCTAAATTCAATTGGAATATTTTTCTCTGTGTAATAACATTTTCGCTCCATTGGAATAGCCAAAAGATTAGAAATATAGCAGCAAGTCCATTTTTTTCCTTTTTTAGAACCTTCTTTAAAGAAAATGAATATTTTGGACTTTTATAGTTTTGTAAGCTGGGAATAAATGCTGGTGTTCGTGATGCCCAATTTAAGTATGCATTACTGAATTTAAGAATTAGAAAATTTTCTTCTGCATACATAATTCTTTCATAGTATATCCAGTATAGCAGAATAAATGATATAGTAAACCACATATTTTCCGTGAGCATTGCTACTCCCAGCCACATAAAAAAATTGCCCAGATAAAGCGGATGACGTACCGTAGAATATATTCCGGTAGTATTTAATTCATCTGCAATCTGGCCGGAACTTGTGTTCCTTCCAGAGGTGTTCTTTGGAGTATGTCCTACTGTGAATATGGAATTAATAATCCTAACAGACTAATAGCTAGACACACAAAAAGATAAAAGTCTGAGGTTATTGTATCAGAATCTACGGTTTCAAAATATTTACCATAAAGAAATACACTTAAACCGGCACTAAGAAAAAATAGGGGTAGATAGCTGCGTTTTCTAAATAAATAATCCCCGTGTATACTTAATTCTCTTTGTAATGACATATCAAATAATTTTAGAGTTAAGAACTACGAAATTGAATTCCATGGACCTGTAATGGCAAGGGTATGCCCATTCTCCTGCAGGTTAACAAACAGGGTTTTTCCAGATGGCGAAAAGACTATACCCGCAAATTCAGAATCTGAATTTATATTAATTCCAAAAGTACGGATGCTACCATCTTTCTTTATTTGGAGGATTCTATTGCAGACGCCATTATCTTCACAAACCATTAAATCGCCCCATGGTGCAATTGTGAGATTATCGCACATATTGAGTGCACCCCTGTCGGTTGATTCTTTATACAATTCAATGCTTGCAGAAATAGAGTCTTTAGTTTCTTTTCCCTCGTCAGGGGATAGTTTGTATCTGAAAATTTGACCCCATTTACCGGGACCACCATTGGTACAGGCAAAAAAGAGTTCATTGTTCCCAAACCAAATTCCTTCACCTCTTGCAAATCGTGCCGCCCCATTTTTATATCCTCTATATCGTAAATCATCCTCAGGCGCCAAAGGACTATTGATATCCAACCAAATGGCCTGGGTTTTTACATTTCTTTTGAAAGTTGTTTTCTCCCAGTTTCTTGTATCCATCTTAGGCTGGTCCTTTATTGAAAGGACTTGTAGTTTCCCACCTTTGTTCAAGTTTTCTGGTACATTCGGAATAAATCGATAAAACAATCCATCGGGTCTGTCTTCTGTCATATAAACAATGCTGGTATTGGGATCTACAGCAACTGCCTCATGATGAAACCTGCCCATTGCAATAATTGGTTCCGGGTTAACCAATCCCTTATTTGAAGCTGGTACTTCGAATACATAGCCATGGTCTTTTTCTGTATTGCCTCCCTGTTTGGTTACATCTTCTTCACAACTAAGCCAGCTTCCCCAGGGGGTCACTCCACCTGCACAATTTCGATAGGTTCCAGCAAGGCTTAAATACTGTTGTTCCACCTTTTTCGTATTTTCATTGTATACAATAGTTGTAGTACCGCCCAATCCCGGTTGAGCCATACCTCCCGCATCATACAATTGGTTATTGCTTATATTTTGTAGAAGTTCATTTTTAGAACCAAAGGGGCTATTGCTTAAGGGACTTGGACTGTTTTCGTGGTTTCTGACGATGACTACAATGTCCCCACTATCTCCCGGAAAAGTTCCCATACCATCGGGTCTTCCTGGAACATAAAACCCATCGTTCATTATATCTCCAGATTGGGATATTATTTTATAAGAAAATCCAGGGGGTAAGCTTAAATAATCATTTGGATCGGGTATAATACCTTCCACAGCCTCTTGTTTACAAAATAGATCTTCTGTATTACAGCTAGATAAAATTGAAAAACCTAAAGATGCCAGCACGGCATTTTTAATAAAGTTTCTTCTATTTGTTGTGGAAATAGTTGTTTCAATTTTATTCATACTTCTAAAATTTGTATTTAAAGCCGATCAAATGATTCCCTTCAAAATTATCATAAGTTAATTCCATGTGCTCCTGTTGATACTCTGTCGTGAAGACTAAGTTGCTTCCCAAACCAATTGCTGTTCCGGCAAGAACATCCAGGATATCATGTTTCTTGGAATCTATACGACTTGCGGCTGTAAATCCCGCAAGAGCATAGGCAGGTATACTATATTTAAAACCATATCTTCTATGTATATATCCTGCACTATGAAAAACGGTAGAGGTATGTCCTGATGGGAAAGAATTATCATTACTCATATCTGGTCTTTGCTTATTTACCCCTAATTTTAAACCAAATGTGACTGCTTCTGTAAGTAATAGCCCCTTTGTAAATTGCCAGGCTCCTTCATTATCCCCCTTAATCAAGCTGGTTCCTAAAGTCGCAACAGGTAAAGCAATCAATATTACGTCACCTATTTTTTGTACTGTGCCAACTTGTGGAATGGTCTCACTTGTATCCTGAGCATAAGAAAACTGAGCAAATAGAAGACAGCAAACGATGATTACTGTCCATAATGAAGATTTGAAATTTTGCAAATAGATAAGCATTAATTAGTAAAATTTAGATTTGAGTAAATGTTATCTATAGGCTCTTGATTTTCTCTGATAGCAAAGATGAACGAAAAGTCTTTTTAGAATCTAAAGAGATTCTAAAGGAAATCTAAAGTCTTATTTATTGTAAAAAATCGTCCATTTAGGATACTCCTTTTTTTGATCAAACGCATTTCTCAAGAATTGGATATTTTCGTTTAATTCCGATTTATTCCGAACTAAAAGAAAAGTATGTCGGGCTTTGGATAACTGTTTAAGATTAGCTATTACATCAGGAGTATTCACATCCCATAATTGTTTCCTCCAATCCTCATTATTCTGAAATTGAACTTCCCTATCTGTTGTTCTATGAGTGGATTGTAGTGTGATATATTCAGCATTTGAATAAAATGGAATTGAAGTAAGTAAATAGTCGTAAACCAGTATGGTTTTATCCTCCTCTTTTGAAATGTGCTTTATAAAATTAGCCATGTGTCGGGTGGAGTTTATTAAGGGACTATTAGTTTTCAGTACAGTTCCTGAAATTAAAAGAATACTGACTCCAAAAATTGCTGAAATGAAGGCTGGTTTAAAACTATTGCCCGTATCAAGAAAAAAATAAGCTCCGTAAGCAATAATGACTACCATGAAGCTGGTGATAATCGATATAGTTTGAATACTTATCAGTTCGAATTGAAAATACCAGCATACCAGAAGACTAATAAATAACAAACTTAAAATTACCAGATATGATATACTGATATACTTTTGGCTTTTTTCGTCAAGGGCATCCAGTTGTTTAGCTATAAAAATAGCCAGCATCCAAAATACAGGGAGGATATATAATATAAGCTTGGTACGAAATACTGAGAAAAGTAGAATTAACAGGCTACTGGATATCAATAAAACCAGAGATTGATTTTTTGTCTTATAAAGAGATTTCAGTTTAAATTTAAAAGTAGGAATACTCCCAACTAGCCAGGGGAGAAGTAAACCAAATATTATGGGAATAAAATACCAGAAAGGTTTAGCTCTTTCACTAAAAGAACTACCAGTCATTCTTCCCGCAATTTGTTTTTCAATAAAATAGTCCCAGAGCTTTGGATTTTCAACCACTACAAGTAAAAACCAACTTGCTCCTATAATTAAGCATATTAAAACACCAAATACATGATGTGTATTGATCTTAAAACCAGATTTACATATGATTTTATAGGTGAAAATATATACCAGAACAAATAAGAGGGCAACCGGACCTTTAGTCAAAAGTGACAACCCAAGTAGTATATAGAACAGATAGAGAAAAGGTAACTTTTTATTGCTGATGTAATACTGCCAGCTAAAAATAGCTGCCATGATAAAGGTGGTTAAATATGCATCTGTAGTAAGGTTTCGACTTGATATAAGAACAATAGGCATGGAGAAATAAATCAATCCGGAGAGAAAAGCAATTTTTCTACTTCTAAATAGTAAATGAGCTAAACCATAAATTAGAAGAAGCTGAATTACAATAGCAACCTGAAGAAAAAATCTAACGCCAAATTCATTGATACCAAATATTTTATAGCCCAAAGAGGTAATATAATAGGTAATAGGTGGCTTATGAAAATGAAAAATCCCTAAAAGTTGTGGATTTAGATAGTCACCTGAAAGAAACATTTCACGACTGATTTCAGCATATCTGGCTTCACTACTTTCCGCAAGACCATAAGAACCTAAACCAATGATGAGACAAATAAATGCAAGACAAATAAATAATAGATAAAAGCGGTCAGTAGTATTTTTTAGGGTCACTCTTTGTAGTTTAATGCTACAAAAGTGGAACTGAAATCTTTTGAAAATTTAAACGAAATCTAAAGCAAACCTAAAGGATCTTAGATTCGGTTTTAAGGATCAAAATATTTCGAACGTATAGAAAAATGCCTAATGAATGACCTAAAAGTAACACAGGATCTTTCCTAAATATTGCATAAATAAGAATCATTAAAGAACCAAATAAGCTTAGGAACCAAAAACCCAAAGGCAGGGAAGAAACTTTCCGCTTTTCAGAATAAAACCATTGATAAACAAAGCGCAAAGTAAAAATCACTTGAGCTATAATACCTAATAACAAAAGCCAAAGCGGAATGTTATCATTCTGAAATAATTTAGCGCGATCATAAACATGGTTATTATAGCCTATATAAAGAATGATAAATGGAAAAATATATAAAAACCAACGCAGCATTTTCGGGAATTTCAGCCATTGATTTTGCAGATGCATATTGCGTATGTAAATGAAATAGGTCAGTATTTGGCCCAGCATGATGGCAAAATCATTGCGTAAATAACCATAAATGAATAATAGAAAAGAAGCTATCAAACTCAGTTGCCAGAATAATACGGGGGTAAGCACCTTCTTTTGTTTTTCAGAAATTATCCATTGTAAAATAGAACGACCTGAAAATAATAATTGAGCAGAAAAACCAATAGTATAAATTAACCAACTACTCATGCTTTGTCTGCTATCTTATAATTGATATATTTTTTCTTCATCCATATATAAGCAATGCAATCTGCTAAAGGACCAAGCAGACGATTCCAGACACCAAATTTGCCTTTACCCGCAATCCTTGGAAAATGTTGTACTGGCACCTGTTTTACCGTTCCATTTTGAAGCAGAATCATTGCTGGTAAAAAGCGGTGTAAGCCTTGAAACATGGGGATACGTTTAGCATAATCAGCTTTTATGATCTTGAGCGGGCACCCGGTATCATCCATCCCGTCCTGAGTAAAGCTTCTACGAATACCGTTGGCTATTTTAGAGGACATATTTTTTATTAAACTATCTTTTCTGTTGGAGCGTACTCCTGTTACTAGGTCATAATCATCAATATATTCCAATAAAAGATTAAAGTCTTTTGGACTCGTTTGAAGATCTGAATCTATATATCCAACGAGCGAACTTTCAGCATGATCAAAACCTGCCTTAATAGCAGCGCTCAATCCATAATTCTTATCAAAATTGAGATAATTGAAAGTTTTGTTCTGGGTACATATTTGCTTAATAATCTGCAAGCTTGAATCTTTTGAACCATCATTTACAAATAAAACGGTGATTTTGAGCTTACATTGATCGATGTAGGACTGCAATTCTTTTTCTACTCTGGTCAGATTTTTTTCTTCGTTGTAAACAGGTACAATTATGGTGAGTGTATTTGGCATTCTTAGGCAGGAATTGTTAGCTTAATTTGCAATACTACGCTGTAAATCTAAAGTAATTTTTAAGTTTTACTGTTTTCACAACTATTGTTATAAAGCCTTGTGATAAAGGCTTTTTCTTCATTAATTTGAAGTAATTCAAATGAATATAAATGAAAATATTAGTAACCGGTGCAGCTGGTTTTATTGGTTCCCACCTTGCTGAAAAATTGCATTCTATGGGACATGAAGTAATTGGGATGGATAACTTTTCAGGTTACTATAACGTCCATTTAAAAAGGCAGAATGCCAACCAATTACGCAGTTTTGGAATTCCTATGATCGAGCTGGATATCTGCGTAGATTTTTTAGTTACAATTCTACCCAGAGATTTTGATTATGTTTTTCATTGTGCTGCGCAACCTGGAATCTCAAGTACTTCTACGTTTGAAGATTATCTAAATAATAACATCATTGCGACACATCATTTAACCGATTTTGCAAATCAACATCTTAATTTAAAGTTATTTATCAATATTGGGACTTCATCGATTTATGGTTCCGATGTATATTGTGATGAAGAACAAATGGCAAAACCGGTATCTAACTATGGGGTCACGAAACTTGCTGCTGAACAAATAGCCATGACCCATTCCCGACTTGGGAATTTTCCTGCCTGCTCTCTAAGGTTATATTCAGTTTATGGATCTCGGGAACGCCCGGATAAAATGTTCAGTCAGTTAATTAAATGTGGTTTGAATGGGAGAGAGTTCCCTTTATTTTTAGGTAGCCTCACTCATAAACGCAGTTTTACGCATATTAAAGATATTGTTGAAGGAATTGTAAGTGTAATAGGTAAGGAGAAGCTATGTGATGGGCAGATAATTAATCTTGGAACTGATAAAGAATACACTACAGAGGAAGGTATGCAGGTTGTTGAAAAATTACTCAAAACCAAAATTCAGAGTAAGGAAAAACCCGCTCGTAGTGGCGATCAATTGCGTACGAAAGCAGTTATTATTAAAGCAAGAGATTTACTTAATTATAATCCCACGGTGCTTCTTGAAGAAGGAGTGCAGGAACAGATCGATTGGTTTAAAAGTCAATGAAAATGCCCGATCCTAAATAATAGTATCGAGCATTTCAAACTAACCAATCAATTATGAAAACTAACACTTAATCTTTGTCTTCCTCTTCTTCCATTTGCTTTTTTATAATAGTACCGCTACTATCAAGAGTAACTTCCATTTCTATCTTCCCTTTTTCAATTTCAAATTCATAGAAAGACCCTTTAGAAGTTTCAGATATTTCAGCTTCTTCTATCTCATATCCTGGAAAGTTTGACTTTAACGAGGATAAAATATTCTGTGGAACGTCGTTGGTTTTCACTTCGTGCTCGGTTTCCTGCCAAGTGCCATTTGCTAAGAAATTAGCTGAATATTCAACATTGTTCATTTTAAATTCAGCTTCCCATTCGGTTTCATTTTCTTTTTCCCAGTCCACCTTTTTTGCTGTGGGAAATTTTTTTGCAAAAGCGTTTTTAACGACCTGAGGAACTTTATCCTTATTTTCTGAAGTGAATGCTATGGTAGTCATTGCCACTACAACCATTCCTACCCCTAAAATTAATTTTTTCATATGTACTAATTATTTATAATTATAATGTAAATCTACAGGGCAAATCTCAAGCTGGCTTTAAGCAAATCTAAAGAGATTCCTTCATCATCTTCTGATGATGTTTTTTATGTGAAATATAAATTAGAATGGAAATCAGCACAATTGAGATTAAAGAAGCAGGTAGTGTTCCCAAATCCATACCTCCATTATCCCGAGGTTTGGTAAGAAAATCACCGAAGGTTGCCCCAAAAGGTCTGGTAAATACAAAAGCTATCCAAAACAGAAAAATCTGGTTGAGCTTAGTAAAGTAGTGCAAGAGAATTACAACTGCGATAATTGAAGCGGTTATAAGTGCTCCCTGCAAATAGCTTAGTCCCGCCACATCTCCGAGATAATCGCCAAAGGCCGTTCCTAAACTATTTGAAAAAAGTACGGCCGTCCAAAAAAATAGTTCCTTTTTTTTCTCAATAATGGGATAGACTTGTAGGTTTTTATAGTTGCTATACCATATTAATAGTATTGCCAGAAGGCCAGTAAATAAAATCAAACTACCGTAAGTATATCCAAGGCCCAGACTCCTATCCATGAAATCTGAAATTTCGGTCCCCAGGGTTGTGGTAGCAATAATTACAAGCCAAAAGTACAGCGGAATATACTTCTTAGCATAAAGCTGAATAACCAATACCACAACAAAAAATATTAGCGTAATAAGAATCCCCCAAGTATATCCGAGTGCTAAAGTCTGTGCGATATAATCGCCTAAAGTTTCGCCCAATGTGGTAGCGATAATTTTCATAATCCAGAACAATACAGTTATTTCTGCAACTTTGTTCAAAATGATTTTTTCCATTTTTAAGTCTGTTTTAATAATGGAATTAAATTACTACGTAATTCTAATGGAATCTTAAAGTTCTGGATAGTAGATTTTTGTGCCTGACAAAGGAAGGATGATTTGCAATACGATACTTCGAATGCGCTCGGCACAAGTTCGTAAGGATGATCCTTCCTTTCCAGGGCTTTTATTCAGGTATCGCACCTTAAATAATGGCTAATTCAAATAAAGATTGTCTTACCTAAAAAGTAGTTTTAGCCAATAAGCCCTGATTTATAAATTAATGTATTCTTTAATACTGAAATGTAAGGAGGTAATCTAAAGTAAACTTTAAGTAAAAGTTATATCTACTAAAAGATTAAAAAATTTAAGTTTCAAATATCAAAATTTATAGTTGAAACCAAGTCTTACAATTTGAGTCTCATAATAATTTTCATACAGAGCCGTAAAATCCTGACCGTTGATCTTTTGTCTCAAACCAAATTTGTTGAACAGATCTGATGCAGATAAAGTGATCTCACCTTTTTTATCCCAAATTGATTTTTTAAAACCTACATCAATAGAAGAACGAGCGAGCTCTTCTCCCTGGGGAATGTTTCGGGCACTGTACCAAAGCCCCGTAATTTGAGCTTCCAGTTCCCAAGGAAAAGTAAACGTATTGGTTATCTTAAAATCCCCAGCGGTATCTTTAGACTCTTCTATGAAAAATGGTCGCTCAAAAGGAAACAATAAAGTTCCCTGAAAATCATCAATACCATTTCTATAAATATTTAAACTTGAGTTTAGTTTCCAATAATCGGCAATTTCCTGACTTAATAATAATTCAATACCGGTGTTGGTGCTATGCCCTGTATTTTGATAAATTCTATTTACAATATCGTATTGTGGATTACTGTCATCTATACTGAAAATACGCTGGTATGCCCCATTAATTTCGCGGTGATACATCGCAGAAAATAAGGATCCCGAACTCCAGGAATAACGATGCGCCAATTCAAAACTGTTGGTAAATTGTGGTCGTAAATAGGGATTTCCCACTTTAAGCAGTTCCGGGTCGTCATATTTAGGGAAAATGCGCAATTCAGGTTCTCCTGGCCGGTCGATCCGACGATTATAAAAAGCGGAAAGCTTATTCCTGTTATTCAACTTATAGGTAAAGCGTACACTGGGAAAAAATTCAAAATAATTATAGTTATCGTTAGAATCATAATAAATATTTTCTGGGTCCAGTTGATAGGAAACATCAGTCTGTTCTACCCTTAAGCCAGCTTCTATATCAAAATTTTCTTTTTCCAGCAGGTAATTTCCGTAGGCAGCAAAAAGATTTTCTCTCCATTCTGAAAAATCGCCCAGACTGGGATATATAATACTTTGGTTCCCACGTTCTATAGTATAATCCACAGGAAGTCTTCTAAAGCGAGCTTTTGCACCCAATTCTATCCTTCCATTGCTTAGCGCCCTCGCATAATCTGTAGAAAAACTGCTAGTATGCTCAATGGCCCTAATATTTGTCATGTCCCGACCTATACGAACCGTAGAACTATCGTTTAAAAAATAACTTTCATCTTCCAATCCCCGCGTATATTGAGCATTTACGGAGAGTTTATGACCTGGTTGCTTAAATTTATGCTCATAATTAACAGCCGCATTGATAAAACTGGTCACTTCATCTTCCTTCCAGGTATATAAACGGTTACGCCCATTATTGTCTAAATTGATAAATGCCACTTGAGAAGTGTCAATGTGTTTCTCCCGATCAAACATTCCTGAAAAAGTAATGTTGTCATTTTCTGAAATTTCATAGTCAACACCTCCGGTTATAATGCTTCGAAATTGTCTGCGGTTTTCCGGAACTTGTGAGATGATGTTTCTGCCATCGTCATAATATCTAGAAGTAAATTCATTATTTGGTAAAGCTTCCTGTAGAATAATTTCTGTTTGCAGAAAATAATTCAGTTTTTTGGTACGGTAATTAAGATTCAGGCTGGGAATAAGTTTGGGGTTTATCGAGTAGCTGCCATCTGTGGGGGTGTCTTTTTTTCTCTTAGACAAAACACCTAAACCAGAAGATACTCCCAAATCACCATTAAGCCCTTTTTGCTTTTCCTCCTTATAAATGATATTGACGATTCCCGCAAATCCATTGGCGTCATACTTTGTCGATGGATTATTGATGATTTCGATACGTTCAATATTAGCCGCGGGAATATTAGAAAGGCCTTTTTGATTACCAAACCCGGTTAAACTGGACTGTTTTCCATCAATGAGCACCACTACTTTATCACTTCCGCGAAGCACCACTTTTCCTTCCTGGTCAAAAGTTACTCCAGGCATAGTTTTCATGGCATCTAGTACAGATCCGCCAGATTGTGCTACATTATCATCAAGGCTAAAAGATTTTTTGTCAAGATCTGAAGAGACTGTTGTTCGTTTTGCAACAATAGCTACTTCATCCAGCGATTCTGAAGAAGCGGCAAGCTCAATTTTTCCCAAATCAAAAATAGGGTTAAGTCCACCGGCAGTTATTTTTCTTTCTAGCGTTTCAAAACCTACAAATGATATTTTCAGTAGATAATTTCCGGTAGGCAGTTCTACCGTAAACTGGCCAGATTCATTGGTTACGGTACCTGTTACTATGTTTAGACTAGTTGCATCAAAAATAGATACGGTAACAAAAGGGAGTGTTTCCTGCGTATCTTGTTCTATTACCTGGCCTGTAACAGTAATACCCTGGCCTACGGCAATGGTTGAAATAAATAAGAAAAATAAAAGAAGAGTTTCTTTCTTCAGGCATACTTTCATCAGTTGAATTTTGCGTGAAAGTAGTGGTGCGATCTAAAGGAAATTTAAAGTTTTAGACTTAAAAAATTTCAAGTATCAAATTCAATCTGGAAAATATGTTTTTTACTGCTTTCATGAAATCTATAGGAAGGTAAAAACCCATAAAAGTCACAAATCTTCTTCACTATGGAAAGACCCAGACCTGTGGAATCTGGTTTTTTACTTTCTTTGTAAAAACGATCAAAAATATATTCTGGATTACTTAGGCCATCAGTTCCGGCGTTGATAACTTGAACATGGTTCTTTTTGATAACCACACTGATAGGCTGGTTTCCAAAATTGTGTTTTATAGCATTGGTCAATAGATTATTAAATAGTATAGAAGCGAGCGCTTTGTCCATAATAGCGGTTATTTCATCCTTTCCATTAAGGGCTATCCTGGTCTGAGTGATCTCAGTAAAATTATCAATTGACTGTTTAAGAGTTTCATTTATCGAAATATTCTCATCTGCGGTAAACTGATTATTATCAATTTTGGCAAGTAATATCAACCGATTGTTCAGTTGTTTAAGTCTTTGTATATCAAACTGAAGTGAGCTAAGCTGCTCATATTGTTTTTCGTTTATATTTTGTTGATCAAAGAGCGTTTCTATTTTAGCTTGCATAATTGCAAGTGGTGTCTGCATTTCATGAGAGACATCCTCGGTAAATTGTTTTAAATTTCGATAGTCGGCCTGAACTTTTGAAGTTAATGCCAGCATTTGCTTGTTCAGTTCATCAAACTCAACAATATCTGAATCATTAAGTTCTAAAGGTTTATCAGACTTTAAAGAGAAACTTTTTAAGCGTTCCAAATTCACAAAAAATGGTTGCCATAGTTTTTCATTACGGGATTTATTCAGATAAAAAAGGAAAATAAAAGCTAGGAAAATTATTGACAGGAATGTGAGGACAATTGCAGAAAGAATATCTTCAGATTCAATAACCATTGCCCGGACCGTTATTTTATACTCTTGACCATTAATATTCCTGGTACCAGATAATTGCCTGAAAAGTTCTACTTCATCCTGAAGCGGATCAAAAATAAGTGTGTCAATAAGAACATTTTCTTCTGAAATTTCAGTTTTTTCAGCCATCATGATTGGCGGGATTCCCACGAGATCAGGATTGTTTTTCAGCAAACGCTCTACCCGGTCTTTATTGGAATAGAGCTCTTCTTCAATTTCATTCTCCAAAAGCGATTTGGTATATATGAAAAGAACAATACCTGAGAGTATCATTATCACAATACTGGTAATTAGAAAAGTCTTGGAAGCTTTTCTTAATAGTTTTGTTTTATTTGGGGTTGAATTTTTAATCTGCGATGAATTTATAACCACTTCCGTAGGCCGTTTGGATATATTTTGCTCCTTCTTTAGTAAGTTTTTTTCTCAAATTATTGATGTGCACATAAATAAAATCAAAATTATCTAACAAGTCACTATCGTCTCCCCAAAGATGTTCTGCAATAATTGCTTTTGATAGAACTCTTCCCTGATTGGTGATAAAGAATAAAAGAAGATCATACTCCTTTCTTGTAAGTGTAATAGCTTTCCCATTTACATAGGCACTACGGGCCATAGTGTCCAACTTAATTTCCTGAAAATTTATAGTGTTATCTCCACCAAATTGCCCACGTCTTAGGACTGCTTTTATGCGTGAATTTAGTTCGGCAAGATGAAAAGGCTTAGTGATGTAATCATCTGCACCCAAATCCAATCCTTCTAATTTATTATCTAATGAACTGTTTGCTGAAATAATAATCACGCCACATTTTTTTTGTAGCTTTTTGAGTTTTTTGAGTAGATCGAGTCCGCTCCCAGTAACTAGGTTAATATCCAGGATAACAATATCGTACTCATAGAGTTCTAATTTTTCTGAAGCTTCGTGATAATCTGATGCGGTTTCACACACATTAGCTTCATGACTCAAATAAGTGGCGATAGATTGCTGTAATTCTTTTTCATCCTCGGCAATTAGATATTTCATTATTAAAAAGTTAAGGGAATAAAGGTAGAGGTTGATTCTAAAGAAATATTAAAGTAAATATAGAAAATTCAATTTGTCTTTAGATTCGAATCCTAATTTGCACGTTAATTATAATTTATTCATTTTGAACTATGCGAAAACAACTTTTTAGCGTATTAAGAAAGATAAAAGAAATTCTTTCAAATAAATTTAGACAATACGATCACAAGCTTCCCTATATTATAACTACTTTAATTACTGCTATCATTGTAATAGGGGGGATCAAATTATTTATAGAGCTTACTGAATTTTTAAAATCTGATGTTTTAGCGAATTATGATACCGCAGTCACTAATTTTTTTATAGATTTTCGATCTCCTGCAATAACTACTGTTTTTACATTTATAACCAATTTTGGGGATACACTTGGATATGTGATTATGTTTAGTTTAAGTGCTATTTTCTTTTATTGGATTTTAAAAAGTTGGAAATATGTAGCTCAAAGTGTCTTGGTAATGATTCTTGCTCTGGGTTCTAATTTACTTTTAAAAAAAACAATAGATAGAGCTAGACCTGTTTCAGAACATCTGGTTAAAGTAGAAACGCTTAGTTTTCCTAGTGGCCATGCTACTATGGCGATGGCATTCTATGGATTTATAATATATCTCATCTTCAATTTACCGATAAATAAATTCATTAAATTTTTTCTGATCACAATCTTCGCATTTTTGATCCTCGGGATTGGATTAAGCCGGATTTATCTTGGAGTACATTATCCTTCAGACGTATTTGGTGGGTTCATTGCAGGGTTTATATGGGTCGTTTTTTGTGTAATGATATTTAATTTAATTAAAATTTTTAGAAGAGATCCTGAAACTTAAAAGCTCTACAATTCTTAGATTAATATATTATCTGAATATTACTTAATACAAGTGTTTTGGATTTAACTTTATTACATTAGCTAAATGAGGCAGCAATTTTTTCTTAAGGGTTTCGGTGATATTTATTTCAGTTAATACCCCAAGACCTTCTTTTTCCAGTTCATCCGTTACTTTTTCAAATTCTTCAGTAATATTAATGCAACGATGGTTACATACAATCGAGGAATTTCCCAGTGTAACAAAGGTTACATGGAGGAGCAATCAAATCTTTTATATTTGGACACTAAATATGCATGGAAAAGAATACATAGCGATATTTCTGGTAATGGTTTTTTTGGGAAAATTGATCACCTTAGATACTGATATCTTTAGTTTTTTACTCAGTACTGATAGGGTTGTAGTTTTAAATCCTCTCTGTGAAAAGAAAAATAATGATATTAAGGAAACAGGTGAACATTTTAAATCCTCTTCTCCGGTTCAGTTACTAAAACTGGCTAGGACCTGTTCTAATAATTATCAGCTTATTGCAGAAAAAGAAATTCCTGAAATCAGGGATTTGGATTTTAGGGAATTTGTATATGTAAGGCCATTGGTTATAAGCATACATCCCAGAAAATTATATCCCCCTCCAAAATATTCAATAATGTCTTAGCATTAAGATGGTTTGGAAAATTATATTTTTCAGGCTTATTTATTCACGAATTTTATTGAATTATATGAAAGCAACTATTTCTGTATCCTATAGATCGGTACAGCTATTTCGCATTTTACTTAGCGGAATATTTTTAGTGGCGAGTTTTAACCATATTTTGAATCTGGAAAAAACGCTAAATCGAATTGACCAGGCAAGGTTTAAAGGCATTGCCTACTTCTTTGGTAATCCTGAATATTTAGTGATCATATCGGGAATTGTTATGATGATCGCCGGATTTTGCCTACTTATCGGCTATAAAACCCGATTGGCGGCAATAGTTCTGGCGTCAGTGATAATACCAATTACTTTAACTGTCCAGGTAGGACAGATTCACACTTTAGGTCCTCTATTTAAAAATATAGCCATATTAGGAGGACTTCTATTTTTTATATTAAACGATATTCAAACATTTAAAAAACAATAATTATGAAAAAGCTAATTCTAGGAGTATTTCTTTTAACACTCACATTTTCGAATGCTCTAAATGCACAAACATCCAAACAAGAGGATCATTCACATAATTATGTGGTGCTTACGAAAAAGATCCCCCAACTTCAGCCAATTATTTTAACCGCTGAAGCGCTGGCGGAAGAAGATGGGAAGAGTTTCGGGGATTTCCAAGCGATTATCTGTGGAAAAACCGTAGAGGAACTTACAAACAAAGAAGTGATGATGGACTTTATTGAAAAAGCTGAAAAAGCTCACGTGAAAATAGTGGTTTGCGGCTTTTCTTTGAAAAAGTTCAAAGTTAATAAGGAAGATATTCCCGAAGAACTTGAAGTTGTGGACAATGGTATTTTACATGATTTTCAGCTGCAGAAGAAAGGTTATTTGAGTATAGAACTCTAAGTAGTCAGTAAGTTAATTAGTTGAAGTATAAACCATAAGAGCTAAGGTTCTTATGGTTTATACTATTTTTCCTCAAATCTCTGTGATAAATTATTACTTTTGTAATCAGTGCAAACAAAAAATCAAATAAAGTCCCTATTTCTTCTTGGCGTTTTTATGCTGATGTCTTTTCATCAGGTCATACCGCATGCACACCATGAACATCAAGAGGAGAATAACGAGGTTGCACATCATCATTCCGGTGAAGCTCATCACCACAAAAAGAAGCAGGAAGATAAGCAGGGCGGATTCTTGTCTTATTTGCTGGCTATTCATTCTCATACGAGTGCTTCCAATGAAATTCCGGTAATTAAGGAATATACCGAGGACGTCAGGGCACAAAAGACAGAAGCCAAAAAGAAAACTTCAAACAAAAACTATTTAGGGAATTGGATTTTAGCTGATCAGGATTCAGAAAATTTTGAAATTTATCAGCCTCCAAATGAATATTTCAATCCTTATTTATCCTTACTCTCACTTCGGGGACCTCCCGACTTAGTTTGATCAACTAGTCAGGCCACTATTTAAAATAGCTGGCTGACCTTATCGTATAGATTAAACTAAAATCAAAATTTATGTACAGAAATATAGTTTCCGCTGTATGCGGAATACTAATCTCCATAGGCTCATTTGCCCAGGATACCAGCATGGACGGTATTTTGGAGCAGATTAGCCAGAATAACAGGCAACTCAAGGCATATCAGTCTTATATGGCAAGTCTTAACCTTGGGAATAAGACAGAAAATAATCTACAGGATCCACAGGTTTCAGCCTTTTATCTTCCTTTCGGCGAGCATCAAACTGGTGATTATACTGAATACCAGGTTTCTCAGCAATTTGAGTTTCCTACAGTTTATGGAGCGCGAAGTAAGCGTATTGAAAAGCAAAAGGAATTGCAGGAACTAGAGTATGAAAAGCTACGTGAAGAAGTATTACTGAATGCCAAGGAACAGCTTCTAGAACTGCAGACCCTGCAGAAACGAAAAAAGCTGGAGGAAAAAAGAGTGGAGCAGGCCAAACAGGTGTATGATCAAATTCAGCGTTTATTCGATGCAGAACAGATTGGTATCCTGGAATTGAATAAAGCCAAAGTAGCCTGGTTACAGGAGCAGTTTGAACTGGATCAGATTAACATCAGGATCAGGAACACACTTCTAGAACTTCAGAAATTGAACGGTGGAAATACAATTGAGGCTGAAGAGGTCCAATTTTTCGCAGATCCTGAATTGGCCGAAATGCAGACGCTTTGGGAAGAAAAACTTTCCGAAGATGCCAAAATTCAGCAGTTAAAAGCTCGAGAAAATCTTGCCCAGCAGCAGGTAAAACTGGAAAAGAATAAGATTCTTCCAGACCTAAGCATTGGGTATAATTACCAGGGAGTGAATTCCAGTAATTATTCAGGATTTCTAGGCGGAATCTCCATCCCTCTTTGGAACAGTAAGAATAAAGTAAAAGCCGCAGAGGCAAATTTGGAATATAACCAAGCGAACACTGGCGTTGAAACGGCTGAACTATACACCCGTTTTCAGGAAGACTATCAGCAATATAAGTTGCTAAAGAGAAAGTATGAGGAATATCAGCAAACTTTTCAGGATCTGAATTCCGAAGAACTTTTATTTAAAGCCTACGAGCTGGGGGAATTTTCATTTCTGGATTATTACCGGGAAGTGGAGTTCTACCGGCAGGCTTTTAACAATATGCTGGAGATGGAAAAAGAACTCCTTCAGCTTAAAGCAACACTTTTAAAACATCAATTATAATTAAATAATATGAATTTCAAGAATTTATTTTTCGCAGCAATATTAGTATTTGGTTTTTCAGCTTGTAGAGATACAGCAAAAGAAGATCATGGACATGAACATGCAGAAGGAACTGAAGATCATGCCCCGGAAGAGGAAGAGCATGGTCATCCACATAATGAAGATGGTAGTCATATGGAACAGGAAGAATTCAAAGTTGGTGAAGATTCACTCGATATGCATGAAGAGTCTGATCATCATTCGCATGATGATGGGACGGAACATGAGGATCATTAAAAAACAATATTAGACATGAAATATATTTATATAGTATGTATCTCGCTTTTCCTTTTTTCCTGCGGAAATAACGAGGAGGAAGGCCATGCGCACGATGCAGAAGGAAATCACGTAGGCTCAGAAGTTCCCGCGATCAGCAAAACCATCTGGACAGACCAGACGGAGCTTTTCGTTGAATTTCCGGCTTTAGTGGAAGGAAAAACCAGCAAATTTGCCGCCCATTTTACTGTTCTGGATAAACACCAGCCGATTCGAAAGGGCTCGGTTACAGTGAGCCTTATTCAAGGAGATAGCGGAATTCGGCATAAGGTGGAATCGCCGTCTTCACCCGGAATTTTTTCACCCGCTTTACAGCCAAAAAGACCTGGGACTTACGACCTGGTTTTTGATCTGAAAACTCCTGAGTATTCAGACAGGATCGTGATAAAAGACGTTCAGGTGTATGGCTCGACTGAAGAAGCATCAGAAAATGTAACGGAAGCAGAAGATGCTCGCATTAGCTTTTTAAAGGAACAGGCCTGGAAGATCGATTTTCAAACCGAGCCTGTTACAGATGGTGAAGTTTATGACATTGTGCATACATCAGGAGTATGGCAAGCCGCTCCGGGAACATATAAGTCCCTTGCAGCAGGAGCTAATGGAATGGTGAATTTTGCTTTAGATAACTTAACGGAAGGTACCGAGGTGAAAAAAGGTCAGCTGTTGATGACTTTGAGCAGCGAAGGACTTTCTTCCAATAATATCCAGGCAGAAATCGCTCAGGCCAAAGCCAGGTACGATCAAGCGAAAGCTGAATATGAACGAAAAAAGCAACTTTATGAGGATAAAATTGTGCCCAAAGCGGAATTTGAAAGGGTGGAAAGCGACTTTCGGGTAGCCGAATCTAATTACCGTGCACTTGCCTCCAATTACGGAGCTGGCGGGAAGCAGATCAGGGCTCCTTTTGGCGGATTTATAAAATCCATAAGCACCTCAAACGGGGATTACGTAGAACAGGGAGCTAATCTTGTTAGAATTGGAACTGACAAATCACGTTTGCTTAAAACGCAATTAAGTGCCTCTCATAATCCAAGTAAAGAAGCTATTGCGAGTGTATGGTACAGAAATGATGAAGGGACCTGGAGTGAAGTAGAAGAAGGATCTATCGTTTCCGTAGGCAAGGAAGTAGAGGATCGCAAACCTATGATCCCGGTATATATCAAAGTGAACGATGTAGTTGAAATGCCTGAAGGCAGTTTTACTGAAGTACAGATCGCTCTTGGAGAGGCTGAAACCGGAATTGTGGTGCCTGAAGCTGCATTACTGGAAGATTACGGTAATTTTTCTGTGATCGTACAAACCGGGGGTGAAAGTTTCGAGAGAAGAGCTGTGAAGATCGGGAAACGAAACGGAAAGAACGCACAGGTACTTAGCGGACTTGATGTCGGAGAGGTTGTCGTAACAACAGGAAATTACCAGGTTAAGATGGCTTCGATGTCTGGACAAACACCCGCACACGGTCATGATCATTAATAAAGAAATAGAAATTAGATGTTAAATAAAATATTATCGATTTCGCTTCAAAACCGGCTTCTGGTTCTTCTGGCGGCTGTGGTACTGAGCGTCACCGGGTTTTACCTCGCACGTACTATGAACGTGGATGTATTCCCAGACCTTACTGCGCCTACCGTGACCATACTAACGGAAGCACACGGAATGGAAAGTGAAGAGGTAGAGAAACTAGTGACCTATCAGCTCGAAACCGCGATGAACGGTTCGCCGAATGTAAGAAGGATTCGTTCTTCCTCAGCCGCCGGGATCTCCATCGTTTGGGTTGAATTCGACTGGGGTACTGATATTTACAAGGCAAGACAGATCGTAAGTGAACGTATTCCAATGGTTCGTGAAAACCTACCCACAGGAATAGGAGCTCCTACTATGGCACCCATTTCCTCGATTATGGGAGAAGTAATGCTATTGGGAGTCACTTCAGATAGTTTGAACCCAATGGAACTAAGAACATTATCTGACTGGCAGATACGTCCACGGATCAAAGCCATCGGAGGGATTGCAAACGTGGTGGTGATTGGAGGAGATTATAAACAATACCAGGTTTTTGCCGATCCCGGAAAAATGAAATATTACGATGTAAGTCTCGAAGAATTAACCGAGAAGGTTAAAGAGGCAAATACGAATGCTCCCGGTGGTTTTCTGAATCAATACGGAAATCAATACATCATCAAAGGAAGTGGTAGAGCTTATGCGATAGATGATCTGGAGGAAGCTGTGGTAAAACAGGTAAACGGTCAGAGTATTAAAATAAAGGATATTGCGGAAGTACAGATAGGCGCTGCCGATAAGATCGGGGATGGCTCCCTGAATGCGGAACCTGCGGTAATTTTGACAATTTCCAAGCAGCCCGATGTCAATACGCTGGAACTCACGGAAAGACTGGATGAGGCCATTGCCGAACTGGAAACAAGTCTCCCTGAAAGCGTGGAGATCAAAAGTCAGATCTTCCGACAGGCAGACTTTATTGATGCTTCCATCAGTAACCTGAATATGACCCTGCTGGAAGGTGCCTTTTTCGTGGTCATCGTGTTATTCATATTCCTGATGAACTGGCGTACCACCCTAATTTCACTACTGGCGATCCCAATTTCGTTACTGGTATCGATTATCGTATTAAAAATGCTGGGCTATACCATCAATACCATGAGTTTGGGTGGAATGGCAATTGCAATTGGAGCACTGGTAGATGATGCTATTATTGATGTGGAGAATGTTTATAAACGCCTGCGTGAGAATATTCGAAAACCTAAAGCTGAAAGGCAGTCGGTGATCACCGTGGTAAGGGATGCATCGGTGGAAATTAGAAGTTCCATCATCATAGCAACCCTTATCATTATCGTCTCTTTTGTGCCGCTGTTTTTCCTTGGCGGAATGGAAGGCCGATTGCTGAAACCTCTGGGAATTGCTTTTATCACTTCAGTATTGACGTCGCTGATTGTAGCGGTAACAGTTACTCCGGTGCTGTGTAGCTATCTTCTGAAAAAGGAGAAAATGCTGAAAAAGCAGTCCGAAGGAACAAAAGTGGAAAGATGGTTACAGAAGGCTTACGCCGATATTCTAAATCGAGCCTTAAAGATCCCTAAAACCGTGATCGCGGTAACAGTGGTTGCTTTTTTACTGAGTATTGCTTTATTTACGCAATTAGGAAGAAGTTTTCTTCCTGAATTCAACGAGGGATCACTAGTGATAAGTGTGGTGGGGCCTCCATCTATGTCTTTGGAAGAAAGTAATAAGACTGGAAACCAGGTAGAGCAATTATTGTTTGAAATGCCTGAAGTGGATGTGGTTACCAGAAGGACCGGTAGAGCTGAACTGGACGAGCATGCCCAGGGAGTAAATGCCGCCGAGATCGATGTACCATTCACCCTGAAAGATAAATCGAAGGAGGAGTTTTTTGAAGAGGTACGGGAGAAATTAAGTATCGTTCCAGGGGTTAATATTACGCTGGGGCAGCCCATTGCTCACCGTATCGATCATATGCTTTCAGGTACGAGAGCCAATATCGCGATTAAGATCTTTGGACCCGATCTTCAGCAGCTATATGAAATAGGTAAAAACGTGGAGGAGAATATTACTCCTATCGATGGGCTTGCCGATGTAGCTGTTGATCAGCAGATCGAAGTACCACAGATCAAGATAAGCCCAAAACGACAGATCCTTTCAGCTTATGGAATGACCGTAGGACAGTTAATGGAGCAGGTAGATATCGCCTTTGCCGGTCACGAAGTGGGTGAAATTTATGAAGGTCAGAAGTATTTTGACCTGGTGGTTCGTTATAAGGAGGATGTGAGAAACAGCATTGAGAAAATCAAAACCGCTTTGATTGGATTGCCAAATGGTTCACAGGTTCCATTGGAACAGCTCGCTAATGTTTCGTCCGTAAGCAGTCCGAATACCATTAGCCGGGAAGATGTGCAAAGGAAGATCGTGGTTGCTGCGAATGTGCAGGGTCGGGATTTGAGAAGTGCGGTAGAAGAAATTCAAGAAACCGTGAATTCTTCGGTGAATATTCCCGAAGGCTATAGGGTACAATACGGTGGGCAATTTGAAAGTGAATCGAGAGCTTCACAAATGCTGTTGATCACTGCAATTATTGCAATCTTCGTGATCTTTCTCTTATTGTATTTTGAATTCAACAATGTGAAACTCGCTTTTGTTGTGCTTATCAATTTACCCCTGGCTTTGATTGGTGGAATCTTAATCGTATACTTTACTTCAGGAATTGTAAGTATAGCTTCCACGATAGGTTTTATCAGTTTATTTGGGATCGCGACACGAAATGGAATCTTGCTGGTTTCGAGATATGAAGATCTGCGGAAGGAAGGCCTTAGAGGATATGAGCTCATTAAATCTGGTGCGCTCGACAGATTAAATCCAATTTTAATGACAGCGTTTACAACTGGATTAGCACTTATTCCACTTGCCTTAAAAGGAGGCGAACCGGGAAGTGAGATCCAAAGCCCAATGGCTGTTGTAATCCTGGGTGGATTGCTTTCAGCAACGGTACTGAACCTGGTAGTAATACCTTGTGTGTATGAATTAGTTACGAGGAAAGATTAATCGACTTCTAAAATTTTAAAAAAAAATTGGCGGGCTCGATATAGAGTCCGCTTTTCATTTTTAGCAGCAATTTGTTCCTTCCTGAATGGGTGGACAGGCAACAGTACCATAAGAACAATAAACGCAGCAATCACCTTCCTTTGGTTTCAATAATTGACTGCAATTTTCACATTGGTAAAAAAACTGACAGGCGGTTGTAGGCATTTCTTCTTCTTTCGTATGTCCGCAATCAGGACACGTAATGGTAGATACTAGCTGTATTTTCATAATCTATTATTTTTGTTTAGAGCATATGAGGAATATCCGATGACAAAGTTGGATACGTAAAGATCATCGTCCTTAACTCATTGATTTTCATTTTGGTTTTTATCGCCATGGCGAATAAATTGATGGTTTCCTCTGTGTTAGGACCTATTAAATGTGCCCCAAGAATAGTCTGATTCTCTTTATCAATAATCGTTTTATAAGCATATTCTTTAACATTCAGTCTTTTTGCATTGAACCAGCTTTCCGCATGGTTATAATTGACCTGATATTCTATCTGTTTTGATTTGGCTTCTGCTTCGGTTAATCCTACTGATGCCAGGGTAGGTAAAGTAAAAACTACGGAAGGCATTGGTGGATAATTAACTTTTTTCTTGTTCCCTTTGATGATGTTTGATGCCACGATATGCCCTTCCATCACCGCAACAGGGGTAAGGGGCAAGCTTTTAGAATCTGCTGAATCTCCCGCTGCATAAATATTAGGATTAGAGGTGCTTTGGAGGTAATCGTTGACCGTGATTCCTTTTTTTGAAAAAGATATCCCTGCTTTTTCCAAATCTAAATCAAATATGGCGGGAGGACGACCGGCCGAGTTAAAGACAGAGTCAGTCTTATAATTGACCTCTTTACCATTTGATTTTCCTACTACTACATAATGGTCTTCTTTCTTTTTAATTTTAGAAACTTCGGTTTCCAAAACCAGTTTAACTCCCAGGTTTTGGGTTGCATCCACAAGATGTTGTACAATGTCCTGATCAAAGTTTTCCAAAGGAAATTCTCCACGATGTAATATGGTTACATCGGCACCGGCCCGCGCAGCTATATGGGCAAATTCAAAGGCAATGTAGCCACCACCGATAAAGAGCAGGGAATTGGGCAATTCCTCCAAATTAAGAAAATCTGTACTCGAAAGGGCAAAATTACCACCTTCAAAATCCAGTACCCGGGGTTTTGCTCCTGTTGCGATTACGAATTTATCAGCTTCAATAACTTCATCTCCTACCTGCAAGGTGTTATCAGATAAAAATTTAGCTGAAGTGTGATAGGTATCCATGTCTTTATTCTTATATCCTTTTTCAATTTTAGGAGGCATGGCATCCACAAAAGATTGCTTAAAAGCCATAATATCTTCCCAATTGACTTCAGGCACGGTATCTATTCCATTTCCTTTAAGCCTATGGGCAAAATCACGTACTTCAGTTGCTCCTATAATCACCTTTTTAGGATCACAGCCTCTTAAGGCACAGGTTCCACCGTAGGGAAGTTCATCGGTAATGCCCAGCTTAAGGCCTTTGGAGGCACATTTATTAGCAACGGTCATACCTGACATACCGGAACCTATTACAAATACATCATATTTTTTCATCTATTTCTCTTCTTTATTTTCTGTATCGATTACTTTATAGCCAGTTTTATTTATTGCTTCTCGAATTGCGACCAAATCAACTTTAGTTTTCTCATATTCCACAACGGTATTGGCATTTTCGTAACTCGCTTTTACTGATAAAATGCCATCTAGGTTACTTACCTCGCTTTCTACGTGGGCTTCACATCCTGCACAGGTCATTCCCTTAACTTCAAAAGTGTGCTTTATTATGTTTGATTGAGAAACATACACTATATCCTTGCTGGGCTGTGAATAAAATATATTGGAATAAGAAGGGAAAGTCAGCATCAATCCGGCAAATACTGTAACTATGAACAGAAAATTTTTGGACTGCCAAAATGATGGTTTTGCTTCTTTGTCACAGGCACAATCTATTTCTGCTTGTGTTTTCGGTTTCAATTTTAAATACCAGGCCAAACCAAGAATTCCTATAGTAAGTGCAACCAAATAGGGACGAAAAGGTTCTATCCAGGAAAATGTGGTGACAAGTCCACTACTACCTGCTAAAATTGCCAAAAGGGGAGTAATACAACATACGGAAGCAGTTATCGCAGTAACTATGCTCAAATATGCCGGACTGTTTGATTTTTTGGAAGTTTTCATTTTAGGCAGTTTTTTTAACCATTTTGATAGTAGTGAAAACAGCATCAAGTACAGCTGTTTTATCCTTCACTAATGAATAATACAATGTTTGCCCATCTCTTCTGGAGGAGATAAAACCTGCATCTTTAATTTTACGGATGTGTTGGGATATTGCAGGTACACTCATTTCTAAAATATCAGCAATATCACAAGGGCATAATTCGTCTTCCATGTTCAAGAGGAATAAAATTTTTAAGCGTACCTCGCTACCAGCAATCGATAGTAGTTTGGTCATATCTTGAAAATTATCATCCATTCTTTCCAAAGTGTTTTTACAATTAAGAAGTTGTTGATGATCAGCTTGAGCTCTTGTACAGGTAATTTCCATGGTCAATCTATTATTTAGATTTCAAAGGTATAATAAAATAAGTATTTAAGCAACTGCTTAAATAATGTTATTAACATATTCTGCTTTATACATTTAAGAGATTATGACCATTATCTATGAGTTGTATAGCAGTCAGCACATTACCGCTTCATTTCGCTAAATACTCCATTTTGGGTAAAGAGCTTTCTTAAGAATATCTTGAGCATCCTTTTCATTTTTTCTCTTGATGTATTCGATAAATAATAAGTTGTGCTAATCTTATAGCCTTATTCTATAAACTAAGTAACAAAGGACGCCCGCTTAATAGGAATTCCATTTATTCATTTACTTCGCTTCCGGTTGTTTTTTAATTTCAGCATTTCCATTTCCTTCCTGGCCGTTGCTGTCCCTACCTTTTTTGTAATGCAAAATACCAATATTTAGAAGTTAGTCCAGACTGCATAAGCCAGTCGCATACTCCTTTTTATAAGTCTTCCCTAATTCTAACTCTTGAAAATGTATCAGCATCAAAAAAGGTAACAGCACACGGCTCTATAGGAAGTAAATCAAATAAAAATCTCATGAAATCATTTCAAAACAACATACCCGGAAGCGAAGTAAAAAAAATCAAAAACAGGAAAACGCCCCGGATATAATAAGTAAATCAATTATTAATTTTTAAATCTTTTAATTATGAGTACGCTTAGAAACAAAGTTCAATTAATCGGAAATGTGGGACAAATCCCGGAAATCAGAAATCTTGAAAGTGGTAAGAAAGTAGCCAACTTTTCAATTGCAACCAATGAATTTTATAAAAATTCAAAAGGAGAAAAAGTACAGGATACGCAATGGCACAATATTGTGACATGGGGGAAAACCGCTGAAATCGTAGAGAATTATGTTGGCACCGGAAAAGAAATTGCCATTGAAGGCAAATTGACAACTCGATCCTATGAGTCCAAAGAAGGAGAGAAGCGATATGTTACTGAAGTGATAGCCAGTGAAATTCTTCTTTTAGGCAATGGAACTGCTAAGGCGGAAAGCCAGCAGTAGTTAATTAAAAGAGGGCGGGTACTTGCTCACGGTAACGCCCTCTTTTCATTGAAAACTCTTTAAAATGATTAATCATGAAAACTAAAGTTAATGAAATATCGATAAAATATCAGGGGAATTTTAAGATCTCTCAGGCGCCTAAAATAAGTTCTTCCGTTAATGCTGCTGAACTATTATACAATACCTGGAACAAAGACCAGATAGGCTTGCAGGAAACTTTTAAAGTAATGCTGCTAAATAACGCAAATAAAGTGAAAGGCATTTTTGAAGTTTCCACCGGTGGAATTACGGGGACACTCGTAGACTTACGAATCTTGTTTGCGGTTATTCTCAAGAGCCTTAGCTGTTCTGTGATCCTTGCTCATAATCATCCGTCAGGGACTTTAAAACCGAGCGAAGCAGATAAACGCCTGACTGAAAAAATTACCAAAGCGGCGGAAATGCTAGATATTAAAGTCCTGGATCATTTAATACTAACACCAGATGGTGATTATGTAAGCTTTGCGGATGAAGGTATCCTGTAAACTATTTTTTAATCCCTTATAAAATACCTCTAAAAACTTTAGGGGTATTTTTTTATTCTACCCCTCAAATTTTTATTAGTTACCGGTAGTCTAAAATTTTAGAAAAGGAAAATTCGCTGTTATCTAAACCTTTCTTTTTTTCTTTCCAAGTATGGAATTATATGAATAATAAAATTAAATATTTTTTTCATTCTATAGCATATTAATTTCCTTTTGAAAAAAATATAGTATATTTAAATAGCTGAACTTCAGCACATAATTTTATGTAAGGTATCCCAATTTTTGACTTTCGCTGATATCCTTACCAATCATAATTTTTTACATAATGGAATTTTATTCCTCAAAATGCAAATGGACATTGGTCCAATTTGTATGAGATTTTTGTCCCGCCTGGCGGGACGAAAAGGAATAGCAAGAGGATAACGGGCAAAGCCGCGTTATATATCTGACTTTATATTTTAATCGATTGAAAATCAATTGTTTAAAATAAAATTAAGGTTGGTTATGAGCGTCTGGAAGTCATTTTTTCACGGAAAAGACTTCTCAGCCCGGTAAATTCAGCAAAATTTTCACGGAAAAATGGATAAAGGATATGAAAAAGAACGGTTTGAGAGCGTAAGCCTGAAGGCTTCCGTGGCAAAGAAATTCAACAGGTATTGTAAAAAGCTTTCTTTGTCAAAATCTATGACCTTGCTTTTAATGCTGGAGTTTTTTGAAGACAATGGAATTTCTCCCACGGAATCTATGGGCCCAAAAATGCAAACCCTGGAGAACCTGATCAAAAAAAGGATCAATGGAGTCATCGCTATCTTAAAAGATATTGAGAAAGGACAAACCAAACCTACCGTAGCAATGCTTCAATCCTTATTTGAGGAGTCAGCAACAAAAAAAGAACCTCTGATTCTGGAGAAGAAAAATTCTCAAGAAAACCAACCCAAATATCAAGAACGCATTAATAAGGATACATAAAATAATAAGGATGTATATCACCATTACAGCTCAAAAATTAGGGGGGAATTATTCTCAGGGTTCAGCCGACTTCGTGGACTACCTGGAAAAAGAAAACCAGGGATTGGATCGAGAGGATAAGGAGTACTTTTTTAATCAGTATGGGGACGGAATTTCAGCAGAGGAGGTTGTGCGGGAAATTGATGCCAATACAGCTAAACTGGAAAAGAAGGAACCCAGGTTTTATTCCATTACAATTAGTCCTTCCAAATATGAATTGAACAGGTTGAAAAACAACAGCGAAGATCTAAAAAAATATACCCAGGAAGTGATGAAAGATTATGTGGCTGCTTTTAATCGTGAACTCA
Organism: Christiangramia sp. LLG6405-1; assembly: GCF_045055805.1. GTDB lineage: Bacteria > Bacteroidota > Bacteroidia > Flavobacteriales > Flavobacteriaceae > Christiangramia. The sequence continues at coordinate 2,727,291 of NZ_CP159330.1, read as the reverse complement.
ATGGCAGACTAGTCAATATTGATGATATTAAATACTACGCGAAAATTGAACATCAACGCTTTTTTAAAGGCACCGATAAACAGGTACAGGAAAATCAGCCCTTTGCTGCAAAAATACTTCAGCTTAAAAGTGATATTAAAAAAGTCGAGCGTGGAGAACAACCTGGAAATATTGCCCTGATGAAACGGGAAATCTCTAAACTGGAAAAAGCAGCTCCCCATAAACAAAATGGACAACGAATCGTACAGGGAATGGCCAAAGAAGGGAACCAAAGCCATATTCATATTATAGTGAGCCGTAAGGATGCTTCGAATAAATACAGCTTATCTCCTGGTAGCAAATACAAAGCATCGAAGGTCGAGCTAAATGGGAAAATGGTAAAACGGGGCTTTGACCGTGATAAGTTCTTTGGGAAAGCTGAAAAAACATTCGATAAAAACTTTGGGTACCAACGTAATTTTGTGGAAACCTATACTGCCCGGAAGGAGTTTATCCGAAATCCTAATAGCTATTTTTCAACATTGATGAAACTCCCAACCAATGAAAAAGCAATTGCCATGAAAATATTAAAGGAATCCGGGATGCCTTTAATGCCAGACATTCCAACAAATAAAGTCCAGTTGGCTTTAAAAGTTTTTAACCGGTTGAGAAGGGGAGTGGATATAGCAATTAAATCAAGCTCTATTGGAATTTAAATAAAAAGTTATGGAAGAATTCAGCATCATAAAAATCGTATCAATAATCGCCTCAAGCAGTTTGCTTTTCTATGGATTATACCGTGTATCCAGATATGCCTTTTGGATCAATACTTTACTGCTTTCAGGGTTTCTGGTCTATTTCTTTTACCCGGAACAGCTAATTGAAAAAGTACTATATATAGGCTGTCCGTTATTATTAATCAATACGGTTTTCTATGTTTTTTGCCATTCCACTGAAAATAAAGATAAGATTGCCAGGATGTACCAGGTAAATTTTAAAACCAGTGGGAAAGACTTTAAAATTGGAAATATCAAACGCGGTGCCTCCATCATCGGTTCTGCCGGTAGTGGGAAAACGGAAAGTGTGGTTTATAGTTTTTTAAAACATTTTCAGCAGTACAATTTCTGTGGGGTGATCCATGATTATAAGGATTTTGAACTTACCGAGATGGCCTATCCGCTTTTTAGGAATTTGGATGTTCCTTTTAAAATAATCTCCTTTGATAAGATCATCCACCGCGTCAATCCAATTGCTCCACGTTATATGGAAAATGAAGAGAGCGTCAATGAAATTTCCAGAGTCCTCATTGAAAATCTATTAGAGCAAAAAGAAACCGGCACCAGCGGAACCACAAAATTCTTTAATGATGCTGCAGAAGGTTTAATAGGAGGGATGATCTGGAAATTGAAAACATCCTATCCACAGTACTGCACCTTACCCCATTTAATAGCGATATATCAATTTCTGGATACAGAGAGCCTTATAGCTTTTCTGGACTCGAACAGAACGTCCAGAGCGATGGCAGATGCCTTTATTAGCGGTAAAGATTCAGAAAGACAGACAGCAGGAGTAAAGAGTACCCTGGCCAATGCCTTAAAACGGATCAGTACCCAAAGTATTTTTATGGCGCTGTCTGCAGATGACGTTCCTCTAAACATAAATAACCCCGAAAACCCAGCGGTGATTTCGGTAGTGAACAATCCAAAATTTGAATCCTCGTATTCTCCGGTAATAGCTGCCATTATCCATACCATAACCAAGCAAATGAGTGTACGTAATTCAAATCCATCCTTCCTGCTAATGGAGGAAGCACCCACCATACGATTATTGAATATGCACCGAATTCCAGCTACTTTAAGAAGTTATGATATTGCCACCATTTATGTGATGCAGGATAAGATCCAGAACGATATGATGTATGGTGATAAAGCAAGTAAAGCAATACTAAGCAATCTGTCTTATCAGTTCTTTGGGAAAGTAAATGACCCGGATACCGCCAAGTATTACGAACGCTTTTTTGAGATTATTAAAGATCCGACCAAGAGCGTGAGCAGTGGCCACAATCTAAATTTTGATACACGAGTCATTACCGGGGAAAATGAAATTCCTAAAATTAGGGCCGATGTATTTTTTAGATTGAAGCAGGGTGAGTTTATTACCTATGCAGATGGGAAGGATAATAAAATACAGTTTAAATTACAGAAGAT